>CAYYQO010000076.1:0-13423 GCA_964473845.1 uncultured Aeromicrobium sp.
CGGCATACCCGCGCCAGCTGGACTTCGCGGCGTTCCGCGCGATCGCCGACGAGGTGGGCGCGACCCTGTGGGTCGACATGGCGCACTTCGCCGGGCTGGTCGCTGCGGGCCTGCACCCGAGCCCGTTGCCGCACGCGCACATCGTCACGACCACGACGCACAAGACGCTGGGTGGCCCCCGCGGTGGCGCGATCCTCACGAACGACGAGGCCGTCGCCAAGAAGATGCGTTCGGCCGTGTTCCCCGGCCAGCAGGGCGGACCGCTCGAGCACGTCATCGCCGCCAAGGCCGTCGCCTTCAAGATGGCACTCCAGCCCGAGTTCGCCGAGCGCCAGCGGCGCACGATCGAGGGCGCCCAGATCCTCGCCGACCGACTGCTCGCCGATGACGCCATCGCTGCCGGCATCCAGGTTCTCAGCGGTGGCACCGACGTCCACCTCGTCCTGGTGGACCTGCGCAACTCCGAACTCGACGGCCAGCAGGCCGAGGACCGCCTCCACGAGGTCGGCATCACGGTCAACCGCAACGCGGTGCCCAACGACCCGCGCCCGCCGATGGTCACCTCCGGTCTGCGCATCGGCACGCCGGCGCTGGCCACCCGTGGTTTCGCCGCCGAGGAGTTCCGCGAGGTCGCCGAGATCATCGCGGCGGCGCTCCAGCCCGGCGAGGTCGACACCGAAGCCCTGCGCAAGCGTACGGCCGCGCTGGCCGAGCGCTTCCCGCTGTACCCCGATCTCAAGCCCTTCGTCTCGTGACCGATCGGCCGGGACTCGGGGCGTGGTTCGCCCCGCGTGTCCTCGGCCTGCACCTGTTCGCGATCGCGGCGATCGTGTTCTGTCTGTTCATGGGTTCATGGCAGCTGGGTGTGTACGACCAACGTCAAGCCGGCCAGAGCAACGATCAGGACGGCGTGCCTGCCGTCCCGCTGCTGGACGTCTGGTCGCCGGACGGGGTGTTCACGAAGGAACTCGACCAGAAGGCGGTCACCGTCACAGGCAGCTTCCGGCCCACGGCCGAGCAGATCTGGGTCACGGATCAGACCCAGGGTGATGTCGACGGTGTGTGGCTGCTCGCCCCGATCACGGTCGACGGCGCCGAGTTGTTCGTCGTGCGAGGCTGGGCCGAGCAACGAACGGAGTCGTTCCCTGACGTCCCTGCCGGTGAGGTCATGTTCGACGCCGTGCTCCAGCCCGGCGATCCGGCCGGAGCCGCCTGGGACGCCGCGTCGCGCACGATCGGATCCGTCCGGATCCCGACCCTGCTGAACGAGCTGGGTTACGAAGACCTGTGGTCGGGCTATGCCATCGCGACCGATCCACAGGTCGCGGGTGGGATGGACGTCGTCGAGGTTTCCGAGCCGGAGGTGTCATGGACCCAGGGCGGGCGCAACCTCGGATACGGACTGCAATGGTGGGTGTTCGCGGCCTTCACGCTGTTCATGTGGTGGCGCATGACCCGTGAAATGGTGTTGGGCACCGAGAGATAACCTGAGGCGGTGAACGATCGACTCCTGCGGGCCTACCAAGTGATGGCGACGATCGTCGGCGTCAATCTGCTGATCGTGATGGCGGGCTTCATCGGCAAGCTCGCGACGAACGAGGGCTCGTGGTGGAACCGTCACCAGGACATCTTCTTGGTCATCGACCAGTTGCACGGCTTCCTCTTCATGGCCCTGATCGTGATCATCGCCCGTCTGGGCCTGCGCCAGAAGTGGTCCTGGGGCTTCATGCTCAGCGCCGTCCTGCTGGCCTGCATCCCCCTCGTCTCGTTCTGGGCCGAGCGCCGCACGAGCCACCGCGTCGCCGCCGACGCTTCCGCGCCCGTCTGACTGATTCCCCGGTTGAGTGGGTTTCCTGTCACTGAACGTGGGTTTCGAACCACGCGAAGTGACGGGAAACCACGCTTGGTCACGTCGAATGTCCCCGTCGCCGGAGTTGTCCACAGGTCGCACGCAGCGGGTTGTTCGGGACCAGTTCGATCCTCGAATCTCTACCCATGGAGAATTTCTTCGAGAGGGTTGCGCAACACCGCGGCGGGTACATCCTTCGGTCCGACCTGCTTGATCTGGGCGTGAGCGATCGCGAGATCAGGGACGCCATCAAGCAGCATCTCCTTGTGCGAATCCGTGTGGGTACTTACGCGCCCCAGGGGCACTTGAGCCTGACGCCTGAAGAGCGGCACCGTCTGCTGGCCTTCTCGGTTCAGGACAAGCTCCCCTCGGACGTCGTGCTCAGCCATCAGTCCGCAGCGGTTTCCCACACAGGCGTCTCCTACGGCTTGGATCTCGACACCGTCCACATCACGCGATCAGGTCGCCGCACCGCCAGGACGGAGGCGCGGGTCGTCCATCACAGCGGACTTCTCACCGACGAGGACATCGTCGAGGTCGACGGTCACCTGATGGTCGTTCCCGCGCGGGCCGCGCTCGAGACGGCCGCGGTTGCCGGGACGGAGGCCGGGCTGGTTCAGACGTCCTTCGTGCTCAGGAGCGGCACCGACCCGCTTGAACTCCAGGAACGACTCGACCGCATGGCCCGATGGCCCGGCATCGCGAAGGTGCGACTCTCGGTGGTCTGGGCGTCGCCGGAATGTGAAAGTGTCGGTGAGATTCGGTCGGTCTACATGTTCCGCACGGGTGGGATGCCGGTCCCGCGCATGCAGGTCGAGTACTTCGACAGTCAGGGTGTCTCGCTTGGGCGGGTCGACTTCGACTGGCCAGACTTCCGGCATTGCGGGGAGTTCGACGGTTTGGTGAAGTACAGCCGGTTGAACTCGTACTCCGGATCGAACCTCGGGCAGGTGATCGTCGATGAGAAACGCCGGGAGGACCGCATCCGTGAATCTTCGCGCGGCATGAGTCGGTGGATCTACTCCGATCTGAACTCGCCGCACGCCACCTGCCGCCGTATCCGTGCCGGGATGGAGCAGTCGAGAAGGCTGTATGGACGGATGCCGCAGACGATCATCGTCTGACTGAGCGTGGTTCTCCTTCACTTAGCGTGGTTCGAAACCCACGTTCAGTGACAGGAAACCCACTTAACCGGGGAATCAGTCAGCGCCCGACGAACGTGGCGTTGCCGGGGCCGTCGGTCAGGAACGACTCCATCCCGTGCTGCAGATCTTCGGTGTCGAACAGTTCCGAGGCGATCTCGGTCGTGCGCGCCAGGGAACCGGGGACGCCGCTGAGTTCGAACTCACGCAGGATGTCCTTGGCGGCACCGAAGGCCTGCGTCGGACCGGCGGCCAGGTCGGCGACGAAGGCGGCGACCTCCGCGTCGAGTGCATCAGGGGCGTAGACCCGATTCACCACGTTCCACCGCTCGAGAGTCGCCGCGTCGTACGTGGCGCCGGTGAACACGAACTCCTTCGCGCGGGCAACCCCGGCGCGAGCGGCCAGACGCTGGGTGCCGCCCATCGTGGGGGTCAGCCCGATGACGCGTTCGACGAGTCCGAACTTGGCCTTCTCGGACGCGAGCAGCACATCGCACGCGAGCGCGACTTCGAGCGCCCACGTCAAGGTCAGGGAGTGCGCGACGAACACCGTGGGAATCGGCAGCGCGGCGAACCGATCGGGCAACTGCATCATCCGGTCGTAGAGCTCGCGCGTCTCGGCCTTGGTCTTGCGGGCGTGGAACTGGGACACGTCGACGCCACCGGAGACGATCTTGCCCTCGGCCCGCACCACCAGCACGCGCGGCAGGTCGGCCTCGACCTGATCCAGGGCGGCATCGAACTCGTCGTGGAACTCCAGCGAGTACAGGTTGACCGGTCCGGAGGAGAACGTGAGCGTCGTCACACCGTCCTCGGTCCGCAGGTCGACGGTCACCGTTCCTGCCTCGGATCGTAGGAGCCACCATGATCGGCGGTGGCCTTGCGGACGACCACGACAGCGACGGCGGCCACGATGAGGCCCAAGAGCAGTCTCGACATGCCCCTAACGTAGCCGTCCGCGCTGGGGTCGGCGTGCGAGGATGGAGTGAACCCCCGAAAGGACGTGAAGTGCCCACCACCGCGACTCTCCACACCAACCGCGGAGACATCGTCATCGAGCTGTTCGAACACCAGGCTCCGAAGACGGTGGCGAACTTCGTCGGCTTGGCCGAGGGCACCAAGGAATGGCTCGACCCCGCGACGGGTCAGGTCTCGACCAAGCCCTTCTATGACGGCCTCACGTTCCACCGGTTGATCTCGAACTTCATGATCCAGGGCGGCGACCCGCTCGGTGACGGTCGTGGCGGCCCTGGTTACGAGTTCGACGACGAGTTCCACCCGGAGCTGCAGTTCGACCGTCCGTACCTGTTGGCCATGGCCAACGCCGGCACCAAGCCCAACGGCGCCGGCACCAACGGTTCGCAGTTCTTCATCACGGTCGTTCCGACCGACTGGCTCAACCGCAAGCACTCGATCTTCGGTGAGGTCAAGGACGCCGACAGCCGCGCCGTCGTCGACGCGATCGTCGCCACTGAGACAGATCGGTTCGACCGTCCGGCCCAGCCTGTCGTGATCGAGTCCGTCACCATCGAACGGTGACTCACCCGGCCGCCGGCCAGCACTACTGCTACCGGCATCCCGACCGGCCGGCCTACATCCAGTGCCAGCGCTGCCAGCGCCACATCTGTCCTGAGGACATGCGCGAGGCCAGCGTCGGTTTCCAGTGTCCCGAGTGCGTTCGGCAGGGCCAGGCCGCGGTCCGCCAACCCCGCACGATGGCCGGCGGAGCGATCTCGACCGACGTCGGCGCCGTCACGATGGCGATCATCGCGGTCAACATCGCCGCCCAACTCATCGTCATGGCCCAGGGCGGCGCGAACAGCAGTGGCCTGTTCGAGTGGGGTGCCATGTGGGGCTACGGCGTGGCCCAGGGCGACTACCACCGACTGCTGACTGCGGCCTTCCTGCACGGTGGTCTGCTGCACATCGCGCTGAACATGTATGCGCTGTACCTGTTCGGCCCCTACGTCGAGCACGCACTCGGCCGATGGCGTTTCGTCCTCACCTACCTGACGTTGTCCATCGGCTCGTCCGTCCTGGTCTACCTGTGGGAGGACCCGAGGGTCGCCACGATCGGCGCATCCGGTGCGGTCTTCGGCCTGTTCGGCCTGGCGTTGATCTTCCTGATCCGCTCGAAGCAGAACATCAACGGCATGCTCGTGCTGTTGGCGATCAACGGTGTCATCAGTCTTCAGTCCGGCATCAGTTGGCAAGGCCACCTGGGCGGGTTCGTCACCGGTGTCGTGCTGGGCCTGGTGTTCGCCTACGCGCCCCGCGATCGCCGACTTCTCCTGCAGGTCGGCACGTTCGTCGTGCTGTGGGCCGTGTTCATCGCTGCGATCTCGTGGCGGACCGAGGCGCTGGTCGGGGCCTTCCTGCCCGGACTGAACTAGTCACGCTCGGAGCGCGAGCGGCAAGTTACACTGGTGTAGTTATCCACAGGTGTGTACACACATGTGGGTAATCACACCAGTGTGATTCACTCCCACTTCATGGCGAAGCCGAAGGCCGCCAGGATGAAGCCCATACCGATGACCAGGTTCCAACCACCGAGGTCGCTGTACCAGGGGATCGTTGTGTCGGTGTTGCTGATCGTGTAGAAGACGACGATCCAGATCAGGCCGATGACGGCGCACGCCACCATCAAAGGAGCCGCCCACCGGTTGCCGATGCGAACCGGCTTGGGTCCGGTGTCTTTCACGGACTTTCGCTTGAACCTGTTGAACACGGATCGTCTCCCGATTGGGCGGCCGGGCCCGGCCGCAGTGTGTCGTACTCAGATAGCGTAGTGGGCGTGACGGAAACACCGCGCGAGGAGGGGAAGAAACAGGCTGTCAGCAGGTGGACCCTGCTCAGCTTGGTGGTCGCGTGCGTGTGCGGCTTCGTGTTCGTCGCCGCTTCGGTCACGTCGAACGGTTCGGACCTGCGCCCGGCGGGTGGCGACCTCAACTCCGTCCTGCACGACCGGGCCCGCGAGGTCGAATCGCGTCGCCAGCAGGCGATCGAGCTCCAGCGTGAGGTCGACGCACTCACCGGCAAGGTCGACAACGCGGCCCTGCGCCGCCAGCTGCGCAAGGTGGCCGAGCTGGCCGAACCAGCCGGGTTCTCGGCGGTCGAGGGTCCGGGGGTCCGCATCGCACTGAAGGACGCGCCACGATCCGTCGAGGTCCCCGGGCTGGATCCGAACCTGCTGGTCGTGCATCAGCAGGACATCCAGGCCTTCGTCAATGCGCTGTGGGCCGGTGGCGCCGATGCCATCACCTTGCAGGGGCAGCGGCTGATCTCGACGACCGGGATCAAGTGTGTCGGTAACACCGTCGTCCTGGACGGCGTTCCCTACGCCCCGCCATACGTCATCGAGGCGATCGGCAATCGAGGCAGGCTCCACGCTGCGCTGTCGGCGTCACCAGAGGTGACGACCTACCGGCAGTACGCCGAGCGATACGGGTTGGGCATCGAGCAGCGCGATCTGGACAAGGTCGAGGCCCCGGCCCATGCCGGTGGCGTGCAGATGCGGCACGCCACCGTGATCGACTAGCCCCGAATCGCAGATCCGGACCCGCTCAGGGCTCCGGGACCTCGATCGTAGGATCGACCGGCGGATCCACCGTCGGGTCGGGGCTTGGCGGCGGCGTGGTCGCCGGCGGCCGCGAGACCGTGATCGTGATCGATGTGCCCGGAGCAACCATCGTGCCGGCCGCGCGACTCTGTGCCGTCACGGTGCCATCGGGCTGAGTTCCCGACGTGTCCTCCTGGACCGTCACCTTGAGGTCGAGATCCTCCAACGTCGACTGGGCCGCCTCGAGCGTCTGGCCCACGACGTTCGGGACCTCGATCTGGCCCCTGGACACGATCAGCGTGACCGTGCTGCCGCGGTCGACGGACGTTCCCTGGGGCGGGTTGCTGTTCAGCACTCGACCCTTGGGCTGATCACTGTCGGTGTTCTGGCGCTTGACCTTGAGCCCGTAGGTGTCGCCCTCGAGCAGACTCTTGGCCTCGTCGAAGGAGTAGCTGGTCAGGTTCGGGATCTCGACGGACTCGGGACCGGCGCTGACGACCAGGTCGACCGAGGTGCCCTCGTCGACCGTGGTGTCTTCCTCGGGACTGGTCGACATGACCTGGCCCTCGGGGATGTCGGCGCTGGTCTGTTGCGTCGTCTCACCCACGACGAGGTTCTTCGACTCGAGCCGATTGGTCGCGGTCGGCACGTCGAGTCCTTCGACCCGTGGCACGGCCACCTGGGGAGTCTTGACCTCGTCGTCGCCGTTGTTGAGCATCAGCGCGACGCCGACAGCCATCGCGATCGCCAGCAGGACGAGGGCCAGCGCCCACCACAGCCCTGCCTTGGACTTCTTCTCGTCCTCCTCGTTGGCCGGGGGCGGCAGCACGGCCGCCGTCGTGGCGGCCGGAGCCACCGCGGTGGCACCCGGGATGACGGCGACGGCCTGGGTCGGGGCGTCCACCGAGCCGCCGGCCAGGACACGTTCGATGTCCTTGCGCATGTCTCCGGCGCTGGAATAACGGTCGTCGACCCGCTTGGCGAGCGCCTTGGCCACCACGTTGTCGACGGCGAGCGACACCTCGGGATTGAGCTGGGACGGCGGACGGGCCTCCTCGCGGACGTGCTGGTAGGCCACCGAGACAGGACTGTCGCCGACGAACGGCGGCCGGCCGGTCAGCAGTTCGTAGAGCACGCACCCGGTCGAGTAGATGTCGCTGCGCGCATCGACCGTCTCGCCACGGGCCTGCTCGGGCGACAAGTACTGGGCCGTGCCGATCACGGCGGCGGTCTGGGTCATGGCGCTGGAGGTGTCGGCGATCGCCCGGGCGATGCCGAAGTCCATCACCTTGACCTTGCCCTCGGGCGTCAGCATGACGTTGGCCGGCTTGATGTCGCGGTGGATGATTCCCGCGCGATGGCTGTAGTCGAGCGCAGCCAGGATGTCGGCGGTGATCGACATGGCCCGCTCGGGCAGGATCTTGCGCCCGTCGCGCAGGACGTCGCGCAGGGTGCGTCCCTCGACGAGCTCCATGACGATGTACGGAACGGTGCCGCCCTTGCCGTCGGGGGCCTCACCGGTGTCGTAGACAGCCACGATCGACGGGTGGTTCAACGAGGCGGCGGACTGGGCCTCGCGGCGGAAGCGCTCCTGGAACGTCTCGTCCGCGGCCAGGTCGCTGCGCAGGAGCTTGATCGCGACGGGTCGGCCGAGCCGCAGGTCGCGGCCGGCCCGGACGTCGGCCATGCCGCCACGTCCGACCAACTCGCCGACCTCGTACCGGTCGCCGAGTGGGCTCATGTGCTCGTCACTGTCCGTCATGGTGTCCAGTCTCCCAAAGGGTGGGTGGGGTTCATCGCAGGACCGCCTCCATCACGGAGCGGGCGATCGGGCCGCCGAGGCGACCACCGGCGATGTCGTTCGTGTTCTGGGCGGATTCGACCAGGACCGCCACCGCGACCTGGGGGTCGTTGGCGGGGGCGAAGCCGATGAACCAGGCGTAGGGGGGCCGGTCGCTCGCGGACTCGGCCGTGCCGGTCTTGCCGCCGACGGAGACGCCCGGGATGGCGGCCGGTGAGCCGGTGCCCTTCTCGACGACCGAGACCATCATCGACCGCAGTTCGCGCGAATCGCCCGCAGACATGGCCCGCTGGAGTTCCTGCGGCTCGTGGTTCTCGAGGATCGAGAGGTTGGGCGCCCGCACGGTGCGCACGAGCTGTGGCTTCATGACGACGCCGTCGTTGGCGACCGCTCCGGCCACCATGGCCATCTGCAGAGGAGTCGCGGCGACCTCGTACTGGCCGATGCCCGACTGGGCCAGCTGTGGAGCTTCGAGGTCGGCGTTGGCCTCGCTCGTGAATCGGCTGGCGTACGCGTCGACGTCCTCGATCGGCACCTGACCGAAGCCGAACTTCGCGGCCTGTTCGCCGAGGACGTCCTGGCCGACCTGGCCCGCGATCCACCCGAAGGACACGTTGCACGACACGTCGAGGGCACGCTCGAAGCTGATCGGGTTGCCGCCACAACTGCTGCCGCCCTGGTTCGTCAACTGGTAGTCGATCCCGGGGAAGCTGAGCGTCGCCCCGCCGCGCACGTCGTCGTCGGGTTCGAGACCCATGTCGTCGATACCCGCGGCGGCCGTGACGATCTTGAAGGTCGAACCGGGGGGCAGCGTCGACTGGGTGGTGCGGTTGAGCATCGGCTGGGACGCGGCCTTCGTGAGCTGGTCCCAGGCCTCGGAGACCTCGGTCAGGTTGTGGCTGGCCAGCCGGTTGGGGTTGTACGTCGGCTGGCTGACCATCGCCAGGATGTCGCCCGTCTGCGGGTTGAGGGCGACGACGGCGCCCTGGGTCTTCTCGCCCAGATCGGCCAGACCGTCGAAGGCCGCCTTCTGCGCAGCGCGGTCCAGCGTCAGTTCGACGCTGCCGCCCTGGGGCTGGTTGTTCGCGATGACGTCGATCATCCGGTTGACGAACAGCCGGTCGTCGCTGCCGGACAGCACGCTGTTGTAGGACTTCTCGATGCCCTCCTGGCCGAACAGGTACGAGAAGTACCCGGTGACCGGGGCATACAGCTTCGGATCGGTGTACTTGCGCTGGAACTGCCACCTGTCGTCGATGGGTACCGATTGGGCGATGGGCTCGCCGTCGACGATGATGGCGCCGCGCTCGCGACTGAACTCCTCGTCGATGACGCGCCGGTTGCCGTCCCGGGCGTTGAGGTCGTCAGCCTGGACGAACTGGACGTAGTTCGAGTTGAGCAGCAACGCCAGGAACATGACGAGGCAGGCGACCGCCATGGCACGGATGGGCTTGTTCACGACAGTTTCACCACCTGGGTGGCCTCGTCGCCCGTCATCGCGGTCATCTCGGGTGCGGGGCGGCGGGTCTGGTCACTGATGCGCAACAGCAGCGCGACGATGATCCAGTTCATGATGATCGACGAGCCGCCGGCGGCGAGGAACGGTGCGGTCAGGCCGGTCAGCGGGATCAACCGCATGACACCGCCGGCCACGACGAACACCTGCAGCGCGAAGGAGACGGAGAGGCCGACGGCAAGCAGTTTTCCGAAGGCGTCGCGGCAGGTCAGGGCGATCCGCAGGCCGCGCTCGACGACGAGTCCGTAGATCACGAGCACCGCCATGAGTCCGGCCAGACCGAGCTCCTCCCCGATCGACGAGAGGATGAAGTCCGAGAACCCGAAGGGCGTGAGTTCGGGGCTGCCCTGACCCCAGCCTCGTCCCAGGAGTCCGCCGTGTGCCAGGCCGAACAGGGCCGTGATGATCTGGTAGTTCTGGTCCGGGTCGGCCCACGGGTCGAGCCAGGCGTCGAAGCGGGAGCGGACGTGGCCGAAGGCCAGGTAGCCGAAGTAGGCGCCGGCAGCGAAGAGGGCGCCTCCGACGACGATCCAGCCGGGTCGTTCCGTCGCGACGTAGAGCATCACGACGAAGAGGCCGAAGAACAGCAGGGAAGAACCGAGATCGCGCTGGAACACCAGGATGCCGATGCTGGCCAGCCAACCCAGCAGGATCGGTCCCAGGTCGCGTCCGCGCGGCAGGTCGACGCCCAGGATCCGACGGCCGGCGAGCGCCAGGGCATCGCGTTTGGCGACGAGGTAGCCGGCGAAGAAGAGGGCCAGGGCGATCTTGGCGGCCTCGGCGGGCTGGAAACTGAACGGACCGAGCTGGATCCAGATCTGGGCGCCGCGCTTGGCGTTGCCGATGAGAGGCAGGATCGGCAGCACCAGCAGGACGATCGCGGCCAGGCCGAAGGTGTACGTGTACTGCTGCAGTCGCCGGTGGTCGCGGATCAGCACCAGGACGGCGACAAACATGATGATGCCGAGAATCGTCCAGCGCAATTGGCCTTGGGCGAAGGGTCCGTAGGGCGAGCCCATCGCGTCGAGGCCCAGGTCGATGCGGTAGATCATCACGAGGCCGATGCCGTTGAGGCACACCACGAGCGGCAGCAACACGGGGTCGGCGTATCCGGCGAACCTGCGCACGGCGAGGTGGGCACCGAGGGAGACGACTGCGTAGACCAGTCCGACGGTGTAGATGCCGGGAGGGACCTGGCCGTCCAGCCCCAGCCCGACGGCGGCGTAGGAGCCGATGCCGATCGTGATCGCGAGCAGCAACAGGCCCAACTCGGCCGTGCGTCGTTTGCGCGGGACCCAGGTGGGGGTGGGGTTGCGGGTGCTCATGCCGACTCCGTGGTGGGAGTCGGGGTCGCAGGGGTGCGCCGCGTCGGGGTCGTGGGCGGCGAAGTCGGAGTGGGCGTCGGCTCCGTCACCTGGATGCTCAGATTGGTGACGATCCGTCGTGCCTCGGCGAGGTCGGAGGCAGGGATTCCGGCCTTGACCCGGTCGCGCTGGTACATCGGCAGGCTGTCGATCTGGACGCCGGTCACCTGGTCGACGTGCGAGAGGGTCACGAGGGGCAGCGACACGTCGATGCCGCGGTAGATCGCGACGTGGTCTCCGGACGGTGCGACGAAGTACTGGCGTTGGGTCCAGTCGTAGGCGTAGGCCGAGGCCCCACCGATGAGGCCGATGATGACGAGGCTGCCCAGCAGCCAGCGCAGCCACATCCGCTTGGGGACGGGCTGAGGGGCGTACCGCAGCTCCTCGGGGTCGGGTTCGACCGCGCCCGGGACCTCGGTCGATTCGATCGGCGGCGCGGTGGCCGCGGTGACCGAACCACTGCGGGGCCGCGGAGCGTTCGTGGCCGAACCGACGATCTGGGGTTTGCCATCGGCGCAGGCCAGATCCTCGTCGGCCGGTTCGTCATCGGTGACGAACTCGGCCAGGACTACCGTGACGTTGTCGGAGCCGCCGCCGTCGAGCGCCAGCCGGACCAACTCGGTCGCGATCACGTCGATCGTCTCGAGCTTCATGGTGCGTTCGATCGTCTCGTCGTCGACCATGTCGGTCAGTCCGTCGCTGCACAGCAGGTAGCGATCGCCGGGTGCTGGTTGCAGCCACGTGAAGTCAGGCTCGAAGTCGTCGCGGCCCAGGATCGCCTTGAGCAGCAGCGACCGGTGGGGGTGGGTGCGGGCCTCCTCGAGGGTGATCCTGCGTTCGTCCACGAGACTCTGGACGAAGGTGTGGTCGACGCTGAGCTGGCTCAGTCGGCCGCCACGGAGGCGATAGGCGCGTGAGTCGCCGATGTGGGCGACGGCCAGCTTCTCGCCGTCCCACAGCATCGCCTCGAGCGTCGTGCCCATGCCCTCGACGGCGGGGTCGTCGTCAATCAGCCGGGCCAGCCGCTGGTTCGCGTTGTGGACGGCGACCCGCATGGCGTCGAGCGCATCTCCGTCGATGGCGGGATCGAGTTCACGATCGAGTTCGCGGATCTCGGACAAGGTGGCCGACGAGGCCAGGTCGCCCGCGGCGGCGCCGCCCATCCCGTCGGCGATGACGAGCAAGCGAGGGCTGGCGTAGCCGGAATCCTGGTTGTTCGAGCGGCGCAGACCGACATCGGTCATCGCCACGTAGCGGTAGGTCAGCGACGCCATCTACTTGCGCAATTCCACGATCGTCTTGCCCAGCCGCACCGACGTTCCGATGGCGACGGGCACGGGCGAGGTGACGCGCTGACTTCCGATGTACGTGCCGTTGGTGGATCCGAGGTCCTCGACGAACCACTGCTCGCCGTTCGTGGCGAACCGGGCATGGCGAGTCGAGACGTAGTCGTCGTCGAGCCGGATCGCGGCGTCGGTCCCGCGGCCGAGCAGGATCGGTTCGCTGCCCAGCGGGACACTCTGGCCCGCGTTGGGGCCGTCGACGATCTGCAGCTTGCTGGGGGCGCCGCGCGTGCGCTTGGTGCGCTTGGTCTTCTGCGCCTTGGGCTGCTTCTGGCCCTTGGCCGGCTTGGGGGTGTTGACCTTCGTGCCGAAGATGTCGGTGCGGATCACCGATACCGCCGAGAGGACGAACAACCACAGCACGGCCAGGAAGCCGAGCTTGATCAGAGTGAGGGTCAGTTCACTCATGTGCTCCCCCCGTCACACGATCTCCTCGCCGAGCTGCACCGTGATCGTGGTGTTGCCCAGCCGAATGGTCGACCCATTCTGCAGGAAAGCGGCGTCGACGCGCCGCCCGTCGACGATGACGCCGTTGGTGGAACCGAGATCGCGGACCTCGACGCCGCTGCCCAGGAACGAGATCTCGGCGTGGTTGCGGCTGATGCCGGGGTCGTCGATCTTGAGGTCGACCGAGGATCCGCGGCCGATCGTGATGCCCGGCGGGTTGACCGGATGGCGCAGTCCCCCGATGTCCAGCACGACCTTGGCGCGACGCATCGCGGTCTCGGTCATCGACTCGCCGCGCACCGGCGTGACCGAGGCGTTCGAGGTGCTGACGATCGTGAAGCGACCAGTGTGCAGGGCCGGGTCGAGCGCGAACTCGATGCGCAGCGGCCCGGCGGCGGTGTA
>CAYYQO010000077.1:0-4233 GCA_964473845.1 uncultured Aeromicrobium sp.
CGAGGCGCAGCCTCCCACCAGCTCGATACGCGGGCGGCGGGCGTCGGGCCCGGCGATCGAGTAGCTGACGAGCGCAGCGAGGCGCGTATCGAGATCCCTGCATCCAGCCGTCCAGCACGCGTGAAAGACTCAGACCCGACATGCCTGATGCCCTGGTCTACGCGACCTCACTGGTCGCCCTCGCCGCCGCCGTGTTCGCCGCCTGGCACACCGCGAAGTCGTATCGCTTCAGCAACCCGCTGTTCTACGCATTGGCCGTGGTCGAGGTGCTGCTCGTCATCGCCTTGGTCTGGGGCATCGTGGCGGTCGCGAACACCGATCGGGACTTCGAACGAGCCCTGTACCTGTCCTATCTCGTGACCACGGTGTTGATCCCGCCGCTGGCCGTGTTCTGGGGGATCGGCGACAAGACCCGGTGGGGCACCGGCGTGGTCGCCGTGGCACTGTTCACCGTCTCGATCATGCTGATCCGGACACATCAGATCTGGGTGGGACATGGCTGACTCCTCGCAACAGACCCAGCACGGGTTCGGGCGCGCCCTCGTGGCCGTGTACGCGATCTTCACGATCGCGGCGACGTCGCGTTCGGTCTATCAACTCCTCACGAGGGCCGACGAGGCTCCGGTCGCCTATGCGCTGTCGGCGGTCGCCGGCGTCGTCTACGGGGTGGCGACCTGGGCCCTGGCGACCGGCAATCGCCGCGTCGCCACGTTCGCCATCGGTTTCGAACTGGTCGGAGTACTGGGCGTCGGCCTGCTGAGCGCCCTCGATCCGGCGCTGTTCCCCGACGAGACGGTGTGGTCCGGATTCGGTGCCGGCTATGGCTACGTGCCGCTCGTGCTGCCATTCATCGGACTGTGGTGGCTGCGCCGGACGCGCTGAGCGGGGATCTGGATGAGCCGAAGAAAAAGCCCCGTGCGCTCATACCGCGCGGGGCTGTGTCCATTCAAACCCGCTCGGACCCCGGTTCGCGGCAGCGACACGGCCCCGTGAGGCCCTGATGTACCGCTTTCGCAGCGTGTGGGATGTCATCGAACCGCCGGAGCGGCTCTGGGACACGCTGGAGCAGTT
Source organism: uncultured Aeromicrobium sp. (assembly GCA_964473845.1). Lineage (GTDB taxonomy): Bacteria > Actinomycetota > Actinomycetes > Propionibacteriales > Nocardioidaceae > Aeromicrobium. The sequence goes on from CAYYQO010000077.1 coordinate 1,072, forward strand.
GCTCGCCGAGCCGGACCCGCTGCCCTGGTGGGACGCCGTCCAGGTCACCGAGAACCGCGGCGAGGAACTCGACCTCGTCGCCCGCAGCGCCTTCGGGTACCGCCTGCGGTTCACCGTGTACGACCTCGACCTGCAGACGGGCGAGCGCATGCGGTTCCGCTCCCGCGGCGACCTGACCGGATCGGCCGACCTGGCCTTTGCGCCGGGGACCGCGGGCCGGACCTGCCTGACGATCGACTGGCATGTCGAGGCGACCGTCGCGTGGATGCGACGCACGGAGCGCTTCCTGCGCCCGGTGTTCGTGCTGGCGCACGGCCTGATCATGTGGTCGGGGCGCCGCCGGCTGAATCGTTGGTTGTCGCAGCGAGGTTGACCACGTCACCGATCACCGTGATGGCAGGGGAGCGGGCATCGCGCGCCGCCACGGCGATCGTCGCGAGGGTCGCGATCGTGGTGCGCTGATCCGGCGCGAAACCGCGTTCGATGATCGCCGTGGGCGTGTGGGGGTCATGACCGGCGGCGATCAGCTCGTCCGCCGTCTGGGCCAACCGCTTCACGCCCATCAGCAGGACGAGCGTGTGATCGCCGCGATGCGGAAGCGAGCCGAGTTCCTCATGGGCCGTCACGACCGAGAAGCCGCGGGCCACCCCCCGGTGGGTGACGGGAATCCCGGCCGCGGCGGCCACCGCGATGGCCGAGGTGACGCCGGGAACCACCTCGACGGGGAGGCCGGCCTCACGACAGGCGATCAGTTCCTCGCCGCCACGGCCGAACACGTAGGGGTCGCCGCCCTTGAGGCGTACGACGACCTTGTCCTGGCGTGCTCGGTCGATGAGCAGCTGGTTGATCTGTTCCTGCGGAATCGGGTGATGATCGGGCTGCTTGCCCACGTCGATGACCTCGACGTCGGGGGCCAGTTCGGCCAGCACCGACTGGGGTGCGAGGCGATCGAGCACCACGACATCGGCCTCGGCCAGCAGTTGGCGGCCTCGAGCGGTGATCAGGCCGGGATCGCCCGGACCTCCACCGACCAGAGCCACGAGCCCGCGCGCATGGGTGCGGTGCCGCAACGGCAGCGAACCCGACTGCAGGGCCGCGGCCACGGCATCACGCAATGCCGATGCCCGGCCCGCGTCGCCCCCACCGCTGACGGCGATCGTGACATCGTCGACGCGGGCCACGGCCGGAGTCCACGCGGTGGCGTTCGCAGGATCGCCACCCTTGAGGCAGAAGATCCGGTTCGCCTCGGCATCAGCGGCGACGCGGTCGTCCACGTCCGGCGTGTCGGTGGCGGTCTGGACGAGCCAGGCACCGTCGAGGTCGCCCGGTTCATAGCCGCGCTCGTGCCACGTGATCGTGCCGCGGCCGATGGCGGACGCCAGGGAGTCCGAGACTGCGGGAGCGACGACGTGGACGTCCGCGCCGGCCTCCAGCAGGGAGAATGCGCGGCGCGTGGCGACATGACCACCGCCGACCACGACAACTCGGCGTCCCTCGAGTTTGAGCCCGAGTGGGAATGCGGTCACTAGCCCTCCGTGGTCAGCAAGGTGTCGCCGACCATTCCGGCCGCCAGCGTGGCGCCGTCGTGTGCATCGATCAACAGGAAGGCGCCGGTATTGCGTGACTCAGCATAGTGCTCGGTGGGGAGCGGAGCCGAGAGGCGCAGGGTGACCAGGCCGATGTCATTGAGTTCGAGGGTGTCGCCGGGAACCAGCGTGGCGGTGTCCAGGTCCAGACGCCCGTCGATGCCGCGGACGATGGCCTGGACCGTGCGGGTGCCGTGCTTGAACAGGACGCGAGCACCGGGCCGCAACGGCTGGTCCGACAGCCAGCTGACCGTCCCCTCGACGTCCTGGCTGGGCGTGGGAACAGCCTCCGAGGTGACGATCAGATCGCCGCGGGAGATGTCGATGTCGTCGGCCAGTCGCAGCGTGACCGACTGCGGCGCGAACGCGCTCGTGAGTTCGTCACCGGCGAAGTCGATGGCCGTGACGGTCGAGGTCAGACCCGAGGGCAGCACCGTGACGGCGTCGCCGACCCGGACGGTGCCCGAGGCGATCTGGCCCGCATAGCCGCGATAGTCGTGGAAGCGCTCGTCAGCGGCCGACTGGGGCCGGATGACCAACTGGACCGGGAATCGCAGGGGTTCGGTCTCGGGATCACCCTTGGGGGAGAGGAGTTCCAGATGTTCCAGCAGGCTGGGACCGTCGTACCACGGCGTGCGTTCGGAGACCGAGACCACGTTGTCGCCGGCCAGGGCCGAGACCGGGATCGTGGTGACATCGGTCAGGCCCAGCGAAGCTGCCGCGTCGATCACGTCGGCGCTGACGGAGTCGAAGGCCTCCTGCGAGAAGTCGACCAGGTCGATCTTGTTGATCACGACTACGAGATGGGGCACGCGCAGCAAGGACGCCACCGCTAGGTGTCGGCGGGTCTGCTCCTGCAGGCCCTTGCGCACGTCGACCAGCACGACCACGACGTCGGCAGTGCTGGCACCGGTGACCGTGTTGCGCGTGTACTGCACGTGGCCGGGGCAGTCGGCCAGGATGAACGACCGGTTCGCCGTGGCGAAGTAGCGGTAGGCGACGTCGATCGTGATGCCCTGTTCACGCTCGGACCGCAGTCCGTCGGTCAGCAGGGCCAGGTCCGGTGCGGAATATCCGCGATCGCGGCTGGCGCGCTCGACCGCCTCGAACTGGTCGGCGAGCACCGACTTCGAGTCGTACAGCAGACGTCCGACGAGCGTGGACTTGCCGTCGTCGACCGAGCCGGCCGTGGCCAACCTGAGCAGGGTCCGCATCAGAAGTAGCCCTCCTTCTTACGGTCTTCCATCGCGGCCTCCGACACCCGGTCGTCGGCGCGGGTGGCGCCGCGTTCGGTCAGTCGTGTGGCAGCGACCTCGGCGATGACGTCCTCGACGTTGACGGAGCTGCTCTCGACCGCGCCCGTGCAGGACATGTCTCCGACCGTGCGGTAGCGCACGAGGCGGCGCTGGACGACCTCGTTCTCGCGCGGCTGGGAGTGAGGACCAACCCCCAACAGCATCCCGTCGCGCTCGAACACGTCACGGTCGTGGGCATAGTACAGCGACGGCAGTTCGATCTTCTCGGCAGCGATGTACTGCCAGATGTCGAGCTCGGTCCAGTTGCTCAGCGGGAAGAC
>CAYYQO010000077.1:4243-13300 GCA_964473845.1 uncultured Aeromicrobium sp.
GGGAAGACCCGCACGTGTTCACCGGCGCGATGACGCCCGTTGTAGAGGTTCCACAGCTCGGGGCGCTGGTTGCGCGGGTCCCACTGCCCGAACTCGTCGCGCAGGCTGAAGACGCGCTCCTTGGCGCGGGCCTTCTCCTCGTCGCGACGACCACCGCCGAACACGGCGTCGAAGCGGTGCCCGACGATCGCGTCGAGCAGCGGCTGGGTCTGCAGTTGGTTGCGGGTGCCGTCGGGCCGGTCGCGCAACCTGCCGTCGTCGACGTAGTCCTGCACCGAGGCGATCTCGAGCCGCAGCCCCAGGCGTTCGGCGGTCAGATCGCGGAACGCGAGCACTTCGGGGAAGTTGTGGCCCGTGTCGACGTGCAGCAGCGTGAAGGGCACCTTGGCCGGCCAGAAGGCTTTGGTCGCCAGGTGCAGCATGACGACCGAGTCCTTGCCTCCGGAGAACAGGACGACGGGGCGTTCGAACTCGCAGGCGACCTCACGGATGACGTGAATCGACTCCGACTCGAGCCATTCGAGTTGGGACAGCGAACTCATGTGTGAAGGCCGCACTCGGTCTTGTCGAGACCGGCCCAGCGGCCGGCCCGGGGATCCTCGCCGGGAGCCACCCGGCGCGTGCACGGTGCGCACCCGATCGAGGGGTAGCCGTCGTTGAGCAGCGGATTGAGGATGACGTCGTGCTCGTTGGCATAGTCGATCAGTTGGTCGAACGTCCAGTCGGCCAGCGGATTGATCTTGACCAGGCCGTTCTTCTCGTCCCACGTGACGAAGGGCGTGTCGGCGCGCAGCGGACTGTCCTCACGCCGGACGCCGGTGATCCAGGCCTCGTAGTTGCCCAGTGTCTCGGTCAGCGGTTCGACCTTGCGCAGCTGGCAGCACAGGGCGGGATCGCGCTCGTAGAGGCGCTCGCCGTACTGGGCGTCCTGCTCGGCCACGGTCTGCTTGGGCAGGACGTCAACGATCGTGAGCTGCATCGACGACTCGACCGCGTCACGGGTTCCCTCGGTCTCGGCGAAGTGGTAACCCGTCTCGAGGAACAGGGTGTCCACCCAGGGCACGTGGCGCGCCACGACATGGGGGAGGACGGCGTCGGCCATCGAGCAGGCGACTGCGGTGAGGTGGCCGAACTCCTCGGCCACCCACGTCAGGAGCGCGTCGATGTCGCCGTCGTGGAAGCGGTCGGAGGCCTGTTCGGCGATCTCGCGCAATTCCGCCGTTGACCGCCTGGGTCGCGGGTGGGCGGCTCGTTCGGCCAGGTGGGCCTCACGGTCGCTCTGGTGGGCCAGTTGGCGTTGACGCCGTTCGGCCAGGGACAGGGTGCTCACCGTTCCGACCTTAGTTTCGTGGGTGGTCCCTTCGGTGACGCGTCCAACATGCGAACACCGGGCAAACCGGGCAGTGTGGAGACACCTAGTGAAGGGAGTTCCCATGTGGGACACCATTTTGTGGATTGCCGCTGTCATCATCGGCATCTTCGGCATTGTTCGGCTCGTCCAGCGCGATTTCGTGATGGGCGCAGTACTGATCGTCGTCGCGTTGCTCGTCGGACCCGGCGGTGTGAGCCTCTTCACCTGAGTGTGAACGCCTAAGGTGGCGGACATGGTTCGCTACATCGACATCCATCCCGTCGACCCGCAGCAGCGCAACATCGACCAAGCGGTCGCGGTGCTGCGGGGCGGCGGGTTGATCGCGTACCCGACCGATTCCGGCTATGCGCTGGGCGCCCAGATCGGCAATGCCGAGGCCTTGGAGCGCATCCGTTCGATCCGCGATCTCGACGACAAGCACCACTTCACGTTGGTCTGTCGTGACTTCTCGCAGCTGGGCCAGTTCGTCCACGTGGACAACACGGTCTTCCGTGCCGTCAAGTCCGCGACGCCCGGTCCCTACACGTTCATCCTGCCCGGCACGATCGAAGTCCCCAAGCGACTGCTGCAGGCCAAGAAGAAGACCGTCGGAGTGCGGATCCCCGATCACAAGGTCGTCCGCGCCCTCGTCGAGGAACTCGGTGAGCCCGTGCTGTCTTCGACGCTGATCCTGCCCGGCGAGACCGAGCCCATGACCCAGGCGTGGCAGATCGGCGAGGAACTGGGCGACCGGATCGACGCGATCATCGACTCCGGTGATGAAGTCATCGGTGAACCGACGACGGTCGTCGATCTGTCCGACGGTTACGCCGAGGTCACCCGGGTCGGCGCAGGCGATCCCACACCCTTCGAATAGCCGACCGCCTCTCGCCGCCGCCGTCCGTAGGATCGTGGGCGGAGTGGGACTGGGCGGCCCGGTCGGACGTCCGGCGGATCCGTCGCTGCCGCCACTCGGCCACCTCGACGTCGGCGTCTCGCAGTGGGGTCACGACCGGCGGTCCGCCCTGCAGTTGCCGTCGCGCCGACGTGACCCTGGCGTTGAACTCGTCGACGGCTGCCCGAACGGCCTGCTCCGACCGAAGTGAGTCGAGTTGCTCGTCCAACCTCACGTCGTCCTTGCGCAGTTGGAGCGCTTCGGGCAGGACGCCGGTGATGTGCTCGCGCTCGATGAACTTCTTGAGCCACCAGTCGGGATCGCTGGCGGTGTCGATGTGCGGGATCGGCTTGCCCGCGAGCGGCAGGTTGTCGAACTCGCCACGGTCGATGGCCGCCCGGATCTGCAGGTCGACCCACAGCACCTGGTCCTCGGGCCGCCGTTGGCGATGGGGAGCCTGGTCGTCCTGCTCGTCACCCTCGATCCCACCGCCCGGATCCAGCCGGTACCGGGCGGCGCGATTGCGCGGGTCGTCGGTCATGGCTCAGCGTGGGTTCTTGATCCCCAGCACCTGGTGGGACGTGCAGGACATGACGAGCGCGATGACCCACCCGACGACAGTCCAGCCGAGCAGCAGGTTCAGCCAGAAGATCGCGCCGGTGTTGGACTTGCCGCGCGTGGCCGCGATGGCCCACGGCAGCATGTAGCCGGCCGAGAGCACGGCGATGATCCAGCCGAAGATCGTCTGGAACGGTCTCGCCCGCTGGTCGGTGATGAGCTTGGCCATACGCCCAGTCTACGGTTCCACGGTGATCCGTACCCGGATCGTGTCGCCCTCGCCGCACCGTTCAGCCTGACGGACGGCCTTCTTGACCGGGAGGATGAAACCGCCCAGTTCCTTGCTCGGGAAGACCGAGGTGCGCCACGTGCTGGCGCCGACCGTGACCTCGACCCTCACCGAGCCGAATCCGGCCCGCACGGGAGTACGGTCCTCGATGTCGTCGGTGACGTCCTCGGGCAGCGTCAGGAAGTGCCACGCCCCGTCGTCACGCCAGCGCCAGATCGTCGACTCGAACTCGTACACGATCCGAGCCTCGCCGATTCGGGCTCAGAACGCGAACAGGGCGATCGGTTCGGTCGTCGGCTCCTGCGCCTGAGGATCCGTCTCGACCGTGACCCCGGCGGCCGACGCGGTCGAGGCGTCGCCTTCCAGCAGGAGAGTGTTGTCCGGACCCTGCGGCATCGACCCCGCGTTGACCATCGCCTCGCCCTGCTGCAGCCAGATGACGTATCTGTGGCCCTCCGGCGCGTCCGGCATGTCGTGCGTGACGATCACCGCCCGGCCCTCGGCAGGTGAACGCACGACCGTGGCGCTGGCGCCGTCGTCGAAGGTCTGGGTGACCCGCTGTGCCTCGGGATCGCGCAGGACGCGATCGGTCGCGGTGACGACCTGGCCCGAGCCAGCGTCGTCCTTCCACGGCTGGGTGACGGCCGTGCCGATGCCACCGGCGAGGACCACCACAGCGGCAGCCGCGGCGAGAAATACCCGTCGATCGAATCGGCGGTGAGGCTTCTGCTGTGCCGGGAGCGGAGGCAGTTGGCGCACCTCGGAGATCGAGGCCAGGACCGAGTCGCGCAACGCCGGCGGCGGTGCCTCGGCGCTGAGTTCGGGCAGGAACGCTGCCGCCTCACGCAGGCCGGCCACCTCGGCCCGGCAGGTCTCGCAGCCGGCGAGATGCCGTTCGAAGTCCTCGCGCTCGGCGTCGGTGACGGCGTCGAGGGCGTAGGCGCCCGACAGGGCGTGCACGTCACTCATCGCTCTGCTCCCATGGTGTCGCGAAGTCGGACGAGGCCGTCGCGGATGCGGGATTTCGCGGTGCCCAGCGGCACATCCAACATCGTAGCGACCTCGGTGTGGGTACATCCCCGGAAATAGGCCAGGTCGATGGCCTCTCGTTGCGTCTCGGTCAGACTCGCAAGGGCCTTGCGCACACGCTGCGCGTCCAGTCGGGACTGCACCGCCTCGCTCGTCGAGTCGTGCTCGACCGTGCGGTTCCGTTGGGCATGTTGCAGATCCCTCGCGCTGGAGGCCTCGGCGCTGCGCACCCGATCGACGGCCCGGCGGTGCGCGATCGTCATGAGCCACGACAGCGCCGAGCCGCGTGCCGGGTCGAACCGCGACGCCTGGCGCCAGACCTCGAGGTAGATCTCCTGCGTCACCTCTTCGCTCTGGGCCCGATCGCGGACGATGCGCCGGACCAGGCCGTGGATGCGCGCCGAGGTCTCGTCGTACAGGTCGGCGAACGCCGACTCGTCGCCTCGGCCGCAGCCGCGCAAGGTCTGGGCGAGGCCCTCGAGCGGCGGAAGATCGCCGCTCGAGGGCACTACACGCAGGTGGTTCACGAGAATCGTCGCTGTCGTCGGTCGATCAGGGCATCAGGACGGAATCGATGACGTACACCGTGGCGTTGGCCGTCGGCACGTTGCCACAGATCACGCTGGCCTCGCCCACGGTGAAGTCCTCGCCGGATCCGTCCACCATGATCTTGTCACCGGCGAGCGTCTCGTGCTCACCCGCCAGGTCCTCGGGTGCGATCTTGCCCTCGACGACGTGGTGGGTCAGCACCGTCGTCAGCTGATCCTTGTCGGCCAGCAAGGCGTCGAGGTCGGCGCCCGGAATCTTGGCAAAGGCGTCATCGGTCGGAGCGAAGACGGTCAGCGCAGGAGCGCCGTTGAGCGTGTCGACCAGATCGGCCTCGGTCACTGCCTTGACCAGCGTCGTGAGCAGCGGGTTGTTGGATGCTGCGGTCGCGACCGGGTCATCGGCCATGCCGTCGACGGAGCCCTCGCCCTCGGTGGGGACGGCCGAACAACCGGCACCGAACGGGCCGGTCATGGCCATGTCGTCCGTGGCCGAGGTCGTGGCCGCGGGTGTGGTCGGGTCGTCGTTGCCCATGCCGCCGGAGTCGTTGCTGCTGCCGCAGGCGGTCAGGCCGAAGCCCAGGATGATCGCTGCAGTCGTGGCCGCGGCGCGGCGGGGGAGGATGCCATTCATGGTCGTGCCTCTCATTCGGTGACGATGTCGATAGGTATTCGGTGCGCGAGCTCATCCGGATGGGTGTCTCAGTCGACGCGTACGACGATGTGCTGGAGTCCGCTCGAACCGTCGGGAAAAGGCGTCGCCCGCTTCGTCGACTGGTACTCGCCGTCGAGGGTGCGGGCCCGGACCTTCAGCGTGTGACGACCGGACTCGGCGTCCCACAGCAGATACCACTGACGCCAGTAGTCCAGCCCGCCGTCGGGCCCGAGCTCGGCGACCTGCCAGGAACCGCCGTCGATGCTGACCTCCACGCTCCCGATCCCGCGGTCGGGTGCCCACGCCACCCCGGCGACGACGATCCGTCCCGAGTCGACGGACTTCAGCCCGCCCGGCGTGTCGATGCGTGAGGCGATCTTCACGGGTGCGTCCGTGGCCCATCCGCGCTTGGTCCAGTAGGAGTCCCGCCGGGCGTAGGTGGTGAGCGAGAGCCGCGTGAGCCACTTCGTGCCGCCGACGAATCCGTACAGCCCGGGTGTCACGAGGCGAGCCGGGAAGCCGTGGTCGCGGGGGAGCGTCTCTCCGTTCATGCCGACCGCGACGATCATGTCCCGGCCGTCGGTGGCCGCGGCCAGGGGCGTACTGATGGTGAAGCCGTCCACCGCGGTGCTCAGGATCTGATCGGCACCGGCCTTGACGCCGGCACGTTCGAGCAGGTCGGACACCCTGACGCCGAGCCAGCGGGCGCCGCCGACGTAACCGCCACCGACCTCGTTCGAGACACAGCACATCGTGATGTCGGTCTCGATCATGGGAAGAGCGAGGAGGTCGTCGAAGGAGAGATCGAATGGTTGATCGACCATGCCGTCGACCCGCAGACGCCACGACTCGTGGTCGACGACCGGCGTCGTCAGGTTGATGTCGACCCGGTAGAAGTCCTCGTTGGGCACCTGGAACGGCGTCAGCCCCCGGAACTTCGTCTCGAGACCACGGGGGAGCGGGGGCAACGGCTTGAGAGGACGGGGCAGCAGGACGTCACCGACTTCACGGGCCCGCACGACGAGCCACTGACCGACCGAGGCCAGCACGAGCGACGAGCCCGCGATGACTCCCGCGTCGATCAGGAGACGTCGGCGTCCCGGTCCGTCCGCCGAGCGATGGGGGACCGGTGTCAACCTCCGCAGGGCGAGCAGCGCCACGACCGCCGTGGCCAGCGCCGGCACCACATCGATCGGACGTGCGACGGGCCGCGAGAGTGCTGCCGCGCCGGCCAGCCCGGCGAGCAGCAGCACGACGGCGCTGCCGGCCGGGAACGAGCGGCGCGCCACGAGACCACCGGCCCCGGCGAGCAGCAGCGTCCCGAGCAGGACGCTGCCGAGCAGGACCGGCTTGTCGGCATTGCCGAGTGTCGACACCGCCCATTCCTTCACGGGGGTGGGCGTCTGGTCGATCACGAACGCCCCGACGCTCAGGACCGGCGATGTCTCCGGTGTGGTCAGGGCGGCGACCAGGTGGCCTGCGGACAGTCCGGCCAGGGCCGAGACGAGACCGGCGCACACTCCGGCGACAGCGGCTGGACGATTCATGCAGGTGGTTCGTCACCGTCGGCCGGACGGATGGTGATCGATCATGAGAACGCTCTCATGTTTCACTCACGAACGTCTCACGTGGCGCCGGTGGAGTGGGGACCACCTGAACCGAAAGAAGGAGCCCATCATGAAGACCAAGACGTTCGCTCTCGCCCTGGCCGGCGGAGTCCTGGTGGCCGGATTGCCCGCCATGGCAAGTGCCGACGACGATGACGACATCTACCGGAAGGGCAACTACACCGTGAAGAAGGGCCGTGAGATCGACGGGAACCTCACGGTGCGCAACGGCAACGTCGTCATCCGCGGTTCGGTAGACGGCAATGTCCGCCAGATCGGCAAGGGCTCGGTCACCGTCGCCCGCGGAGGATCGGTCGACGGCAACATCAGCGAGAGTGGACGCGGCCACGTCAGGGTGAGCGGAGATGTGGACGGGAACATCACCGAACGCGGCCACGGCAACGTGCACGTCAGCGGCGACGTCGACGGCAACATCAAGGAGCTCCACCGCGGCAACGTCCGCATCTACCGCACCGCGGACGTCGACGGCAACGTCTACGAGCGCGGTCACGGCCACCTGTACATCTGGCGCGGGGCCGACATCGACGGTGACACCAGCGAGGGTGGTCCGGGTCGCAAGATCCGTCGGTGACCCACGCGAGCACCCACGACGTCATACGGAGCGTGGCCCCGGGGCCACGCTCCGTATGACGTCGTTGACGGGTGACAATGGAGCAGTGAGCACGCCGCATGTCGTCTCGGTCAGCCGCGACGACTCCCACCGGTTCAGCAAGGTGCCCACGGCCTCGATCTCACTCATTGCCGGATTCGGGGTCGTCGGTGACGCCCATGCCGGCGAGTTCGTCCAGCACCGATCGCGGGTCCGGCGCGACCCGACCCAACCCAACCTGCGCCAGGTGCATCTCATCGATGCGGAGTTGTTCGGTCGCGCACGCCAGTTCGGTTACGAACTCGGACCCGGTGATCTCGGCGAGAACGTGCTGACGGCCGGGGTGTCGCTCCTGGAACTCCCGACCGGGACACTGCTCGACTTCGGGGGCGCGGCCGTCCGGCTCACCGGCCTGCGCAATCCCTGCGTCCAGATCAACCGGTTTCGCCCGGGTCTGCTGAAGGTCGTGCTGAGCCGTGACGGAAAGCCCAGCACCGAACCGGCTCCGCCGACCGGATCATCGGACGCGGCGACACCCGAGGTCGTCCGCCGGTGTGGCGTGATGGGCGTGGTCCAACGTGGCGGAGAGATCTCAGCAGGTCAGTCATTCACGGTCATCCTGCCGACCGCTCCGCACCAGCCACTTGTTCCCGTCTGACTGCGCGGGCCGTGGCACCGCAGTGTCGGCCCGGGAAACTTCCTCGCATCCACACTCACGGGGCTTCCGAAAGTGACACACTGACGCATGCCCCCGGATGCAGGTCTCCCGCGCGCACCGTTGCCCGATTCTCGCGCGAATCGGCAGCCGAGACGGAGACTGTGGCCCTGGGTCGTGGGCGGAACCGTCCTCACGGTCGTCCTGGGCTCCAGCGTCGGCATATGGCTCTGGGGATTCTGGATGTACGCGACCCATGATCGACTCGAGCTCATCGAGAACCAGCGGTTCCTGGAAGCGATCGAGCAACCTTGTTCCCAACTCCACCAGGTGGCACAGGAGCGGCCCGTGGTCGGCGGTCCGCGCGAACGCGCCGATGCTTTGAGCGCCATCAGCGCCGCGGGGAGAGCAATTCCTGACGCGTTGGGTCTGTTCGATCAGGCAGATCTGGCCAAGGATCACCCCACAGCGGCTTGGGCAGAGGACTGGACCGTGCTCCTGGACGCAGTCGACGCCCACAGCAGGCAACTGCGAAGCGGGAACGTCTCACCGTTCGCCATGCCGGAGACCGAGGACGGGTACACCATCGTCGGCAGGATGAACCACGCTGGGCGTCCGGAATGTGAAGTGCCGCCATCACTGGCGACCCTCGATCCTTCGCCTCCGCCCGACCCGGTGCCTTGAAGTTCTCAGTCCTCCGCGAGCGTGTGGCGCAGGTAGCGCATGGGGGAGTCGAGGTAGGCCTTCCAGTGCTTGACGAGCTCGAGCTCGTCCCAAGGGGTCTCGCGCAGGCCCCAATCGCCGACCTCGATGATCCGGGTGCCGGGCATGGACGCCAGCACGGGCGAGTGCGTCGCACACAG
>CAYYQO010000078.1:0-13290 GCA_964473845.1 uncultured Aeromicrobium sp.
TCGTGCGGCACGGCTTCACCGCGACGGCGCCGGATGAGAAGTGGTTGACGGACATTCCCCCAAGCACTTCGTGCAGGGAGGTGCCCCCACCGAGCACCCCACGGGTGAGGGGAAGCTGTACTTGTGTGCGGTCAAGGACTGCTACTCGGGCCGGATCGTGGGCTACTCGATCGACTCGCGGATGAAGTCGGCACTGGCTGCCTCGGCGATCCGTAACGCGATCACCCAGCGCGACCCGGCCGGAACGATCTGCCACTCGGACCGAGGTCTCAATTCAGGTCCAAGAAGGTCCAGCGGTTGTTGAAGAACAATGGCCTTCGCGGTTCGATGGGCCGCGTCGGCTCCTCGGGCGACAACGCCGCCATGGAGTCCTTCTTTTCGCTGCTGCAGAAGAACGTCCTGGACACCCGACGCTGGGACACCCGCGAAGAATTACGCCTCGCGATCGTGACCTGGATCGAGACCAAGTACAACCGCCGACGCCGCCAACGACGCCTCGGCAAACTCAGCCCAGTCGCGTTTGAGACAATCTACGTAGCCGCAAACGCGGCCTGAGAATCACAAACCCCGAGTGTCAACCAAACTCTGGGCAGTCCCGTACCGTCGAAAGGCGTGAGCATGGTCGGTTCGAAAGAAATCGATGATGCGCAGCGTGGTGGTACTCGGTGGCTTATCCGTCCAGGCGCCGGAACTCCACTACGCTGCAACGAACGTGCTCACGCCGACCGGGCTGCCCGTAAACCAGTCTCCGGACACGTCCGAGCCATTCGGGCGGATCGCATGAGATTCTACGCTGAGGAGGGGAAATGAGACTCACTCATGTAGGCGCCAGCAACTGGCGGAACTTCAAGACACTTGACTTCCCGATCGACAACCGGCTGTTCGTCGTCGGACCAAACGCTTCCGGGAAGTCGAACCTACTCGATCTCTTCCGATTCGTGGGAGACATTGCAGGCCCGGGCGGGGGACTCGCCGCTGCGTTAGAAGCACGCGGGGGTCTCTCCAAAGTCCGTAGTCTCTTTGCGCGAAACCACCGTGGTGGTCGACTTGAGATCGACTTCCACCTGTCTGATGGCGACGATGTTTGGCAGTACCAACTTTCGATCAAGGGCGAGAAGGGCGGTAAGAATCGGCCCGTTGTGGACAAGGAACACATCGAACGGAACGGCGAAGTCATACTTTCGCGCCCGAATGTCGAAGACCTTGCCGATCCGGATCGATTGACCCAGACTCACCTCGAGCAGATCGCGGCCAACCAAGAGTTTCGCTCGCTGGCTGACTACTTCTCCAAGGTTCGTTACTTCCACCTCGTGCCGCAGATCATCCGTGATCCGGCGCGTATCGGCGGCTCGTTCGGCGATGCGCACGGAGCAGCCTTCATTGCACAGATCAATGCCGTTCCGCTGAAGACACGGACAGCATGGTTGCGGCGGATGCAGGATGCCCTGAAGGCGGCAGTCCCCGAATTCGAGAGTTTGAAACTGGAGGTAGATGCCGCGGGAAGGCCACATCTGGTCGCGGGCTATCGGAATTGGCGATCCCAACCAGCGCAACAGAGTGAGGCCGATTTTTCTGATGGCACCCTGCGCTTGATCGGACTTCTGTGGACGTTGGTCAGTGCGCCGGCGAACGGTGGGGTCCTCCTACTCGAAGAGCCTGAACTGTCACTCAACTCGTCAATCGTTCGCACCTTGCCCACTGTTCTGGCGGCAGCGCAAAGGGACCGTGCGATGCAGGTGTTGCTCTCGACACATGCTCCGGAACTCTTGGATGACGAGGGAGTTCTGCCGCGTGAGGTGCTGGTACTGCGTGTCACGGGCGATGGCACCTCGGCGGCGCTTCTTTCTGACATCGAAGAGGTCAAGGATGAGGTCGATGCTGAATTGCCGACATCCGAAGTCGTCGCGGGGCTCGTCTCACCGCAAGACCTGTCTGGGCTGATCGCGGTGGGCAAAGGACCTCGCAGGTGATCAACGTGGTCGTGGAGGGTGAGTCTGACCGCGAGGCAGCCAAAGCGGTGGTCCGGACCGCCGGACACGAAGTCGGCAAGGTTCGTATTGCGGGTGGAACGTCGCGCCTCGACCCGAAAATACGCAAGTACAATCAGGCTGCGCGGCAAAGTGCATGGGTGATCTTTCGAGATTCGGATTCGGAGTGTCCTGTCGCGCTTTCCAGGACGCTCTTGGCGGATGTCGGTGAGGTGAGCTCTCGGTTTCAACTCAGAATCGCGCACTCGATGACCGAGGCATGGCTACTTGCTGATCAACAGGGTTTTGCCGACTATTTTGGTGTATCTGCGGGCAAAATCCCGCGCGATCCGGAGTCGTTGCCTCACGCGAAGAAGGCGGTACTTCAGCTTTGCGCAGATTCCCGACTGCGCGCGATTCGACAAGACATGGTCACCAGTGCCGGAGAGACGGGGCCCTTGTATGTCCAGCGCATAAACGAATTCGCTTCGCAGACATGGGATGTCGAATCTGCCCGCTCGAATAGCGACAGCCTCCAACGTGCCGTGGAGCGACTGAAGGAGATGTTGTGAATTGGTCAGCCCTGGGCGGAGCAGACGATTGTTGGCGGGAGCAAGAAGTACTTGAGAGTCGTGGAAACCAATGAAAGATCGCGATCGCGCTACGCCACCGCCTGCGCCCGTGCTCACTCACCTGACGGCAAGCCTGGAGGTGTGTTTTCCGCGATTTGTCGCCAACGTCGATTGGTGGCTGCCAAAGCGTATGGGGCACTGCACGAGCATCGTGGACTGAAGGAGGGCCAGCGTGTGGTGTGTCTCAGTGAACTCGGCGTGGGCGAAGTCGCACGCTTGGCCGAGCGCCACGGGAATTTCGGTCTTGCCTTTCACCGAAGTTCGGTCCAACTCCGTGGAGCAGCACCGGTTTGGTACCTACCGCGGGACAGCCTGATGCAGACCCGGTTCTTTGACACGGTGAAGAAGTTGGCCTTCCGCAATGATCCTGTTCGGGACGAGTTCCTCTGGGAGTTGACACCATTTGTCGACTATCCCCGAGACGCGAACGGCTGTGGGACTGAGAGCGCCTACGACTGGCGCTGGGAGCGCGAGTGGCGGATTCGTGGCGACCTGGAGTTCGGCCCGACGGAAGTCGCGATCGTGTTCGCGCCGTCAGGAATGCACCACACCGTCTCGAGACTCATATGTGAAGTGCTTCGATCGAGCACGGGCACAGTTCCTCCGATTGTCGATCCTCGGTGGCCACGTAATCGGCAGTTGGAGGTGATTCGAGGCGCGACGTTGCAGAGGAGTGACGGACACGCCGGGCTTCTGCCGAAGCGATCCGTGGAGGAGCGGGCCGTCCCTCCCGTCGGAGAAAGCGAGTTGCTCGATACCGCGCCACGCCCTGTGACGTGGATCGAGGATGATGTCATCGAACGGTCAGATCAGGAGCAGGAGTGGACCGCTTGGCTGGAAGTGATGGAACGAGATGACATCTAACGTGGTGGTCCGTCGCCCGCGGGCGACGTCCCGAACCGGCACCACCAAGCCGGGAACTGCCGCTGCCGAGCCACGGCATGCCACCGACACGCAACCTGTCGGCCACCCCCTTTACGCTGGCCACCATGGACCACGATGCGCTCGCCCACCTCCGGCGGCACAGCGCGGCCTGGCGTCTGCTCGCCAGCGACAACGCCGCCTTGGTGCTCGCCTTTCTCGGTGGCGTGTTCATCGACGACAACGTGCGCGAGATCGGCGAGACCGACCTGGTGATCCGGCTGGCCGACTTCCTCGCCGACGTGAACGAAGGGCGTGATGAACCGCTGTATCCGCGCCAGGCCAAGGCGTACCTGACGGACTGGGCCGACCCGGAACGTGGCTGGGTCCGCAAGTACTACCCGCCCGGCAGTGACGAGGCACATTTCGATGCCAGCTCCGATGTGGAGTTGGCGGTGGCCTGGGTGCGTGACCTCGGTCCGCGCGAGTTCATTGGTACCGAATCCCGATTGGGCACGATCCTGGAGTTGCTGCGCCAGATGGTGCATGGTGCTGAAACCGATCCCGAGGCGCGCCGTGAGGAACTCCAGCGCCGCCGGGCCGAGATCGACGCAGAACTGGACCGACTCGATCAGGGTCAGTTCGACGTGATGAGTCCGGTGGCCCAGCGCGAGCGTTACCAACAACTTGGACAGATGGCGCGTGAACTCCTCGCCGACTTCCGTGCCGTCGAAGAGAACTTCCGCTCGCTCGATCGCGACCTGCGGGCCCGGATCGCCGGATGGACCGGAACCAAGGCCGGTCTGCTCGATGAACTGCTCGGCAGTCGCGACCTGATCGACGAGTCTCCACAGGGTCAGAGTTTCGCGGCATTCTTCGAATTCTTGCTCAGTCCCCAGCGTCGAGCCGAGTTCACCGATCTGCTGACGGAGGCGACCGCTCTCGACGCCGTGGATCCGGACCAGCGGCTTCGCTACATCCATCACGATTGGCAGACGGCAGGGGAGCGCACCCAGAGCACGGTGCGGCAGTTGTCCGAACAACTCAGTGGATTCCTCGACGACCAGGCGTGGCTTGAACACGGCAGGATCATGGAACTCCTCGGTTCGATCCGGTCGAAGGCAGTCGAGATTCGCAACGAGCCGACCGCGATCGAGATGGATCTGGATGTGCCTCGCGTCGACATCGTGCTGCCGATCGAACGACCTCTGTACCAACCGGCCCGGCAGATCCGGCTCGACTCCGCTCTCGTCGACGAGGTCGATGCGGAGCAGATCGCAGCCGTGGATCTGATCGACGACTCCTTCGTGGACACCCGTGAACTGATCGCCATCGTCAACCGATCCTTGGGTGGCCACGCGCAGGTGGCGCTCTCGGACGTGCTGGCCGAGGCTCCGCTCACCCGTGGCTTGGCAGAACTGGTCAGCTACCTGTCCCTGACGGATCCGGGATTCGCGGCGACCTTTGACGAGCAAGAGCGCGAAGCACTCCTCGTCGACGAGCAGGATCACCGGTCGCTGGTGCGGATGGCCAAGGCCGGCTTCGCCCGTCGAGGTGCCGAAGAGCAGGAGACACGATGAGTTCCGAACGCACCTTGTCCGAGGTGGTGATCGCGCTGTTGCGCGGGCCGCTGTATCGCGACCAGGCCGAGCGCCAGTGGTACGGGTTGCTCGAGCAGCGCGCCGCCGTCGGCGATCACGTCGCGGTGCTCGGCCTGGATGTGGTGGTCGACGAGAACCAGGGGTTCGCCTTTCTGCGGTCCGCACCGGTCCTCGAGGGAGTGGACCCCTTGCCGAGGCTGGTCCAACGCAGAACACTCTCGTTCCCGCTGAGCCTGCTGCTTGCGCTGTTGCGCGGACGGCTTGCCGAGCACGACAGTTCGACCGGGGCCAGCCTGCCGGTCGTCAGTCGTGACCAGATCGTCGAGATGTTGCGTTCCTTCCTGCCGGAGGCCAGCCATGACGCCAGAATCGTGGACCAGGTCGATTCCCACATCGCCAAGGCGATCGAACTCGGTTTCCTGCGCCGGGTCAAAGGTGACGAGGGCGTCTTCGAGATTCGGCGCATCCTTGCCGCGTTCGTGGACGGTCAGTGGTTGTCGGAGTTCGAGACCAAGCTCAGCCAGTACGCTGCGCACACCCGAGGAGAATCGTGACGCTGTTCTCGGCCACCGAGATTGCTGGGCCCGACGAGTTGCCCGGATACCGTCTGTTGCGACTCGAGATGCTCAATTGGGGCACGTTCCACGGGCGTCCGTGGGTGTTCGAACTGGCCGGTCGCAACGGTCTGCTGACCGGCGAGATCGGTTCGGGCAAGTCGACGATCGTCGACGCCGTCACGACATTGTTGCTGCCGGCACACCGAATCGCCTACAACAAGGCTGCTGGCGCCGTGGGCCGCGAACGCGACCTGCGATCCTATGTTCGCGGCCACCACAAGACAGCGACCGACGAGGTCACCGGAGCCGTCCGTTCCATCGGCCTGCGTGAGGGTGACACCTACTCGGTGCTGGTGGGTGTCTTCGGCAATGAAGCGTTGGGCCGGCGGGTCACGTTGGCGCAGGTCTTCTCGATGCGGGCCGGTGACACGGATCAACCGAAGCGGGTCTACTGCAGCGCTGGGCGGGAATTGTCGATCGCGAAGGACTTCACGGGCTTCGGCTCGTCGATCCCCGACCTGACTCGTCGGCTTCGGGCCGACTCCGTCACGGTTCACGGCGAGCATTTCCCGGAGTATGCACGCGCCTATCGTCGGCTGCTCGGGGTGGCCTCGGAACAGGCGATGGACCTCTTTGCGCAGACGGTGTCGATGAAGGCGGTGGGTGATCTCAACGAGTTCGTCCGTCAGCACATGCTCGAACCCCATGACATGAGCAAGCGGATCGACGACATCGTCAAGCATTTTGCCGATCTGGACCATGCCCACGACCTCGTGGTGAAGGCTCGTCTGCAACTCGACCTGCTCGGGCCACTGTGTGACGACGGTGATGAGTACGACCGTCACGTTGCCACGCTGGGATCCTTCGAGGCGCGTCGGCGGGCTGTCGCGGTTCACGTCGACCGGCATCGCCAGCGGCTGCTCACCGACCACCTGAGCCTCTTGGGACGCCGGATCGAGGATTCTGACGCTGAGCACGGTTTGTTGCGTGAACGCATTGTCACCTTGGAGGCGCGGCGCGACGAACTCCAGTTGGAACGTGCCGGCCTCGGCGGCGACCGGCTGACGCACATCGAGAGCGAACTGACGCGGCTCGAACCGCTCCGAGTCGCCACGGAGGTTCGTGCTCAGGAGCATGGCCGGCGGTTGACCAGTGCCGGACTGGCTCCGGTGACCACGGCAGCGGAGTTCGCCGCACGCGTCGGTGAGATCGCTGATGCGCGCGAACAGATGGGCCAGATCGAGCGCGCACTCGACGTTGAGCGCGGCGACCTGACAGCCGATAGGCGACAGTTGGCCGCGGACGATCAGAAGGTGCGCGAAGACCTGCGCAGTCTGCAATCGCGCACGGACAACATCCCGCGACCCCACGTCGAACTGCGTGCCCGGATCTGTGCCGAGCTCGGCATCGACGCTGCGGACCTTCCGTTCGCCGGCGAGCTCATCGCCATTCACCGCGATCATCTGGACTGGGAGGGTGCCGCTGAGCGCTTGCTGCGAGGTTTCGCCCTCTCGCTGTTGGTGCCCGAAGCGCAGTACCGCGAGGTCTCAGGATGGATCAACTCCCACCATCTGGGTCGTCGCCTGGTGTATTACCGCGTTGGTGAGCGAGCGAGGTCGTCGAGTCTGGCGTCGGCCGACACCTTGGCGGCGCGGATCGAGGTCAAGCCGGGACCTTTCGCAGCCTGGGTGAGTGCCGAGGTCGAACGGCGCGCCGACCTTGCGTGCGTCGACACGATCGAGCAGTTCTGGCAGGCCGACCGTGCGATCACTCGTGAGGGCCAGATCAAGGGATTCCGGGGCCGTCACGAGAAGGACGACGCGCGACGGATCGACGATCGGCGCGGATACGTCATGGGATGGACCAACGACCTCATGATCGAGGCGGTCGTGGCCGAGATGCAGCGCATCCAGGATGCGCTGGTCGATCTCGATGCCCGGGCAGAAACCGTCGAAGGTCGCACGGCGGACCTGCGAGATCGGGTCGAACTGCTGACCGTGTTGGCGCAGACCCAGGCATGGTCCGACATCGATCATGAATCCATCGCGGTGAACGTGTCCGAACTTCGTGCCGAGGCCGGTTCCTTGCAGGCCGGATCTGAACAACTGACTCGCGTGACCGAGCGGCTCGACGCGGTCAAGGCCGACATCGAGAGCACCAGAGCCGCCGTTGGTCAGGTCCGTGATCGGCTGGCCGTAGACCGGGCCGACGCCGAGCGATCCGAGACGATCTTGCGGACCGTTTCGCAGCGCCTGGCGGGCAGCGATGCGGTGGATGAGCAGGCGCTCGCGGCCATGGCCGATCAGGTTCCGGCCAGCTTGGACGATTGCGACGATCTGCGTGACCGGCTTGCCGCCGAGTTCGATGAGGCCGTGGATCGATCGCGCAAGGCGGCCGATTCCGCGAAACGTCGGGTCGAGAAGCACATGTCTCGGTTCCGTGACCGCTTCCCGTTGGACGTGGCCGAGATGGACACCAGCGTGGACTCGCTGGATCAGTTCCGCGAGTTGCGCGACAAGATCGACGGTGACGACCTGCCGCGTTTCGAGCAGCGGTTCCGCGACGATCTGCACAAGCAGTCGATCAACGAGATCGCGGCGCTGCAGGCTGAATTGGACAACGCCCAGCAGATGTACCGGGATCGGGTCGCCACGATCAACGATTCCGTCTCCTCGATCGAGTACAACCCCGGCCGGTACATCCGGCTGCAGGCCGACCCCAGTCCCAATGTGGAGGTCAAGGACTTCCGTCAACAGATGCGTGACTGCACTGCTGGTGCGACCAGCGCCGATGCGGACCGCTATTCGGAGGCCAAGTTCGCCCAGGTCAAGCAGCTGGTCGAACGATTCCGGGGGCGTCCTGACTTCACCGAGGCGGATCGGCGTTGGACCCGGCTGGTGACCGACGTGCGCAACTGGCTGCAGTTCTCGGCGTCCGAGCGTTGGCGTGACACTGATGCCGAACATGAGCACTACGCCGGTTCGGGCGGAAAGTCCGGTGGGCAGAAGGAGAAGCTCGCGTACACGGTACTGGCGGCGTCGCTGGCGTACCAGTTCGGTTTGTCCTGGGGGAGGGCCGCGTCGGGCAACTTCCAGTTCGTCGTCATCGACGAGGCATTCGGTCGTGGCTCGGACGAATCGACGCGGTTCGCGCTCGATCTCTTCGATCGGCTGCGGATGCAGTTGCTGGTGATCACGCCGAAGCAGAAGATCGGTGTGATCGCCCCTTACGTGTCGTCGATCGGTGTGGCCGACAACCCCGATGGCGATCATTCGCGTATTCACACCCTGACGATCGAGGAGTACGACGCTGCCGTCAGGGGCCGTCCTTGAGCAATGCATGGACGGATCCGAGCGCGGTGGCCGAAGCGGTCCGTCGTCGGTGGCGTCAGGGAGTGCTGTTACGGGCTCGCGCTGGCATCGAGGAATTCGAGCCGATCCAGATCGCGATCCGAGGTCCGAAGTCCGGAGAGATCGGTGGACGGCTCGATGAGGTCCGGGACTGGGCCGATCGGTGGCGTCGAGCCTCCGGGCGGCGTTGGCGTCTGGTCGAGCGTGAACTCGGCGGCAGCAAGTTCGGGCGCACCGAACTGCCCGCTCGCGCCATGGTCGAGACCGCCGATGATGCGATTGCGTTGATCGGTGAGTCGTCGTCGGCCGATCAGTTCGACCGGATCCGTGCGAGCACTCCGGCCGCGCTCGACGCTTGGGTGTTGGAATATCCGATCCGGGCGTTGGAGCATGCCGGTGACTGGGATCGACTACTGGCGGCGGTCGAGTGGGTCTGCACCCACGAGACCCGCGGTCGTTACCTGCGCCAGATCGATGCGCCGGGGGTGGACACGAAGTTCGTCGAGGGGCGGCGTGCCATCCTCGCGGCACTGCTTGATCAGGTGCTCGAGCCAGGGCGGTTCGATGCGAGTGTGCCGGTGACGCAGTTCGCCCGCCGGTACGGCTTCGCCACCAAGCCCGAGTACGTGCGATTCCGGTACCTGGACCCAGATCATGGGGGATTCAGTGAGATGACTCTGCGGGCTGACGAGTTGGCCGCCGCGCCGCCGGAGGTCGATCAGGTGGTGTTGGTCGAGAACGAGATCACCTATCTGGCCATGCCGCACCGGCCTCGGACGCTGGCTGTGTGGAGCGTCGGCCATGACCTCGCCCGGTTCGCGTCGCAGGCGTGGCTCAGCGATGTCGACCTCGTCTACTGGGGTGATCTCGATGCGGCGGGGTTCGCCATGTTGCACCGGGTCCGCGGCCGATTTCCCCACACGCGGTCGGTGCTGACCGATGTCGAAACGTTGCTTTCGCATCGTGACCACTGGACCCGCGACCCGGCGACGACATGGCCGGATCTGGCGCTGCTGACTCCTGCGGAACAGGATGCGTACGCGCTGGTGAAGGCCGAGCACGTCCGGCTTGAGCAGGAACGGATTCGTTTCTCGCTCGTACGTCAAACCTTCGCGTGACTACACGTCCATCTCACCCGAAGGCGGGCTGGTGCGAGGGGTTCGGTCAGGTCAGTTCGGTGAGAATGACGTCGGCCAGATAGGCGCGGAGTGCGGGCACGTCCGTGGTGACGGTGCGCCAGACCCTGCGCGGATCGAGGTCGTCGTACTGGTGGGCGGCGAGGTTCCGCATGCCGATGATCTGGCGCCACGGTTGCGCGTCGAATCGCGTCAGGACGGAATCGGGAATCCGGCTGACGCCTTCACCGATGCGGATCAGCCCCATCTCGACGGCCCATTGGCTGCGGACGTCGGCGGTGAACTCTTCAAGGGTGAACCGGGTCAGTTCGTGCAGGGTGTCGCAGACGGCGATGATGCGGACGACGGCGTCGCGGGCCTTGTCGCGTGGCTCACTCACACGGGGACTGCTTCGCTCAACACCCGGTCACGGAACTCGCCTCGGAGGGTGTCGGCAGCCACCACATCCACCTTGACGCCCAGCAGATCGGTGAGGGCGAGCCGGAGGCCCACTTCATCGAGCAAGCTTGCCTCGTGGCTGAAATCGACGATGAGGTCGAGGTCGGAGCCGGGCTCGTCGTCACCGCGCGCGACGGACCCGAAGACCCTCGGATCCACGGCGTGGTGGTCGGCGAGGGTGGCCAGAAGCTCGTCGCGGAGCTGGTGGAGCCGAACCGATGGGCGCACGTGCAGGGCCCGAACGATCCGCTCCAGCACTTCAGGACTGGGGGAGCGGCGGCCATTTTCGTAGGCAGACAGGTTCGGTTGCGGGACACGCGCAGCACGAGCCAACTGGGATTGACTCATCCCGGCAGCGTGCCGCGCAACTCGAATGTCCATGCCTCCACGGTAGCTCAGACTTATCGATCGCGATATGGGCTGGATGGTCGCGCCGCTCCATCCTCGTGGTCGCTGCCCTGATCGCGATAGCAATTGATCAGAAGACGGTGTCGCGTCAGTCCTCCGCTGGAACTTCGGCGTCCGACTTCTGCCGGCGAAGTCTGAATTCGGGACGCCGCTCGGCAAGTTTTCCCTTAGCCATCTTCGCGCGTCCGAGTGCTTCGTTGCCGAAGCGCTTGGCTGAGTCCATGCCATCCGCAGTCGCTTCGAGAGTCTTGTCCCGCACTTCGCCAGCCGCTGCGGACCACCGTCGGGCTTCCGCTTCCCGGAGCGCACTCTCGATCCCGAGGATGTGCTCGAAGCTGCCGATGGCCTGAGTCGTGTGATTGCTGGACCGGACGATTGCGGGTGCCTTGGCAGGATGCATCAGCACTTTGGCGTTCGCAATGTCGGCGGCATCGTGGATGCGGGTCAGCAAACGTTCGGTGGACTGCCCGAAGGTCTCCAGGCGCTTCTCCCGAGCGATCTTCAGCCCGAGCCGATGCTGGTCCCAGTCGTCGGCAGCTGACGCCAGTACGCGGTCGAGTTCGAGTACGGCCAGCGCGTCGTTGAGCTGGAAGCAACGAGCGAGCACGACGAGCCACTCTTGGGTCTTGGTCTCGGCGGCCCTGGCTGCTTTCGCGAGATCACCGAAGTCGGCTTGGCCCTCGAGCTTCTCGGCGAGTCCGTCGAGTTGCAGCAAGGCGTAGGACTGGGTCCGGGCGATGGTCGACGCCGTCCCTTGGATCTTCGACCAGGTGACATCGGAGACCCTCCCGACCTGCGTGCGGATGGTCATGGCCTCGTCGATCATCAGCGCTGCACCGGCCATGTCGGCCAAGACCGCGTCCTTCTGGGCCCGGAGCACGTCGTCGACCTTCGCGTCGATGGCGGCGAGATAGTCGGTGATCTCGTCCATCGTCTGTTGCATCGCGAGTTGGGCCATCAGCCCAGCGGCGCCGGCCAGGAGTGCGGGATTGCCGACGACCGCCCCCAGGCCATTCTCGAACTGCAGGTTCTTGACGAACTTGCCGCCTTCGGCTCTCAGGGTGGCGTGATGATTGCCGGAGGTGGAGTTCTTGACCATCGGGTACTTCTTCGCGGTCTTGGCCGACTCGTCTGTCAGCTTCATCCAGCGTCCCGATTGGGCCGCGATGTCAGAACCCGCCTGGGCCAGGACCGAACCCGTCTTGAGGGAGTTCTTGAGTCGGGGCAATCCCAGATCCTGGGTGGACAGCCCTTCAGCAGCGACGAATCGTTCGACCGCTCGTGGCTCTCCGACGATCGCGAGGCCGTCGCCATCGCTGATCAGTTGAATCTCGTTGTTCAACGCAGTCGTCCTTGGGTCGGTCGTGCTCAGTTCCTTCCTGCCTACGTTAGTGCGCCAGTGCGAGAAGAATCGTGGAACGTCCATGTCAGCTGACCCATTGCGATAGCGTCCACGTGACTACCCGGAGAGAGGTTTCATGCGTCGCTTGTTCGCACTGTTGCTTGTTGTACTGGTTCTTCACCTGTCGGGATGTGGCAGTGAGTCACCAACGGCTGAATCCGGAATGCCGAGTGCTGGTGCTCCGGGGCCTGAACTGCAGGTGGAAGTTGTGCACACGTACTTCAACGACGACCCACTTGGCCGCTTCACCTTCAAGTTCACGAACCCGGCCGACGAGACCAGGGTTGGTGCGAAGGCGACGTGGAAGGCATTGGACGAGGACGGCGCGATTGTGGGGACTCACGATACAGCGTTGCCGCCGATCGATCCCGGGGGGACGTGGTACTACGTCGGCGGTGCCGGCGGTGCCAACCTGTCTGGTGTTCCGGCGCAGGTCAAGGTTGAGGTCACGGACGACGGCGAGCTCAGGAGCGATGTTCCCCCATCTCTGGTCTCGGTTGAGAAGTCTGACTTCACGCGTGCCGACTTCGACATGAATGAAGGTGCAAAGTCCTACGACGTGACCGCAGTTCTTGCTTCATCCGGCGATGTCAAGACAGCTGACATCAGATCCGCCATCCTGCTTTTCGACGGGGAAGGTCAGATCGTCGGCGGGGAGCAGTTGGACCTCTGGAGTGCGCCGGAACGACTCGGTTCCAGCGAGAAGTTGAACACGAAGACATCCGTTGATGTGGCTGGGGGAGAGCCAGTCAAGGTCGAGGTCTACGCCTGGGCCGAATGATGGCCCGCGCGTGATCCTCGCCAGCGTTTGACGACGAGGCTTGCTGCGACGTGCGCCCGTTTCAAGGAGTGTCACGCCACGTCGCTCGGCACCGCCGTCCGTTTGATGTGGTCGAGGATCCCGACGATGACATCGACGTCCGAGTCGGGGAAGTAGT
>CAYYQO010000079.1:0-13288 GCA_964473845.1 uncultured Aeromicrobium sp.
GAAACTGCCCAAGTGACGGCACGACCAGGGCGCGCACCGAGATCGGTGCGCGCCCTGGTCGTGGGTGGGATCGGTGCTGTCAGCCGACGTCAAGACGAGCTCGCAGGGCATCGCCGATCTTGCTGATCGAGAACGCCGCCAGGACGATCACGACACCGGGGACGATCGTCGCGAAGGGCGCCTTCGTGAAGTAGAGGTAGATGTCGGCCAGATCGCGACCCCACGAAGCGTTCGGCGGCTCCGCCCCCAATCCCAGGAAGCTCAGACCCGCCTGGACGATGAGCGACAGGCTGGCCAGACCGCACGTCTGGACCAGGACCGGCGCGAACGAGTTCGGCAGCACGTGCCGGACCGCCGACCGAAGGTTGCTGACACCCAGCGATCTCGCGATCAGGACGTACTGGGACCGACGGATCGGGATGATGTTGGAACGCAACTGCATCGCGATGCTCGGCGAGAAGACGAAGCCCACCGCGACCATCGACATCTCCAGGCCGGAACCGACGACGCCGGTGATGGCGATCGCGAGGACCAGGCCGGGGATCGAGAGGATCGCGTCAGCCAGGCGCATGCTCAGTTCGTCGACGGGGCCGCCGATGTATCCGGCGGCCAATCCCCAGGGCACACCGATGATGAGCATCGTCGCCACCGCGATCGCCGTGCCTCGGAATGACGCGGCCGCGCCGTACAGGACACGGCTCAACACGTCGCGCCCTGCCTGGTCCGTGCCGAGCCAGTGCTCGGCGGACGGGCCGAGCAGTGCATCGCCGGCGCTCGTCTTCAACGGATCGAACGGAGCAATCCACGGGGCGAGCAGTCCGCCGAGGATCATCGCCACGACGACGAAGATCGCGAAGCCCGTCACGTAGTCCGGACCGCCCTTGCGCTTGCGGCGAGTACTCACCGCAGCCTGACGAGCGACCTCTCCTTGTGTCACTGACGTCGTCATGCCTTCTTCACCTTCCTGCGTCGTGGATCGATCGCCACGAGAACGAGATCCGCCAGCATCGAGAGGACCACGACGGTCAGCGCGAGCAGCAGGACGATCGCCTGGAGCGTCGAGTAGTCACGGAACGTGACGGCATCCAGCACCGCCGAGCCCAGGCCCGGCAACACGAAGACCACGTCGATGATGACCAGCTCGCCGACGAGCGTCGCGATCAGGAACGGGATGAACGTCACGATCGGCCCGAGCGCGTTGCGCAGGGCCAGATCGAAGTAGATTCGCTTCGCACTGACGCCCATGGCCCAGGCGGTGCGGACGTAGGGGCTCTCCAACGCCGCAACCATGCTGCTGCGGACGTGCCGGACCATGAGGGCCGTCGCCGGCACCGCGACCAGGACCACCGGCATCGCCAACGACTTCACGTGCGGGATGAACCCCTCGGACAACGGCGTGTAGCCGTTGACCGGCAACCACCCGAGGGTCGCGCCGAAGATACCGGCTGACAACGTCGCGATCCAGAACACCGGGATGGACACGCCCAGGCCAGAGGCGGCGAAGACGAAGCGGCCCACGCGGCTCGCGCGCGCGGTCGCCGCGTACATGCCGACGGCGCCGCCACCGAGAATCGCGAACAAAGCACCGAAGCCCACGATCTGGATGGATGAGGCCAGTCGCGGCGCGAGCACGTCGGTCACCGGCACGCCGTTGGCGTAGGAGACGCCGAAGTCACCTTGGAGCACTCCCCCGAGCCAGCTGAAGTACTGGACCCACAGCGGACGGTCGAGCCCGTACCGCTCGTTGATCATGTTGATCGTCTCGGGATTGCTCGAACCACTCGCCAACGCCTCCGCCACACCGCCGGGAATGATCGCCCGCAGCAGGAACGTCAGGATCGTGATGAGGAAGATCGTCGGGATGAGGACCCGCAGTCGATTCAGCAGGATCCTCATCGCGAACCGCCTCCCGCACCGGATTCGGTGTGCTCGAACGATGCGACGGCGAAGTCGGGCATCTCGACGAACTCGGTGAGTGTGCCGCCGATCCGCGGGATGCTGTTCAGCAGCGCAGCGGTGTAGGGGTGCTGGGGATCCGTGATGACACTCGAGGTGTTCCCCCGCTCGACGACGCGTCCTCGATACATCACGAGCAGCGAGTCGGAGACCTCTTCGAGGACACCGATGTCGTGAGAGATCAACATGACGGCCAGTTGCCTCTCGTCGGCGACCTTGCGGATGATGTCGATGACTTCGCGCTGGACCGTGACGTCCAGCGCGGTCGTCGGTTCATCGGCGAAGAGCACGTCCGCACCGCACACGAGCGCCATCGCGATCATGACGCGCTGGCACATGCCACCGGACAACTCGTGCGGGTAGCTGTCCATGACGCGCTCGATGTCGCGTAACTGGACATCCTCCAGTGCCTGCACGACACGCTCACGGGCCTCGTCGGCGTCGCAGTCCGTGTTCGCCATGACGGCGAGCGACATCTGCTTCTTGACCTGGACCAACGGGTTCAACGCCGTGACGGTCTCCTGGAAGATCATCGTCATCCCCGATCCGCGGATCAGGGACTTCTGCTTGTTGGTCATGCCGACCATTTCCTGACCACGGAACGTGATCGAGCCCTCGATGTGGGCGTTGGGCGGTTCCAGGCCCATCGCCGCCAAGGCGGTCATGCTCTTGCCACTGCCCGACTGCCCCGCGACACCGAGGATCTGCCCGGGCGTCAGTTCAAGACTGACGCCCGAGACAGCCCTCGACTCGTGGCCGAAGTCGACTGTGAGATCCCGGATCGAGAGCACCGGGCCGCCATCGGTCGGCGGCACGTCGCGTCTGGTCCGTTCAGATCTCTTCATGTTCGTCTCCGTCCACGTGTTGTCTCAGTTCGCCGGCTTCAACACGGCCAGATCCAGGTCGAAGTGCAGGATGTCCGGCTGGTAACCGGCCACCGTCTTCGCATGGGCCACGGCGAGCGGCTTCGTGTAGAGGTTGGCCATCATCGGGTTGTCGAACGTCGACTCCTCGATCTCGTGGACCAACGCGACCTGTTCGTCGGGATCGAAGGTCTGGTCGAGCTGATCGAGCTTCTTCTCGTCGACGTAGTCCTGGGCGCCCAGGTTCCAGATGCCGTCCTTCGAGTACTCGATCCGCAGGGTGTCGCGGGGAGTCGGCTGTCCGGGCCACGTGTTGAACATGCAGTCCGGGGCCTTCTGGGCGGCAGCCACGTCGGCGCCCTGGGCGAAGGCCGCGATGGCCTCCGAATTGGCCATCGTGTCGAGATTCACCTTGATGCCGGCCTCGGCTAGGTCCTCGAGGATGTAGGGAGCCGCGGTCTCGAAGCCCGATCCGGTGTACGTCACGCAGTCGATCTCCAACTTCGGCGTGCCGACGTCGGCGAGCAACTTCTTGGCCCTGTCCAGGTCGTACGTGAACATCGTCTGGGCCTTCTCGCTGCTGTACTTGTAGTCAGGCGGGAAGATGCTGCCGCTGGCCTCACCGAGTCCGGCCGTGGCCTCCTCCGCGAGACTCTCGCGGTCGAGCGCGAAGGCGAAGGCCTGCCGCGCCCTCGGGTCCTTGAACGCGGGCCGCGTCGGATTGAACTGGACGTGGTAGACGGCCAGCGAGGGGTTGACCTGGACCTCGAGGTCGTCGTTCTTCCGGAGCGTCTCGACGTCATCGAACGCGGTCCGCATCTGGACCTGGATCGAACCGGCCTCGAGCGCCTGGTTGATCGAGACCGGAGTCTTGAAGAACTTGACCTCGATGGTGTCGTAGAAGCCGCGCTCCTCGTTCCAGTAGTCAGGGTTCTTCTCGAAGCTGATCTGTGATCCGGGCGAGTTGGCCTTGAGCCGGTAGGGGCCGGATCCGACCGGAGCGGCGGTCACGTCGTCAGCGGATTCGAAAGCCTTGGGAGAAACGATGTAGCCTGCGTAGCCCGAGAGCTGAAAGGGAAGCCAGCCGTTCTTCTCCGACATGTTCAGGCGCAACTGTGTCGGGGAGACCACCTCGACGTCCTTGACGCCCACGATGGGACCGACCTTGACGGTACCGAAGCCACGGTCGAGGTTCGCCTTGACCGCTTCGGCGTCGACCGGGGTCCCGTCGGAGAACTCGACGCCTTCACGCAGGGTGAGGTCGAACGCCATGTTGTCGTCGGAGTAACCCCATTCGGTCGCGAGTCCGGCCTCGATCTCTCCCGATTCGGGGTCCGTCTGGAGGATGCGGTCGTACAGCAGGCCGAGGTAGGCGTAGTCGACGCCGCTCGTGCTGTGTACCGGGTCCAGACTGCTGGGCGTGATCGCCGACCCCGCCTTGAGGGTGCCACCCGCCGAGGTGTCGCTTCCCCCGCCACTGCCACAAGCTCCGAGCACCGCGATCATCGCAGCTGCCGTGAGCACTCCAAGTCCAGCCTTCAGGCGTTTCACATCAGTTCTCCTTCCAAGGGTTCTGCACAATTGGTTGACACGTGATGCATCGCGGCCGGCGTCCGTTCGAGACGCGGAATGGCATCGAGCAACTGCTGGGTATATGGGTGTTCCGGTGTGTCGACGACGCGCTTGACCGGCCCTGTCTCGACGATGGACCCGCGTTGCATGACCAGCACGCGATCGACCAGCTGGCTCACCACGGCGAGGTCGTGCGAGATGAAGAGCATCGCGATGCCCTCCTCCTTGCGGATCCGGATGAGCAGGTTCAGGATCTTGGCGCGAACCGAGACATCGAGAGCCGAGACGGACTCGTCGCAGACCAGGAGCCGGGGGCGCGCCGCCAGCGCGCGCGCGATGGCGATCCGTTGGCGCTGACCGCCGGACAGCTCACGCGGTTTGCGGTCGGCGAACTGCGCATCCAGTCCCACTCGCTCGAGGTACTGGACGGCTTCGGCGATGTGCTGCTTGCGAATGCTGCCCCCGCGGGCGATCGACTCGGCGATGCAGGCGGCGACGCTCATCCGGGGATTCAGCGCAGACGCGGAATCCTGGAGGATCATCTGCACACCGGCGCGGCCGAGGGTCGGGCTGTCGGCTCCGGCCTCGCTCGTGGCGCCGTCGAAGACCAGGTGGCCGGTCGTGGGGCGATGGAAGCCGGCCAGCACCATGCCGACGGTCGACTTGCCGCTTCCCGACTCGCCGACGATGCCGACGATCTCGGACTCGCCCACGTCGAAGCTCACGTCCTCGACCGCGCGCAGCGTGCCGCCCATGGCGAGCGGGTAGTCGACGGTGAGTCCCTCGACTGACAACAACGGAGCTGACGATTCCACGAATGCTCCCATCACCTCTGGATTGGTGCCTCGAACCTAAGACGTATTGAACTTGACGTCAATACCAATTTGTAATCTGCCTCACACTGTATTCTCGACGAGCATCGGCCCGCGGGCGTGGCTGACCGACAGGCGACAAGGCCCTGTCATTCCAGTCAGATATGTGTGTCCAGGCGCGCTGGGAGGCGCTGGGGGTCCTAGGGCTTCGCCAGCGGCACCGTGATCGCCGGCTGCTTCGAGAATGAGGATGTGCGGGCCGGACTTCAGCGACCCCTTCAGCCCTCGCCCGAGCGTGCGCAGTTCGGGGTTGGCG
Source organism: uncultured Aeromicrobium sp. (assembly GCA_964473845.1). Classification (GTDB taxonomy): domain Bacteria; phylum Actinomycetota; class Actinomycetes; order Propionibacteriales; family Nocardioidaceae; genus Aeromicrobium. Next base: position 5,520 of record CAYYQO010000079.1, read on the forward strand.
TTGTGCCGCTCGATCGCCTCGTCGGACTCATACGTCTCGAGCAGGACGTACTCGACCTCGGAACCACGTACCTTCTGCAGGTCGTAGCGCAGGCATCCCTCGTCGGCCAGGAAGGCCGCGCGGGTGTCCGCGAAAGCCTTCTCGAACTGCTCGTTGGTGCCCTCGTTGATCGTGAACGACACGGAAGCGTTGATCGCCATGTACTCGTCTCCTTGCTGGCCTGGGGGTTGGGACCTGGGGTGAGTCAGTCGCGCCGTACGACGGCGATACGGACACCACAGAAACTGAACTCCGAACCGGTCACGTCATGACCCTTGGCTCGGGCGCGATCCAGAACTGCCTCGGGGTCCACCGCTTCGATGTGGAGGCGGGTGAAGGCATTGGCCTCGCCCGCCACGAAACGGTCGACTCCACCGCCGTCGAGGTTGATGACCGCCTGGCCGTTGTCACGCTCGACCGGCTTGTCCATGAGCGATGCCCAGGTCGCGGCCATCGCGTCCGGATCGGTGCTGGTGCACTCGGCACCGACGATCTTCGGCAGGTCGTCACCCTGGACCACCTGCTGCCACGTCATACCGGCCGGTGCATACGCGCCGAAGAGGTCGTTGCCGTCGGCGGTCTGATTGAACTCCATGAGAGTCCCTCCCACGGAGCGCGGATCGAGCTGCAGGTGGCAGAAGGAGTCGTAGCCGTACTCAGGCAGATTCTCCTCGGGCTTGCGCAGGTCCGGGGTGCTCTCGTAGGCGACCTTGATGCCGTGCTCGTCGACCCGCGCACGAATCGTCTCGTACTCGTCGGTGTCGTGGATGACCATGTATCCGCCGCCGCCGGGATGCTTCGCCAGGAAGCGGGTCGCCGTCGTACCGTCGGTCGTCGGCGCGATGAACTCGACGAATGTTCCCCCGAAGCCCAGCAACGCGTTCTCGAGGCCGAAGTTGACGATGATCGGATCGCTGTAAGCGATCTTGACTCCGAAGATCTCGGCCAGCTCGCTGGCCGACTCGATCCGGGGAGCAGCGATGCACACTTGCCGAAGTCGAATCATGCTGAGGTCCTTTCCTCGGTGACGGGGGTCACGAACCGGTGAATTGCGGTTCGCGTCGCTCCAGGAACGCGTTGGCGGCCTCGACGAGGTCCGTGGTCCGCGAGCAGTCGGCGTGGCGCTGGGCTTCGATCGCGCTCGCCTCGGCGAACGTCAGGTTGGCCGCATCCGTGAAGTTCGCCTTCAAGCCTGCCAACGCCATCGGCGCCTTCTTCGACAGCGTGGCCACGATCTCGTCCACGGCCTGCTCGAAGTCCTCGGGCGCATGCACCGATGCCACGAGGCCCCAGTCGGCCGCGGTCGCGGGATCGATCTTCGCATTGAGGAAGGCCATCTGCTTCGCGCGCGATTCGCCGATGAGCTTGGTCAGCAGCCAGGTCCCGCCGAAGTCGCCGGACAGGGCAGCATCGACGAAGGCCGACCGGAAGACGGCCGCCGTCGAACTGACCCGCAGATCGCAGGCCGCCGCGAGCGACAGGCCCGCCCCGGCGCACGCTCCGTTGACCGCAGCGATGGACACGGCATGGGACGACCGCAGCAATTCCGAGACACGCATGTGACGGTGCAGCTTCTCGATCGCCGCACCCCTCGACACGGGTTCGGCGTCACCGAACTCGCTGAACGCGTCGAGGTCACCGCCGACACAGAAGCCGCGACCGGCACCCGTCAGCACGATGACGCGAACGCTCTCGTCGGCGGCGACCTCCGCCGTGAGGTCCACGAGCAGGTCGAGCATCGGGTCGCTCATCGCATTGAGCCGGTCCGGTCGGTTGAGCGTCAACCGTGCGACGCCCTCCGAACGGGTCAGAATGACTGGATTCTCAAGCTTGCCCACGTTGAGTGCCGCCTCTCGTCGCCGTTGATTCGCGGTCGTGCCGCCTGTCGGAAGTGAAACCGTATATGAACTAGAAGTCAAGTTCATTTTTAAAGTTGACGTCAGACTCATGTCCGAGATAACGTGACGCCGATCACTCCAAGTCGCAGCCGGTCGGACGCGCCACGACGTGTGTCCCACCGCCTGTGAACCCCGGACCCGAAAGGCGCACACCATGGAGTTCTCCTTCGCCAGGGAGCAAGACGACCTTCGCAGTTCCGTGAGGAGTTTTCTCGACCGTCACTCCGGCAGCGACGCGCGCAACACGATCGTCAAGTCCGGCTACGAGTTCAACCGCCACCTCTGGACGGCGATGGCCCAGCAACTCGGGTTGCAGGGAATCAGCGTGGCGGAGAGCGCCGGCGGCAGCGACGCCGGCTTCCTCGAGACCGCGATCGTCATGGAAGAACTCGGACGTGACCTCTACGCAGGACCGTACTTCTCGAGCATCGCAGCGAGCTGGGTGCTGGCCCATGCCGACGCGACAGCCCCTCTGGAGAACCTGGCGGAGGGGTCACGCGTTCACACCATCGCCGTCGTCGACCAGGGCGGGACCTGGTCGAACCCGGGCAGCAGGACGCAGGCCACGCGATCCATCGACGGCTACCGGCTCTCGGGCCTCAAGATCAACGTGACCGACCCGGAGCAGGCTGACGAGTTCATCGTTCTTGCCAGCCTGCCCGAAGGTCCGGCATGGTTCAGCGTCTCAGCGACCTCCGACGGCGTCACGGTCGAGACGCAGGACAGCCTGGACCTCACCCGGCCCATCGGTCGCCTCGTCCTCCAGCAGGCGCCCGCCTCACTCGTGGTCGCACCGGACACGGCAGGCGGCGTCCTCGACGAGGTCAACGTCAAGGCCACCGTGGCCCTGGCCGCCGAGATGGTCGGCGGCGCAGAGGCAGCACTGCAACAGTCCGTCGCCTGGAGCCTCGAACGGACCCAGTTCGGCCGGCCCATCGGTTCATTCCAGTCGCTCAAGCACATGAGCGCGGACGCTCTCGTCGACATCGAGACGGCACGCGTCCTGACGAACTACGCAGCGTGGGCGATCGACGCGAACACCCCGGACCACCGGGTCGCCGCCTCGATGGCCAAGCAGGCGGCATCCGACGCCTTCACCCTCGCTGCGGGGAACAACATCCAGATCCATGGCGGCATCGGCTTCACGTGGGAACACACTGCCCACCTGTACTTCCGCCGGGCGAAGGCGTCGTCCGCACTGTTCGGAACACCCCACCACCACCGCAATCGCATCGCCGACCTGCTCGGCGTCTGACCGGACCGCGACACACAGACAGGACGACGATCAGCATGAATCCGACATTCTCTCCTGAAGTACAGACGTTCCAGCAGGAACTCTCGGAGTTCCTCCACGATCTGGTGCCCGCCGACTGGGCCGGTGCCGGCACGCTCCCCCGCGAGGACTACGACCCCTTCGCCGAGCAGATCCGCAAGAAGCTGTACGACCGCGGCTACGTGGGCGTCGCCTGGCCGCAGGAGTACGGCGGACGCGGCCTGAGCGCCGAGTACCAGGTCGCCATCGCCGAGGAACTCACGCGGCACAAGCTTCCCCAATCCATGGCGAACGACGTGTTCGGCATGCAGATGTTCGGAAACACTCTCCTCGCGTTCGGCACGGAGGAGCAGAAGCGCCGGTTCATCCCGCGCATCGTCGCCGGCGAGGAGATGTGGTGCCAGGGATACTCCGAGCCGCAGTCGGGATCGGACCTCGCGAGCGTCGCCACGAGCGCCGTCCTTTCCGACGGACAGTGGCACATCAACGGTCAGAAGATCTGGACCTCATTCGCGCACCTCGCCGACTGGATCTTCGTGCTCGTCCGCACGGATCCGCAGGCAGCCAAGCACCGCGGCCTGACCCTGCTGGCGTGCCCCATGGACCAGCCCGGCATCGAGGTCCGCCGGATCCGACAGATCTCGGGCGAGGGCGACTTCAACGAAGTGTTCTTCACCGATGCCGTGACGGCGGAGGAGAACGTCATCGGCGCCGTCAACGACGGCTGGCGGGTGGCAACGGCGCTGCTGGAGCACGAGCGCGGCGGCGCGGCGGCGGTCCTCGCCGTGCGATTCGACGAGGAACTCGACCGACTCCAGGAACTCGCCCGCGAACATGGCCGGCACCACGAGGAAGGCATCCGGCAGCGCATCGCGTGGTGCCGTTCACGTGTCCTGGCGATGCGCCTCATGGGCTACCGCGCCCTGACCCGCACGTTGTCCGGCGAGGGCATCGGCCCCGAGGGGGCCATGAACAAGTTCTTCTGGTCGGAGTACCACCGCGTCGTCACCGAATTGTCCATGGACATCTTGGGCGAGAACGTGCTGACCCTCGAGGGCCGACACCCCGCGATCCCGGACGGCCCCGACGCGCCGGGATCGCCCACCGACAGCGCTGGCTGGATCGTCAACTTCCTCAATGCGAGGTCAAGCACCATCTTCGCCGGAACTTCCCAGGTCCAGCGCAACCTGTTGGCCGAGAAGATCCTGGGGATGCCACGCGAACCGCGCGTGGAACCCGTCAAGGGTCGCTGAACACGCTTACGAAAGGCTTCACTCCTCATGGCGAACGGAATCCAGGCCGTCTGGGCGCACGCCCAGCGCCGCCCCGACGCGGTGGCCCTGCGAGTCGACGGCGCCGCGTGGAACTACCGCGAGTTCCGCGACGAGTCCAGTCGGTGGGCCGGGCGACTCCTCGCAGCTGGCGTGAAGCCCGGAGACCGGGTGCTGCTGACCGGTGGCACGCGCGCCGAGTGGGTCTTCGCCTACCACGGCATCCTGGCGATCGGTGCCCTCGCGGTCACCGTGAACCAGGGTTCGACCATCCCCGAACTGCGCTACTTCCTGGAGGACTCCGGTGCGGTTCTCGCCCTCGCCGACGACGGCACGTGGGACAAGGCGACTCGCGCCGCGGGAGAACTGGACGTCCGGATCCAGAAGCTGACGGATCCGGCGGCGCCCGGTGAGGTTCCGATCGACCTGCCCCGGGACGTCGCACCCGACGCGGGTGCGGTCATCATCTACACCTCGGGAACGACCGGCCAGCCAAAGGGCGCCCAACTGACCCACCACGGACTGCGCGCCAGCGCACAGTCGCTCGGTTCGGTGCTCGAGGTGACCCAGGACGACCACTTCGGCACGGCATTGCCGCTGTTCCACGTGTTCGGCCAGGTCACGATCCTGCGCATCGCGTACGAGTTCGGATCGTCCGTGACCCTCATGTCGAAGTTCGATGCCACGGCGCTGCTCGAGACCGCCGAGCGGTACGGCATCACCGTTCTGGCCGGGGTCCCCACGATGTGGAACGCCATGGCCAACCTCGGGACCGAGGTCGATTCGCTCGACCTGTCCGCCCTGCGGATCGCCGTGTCGGGCGGTGCCGGCCTGCCGCTAGAGGTGGCGTCCCGGTTCGAGCGGCGGTACGGCTGCGAGATCCTCGCCGGTTACGGCCTCACCGAGAGTGCGGGAGCGGGTGCATGTCCACCGCTCGGCGGCCCGAAGCGGCCCGGCAGCGCGGGCATCGCGGAGCCCGGGGTCGAGTTCGCCATCTTCGACCCGGATCGCAAGGAACTCCCGAACGGGACCGTGGGCGAGATCGGTATCCGCTGCGAGACCAACCTGAAGAGCTACTGGAACCGTCCCGAGGCCACGGCGAACGCCTGGCACGAGGACTGGCTGCTGACCGGCGATCTCGGCCGGCTCGACGATGACGGCTTCCTGTGGGTCGTCGACCGGATCAAGGACATGATCATCCGTGGCGGGTACAACGTGTACCCGAAGGAACTCGAAGAGGCCCTCTACGCCCACCCCGACGTCCTCGAAGCCGCGGTCGTCGGCGTGCCGGACCAGCGGCTCGGCGAGGAGATCGCCGCGGTGATCGTCCTGCGCGAGGGTCGCGAGTTCGACGTGGCCAGCATGCAGACGTGGATGTCCGAACGGATCGCCGGTTACAAGACCCCCCGGATCTACCACGTGGTCCCCGCCCTGCCGAAGGGCTCGACCGGGAAGATTCTCAAGCGCGAGATCGACCGCGGCGTCGTGGACGGCCGCGGTTTCCGCACCGCCAGGAACCCGAGTACGGTCCGCGTCCCCTGAATCCAATCCCCCGGGAGTTCCCATGATCCTCCACCGCCGAGAACTGATCGACGAGTTCACCGCGGCCGGGTGGTGGTCCGCGAGCCACACACTCCTGGACGATGTCGAACACGCCGCACGGACGGTCGGCGACCGGGTGGCTTACGCGGACCCGCCCAATCGGCACGAGTTGATCGGATCGGCACCCACGGGACTGACGTGGTCCGGGCTGTCGGCCGCGGTCGACGGACTCGCGACGGCACTCATGGAACTGGGCCTGCAACGCGACGACGTGGTCATCGTCCAGGCACCGAACGTCGTCGAACTACCCCTGCTGTACTTCGCGATCAGCCGGGCCGGCGGGATCATCTCCCCGGTGCCGATGCAGTGGCGATCGAAGGACATCGGCTACATCTCCGACCTCACCGGCGCGCGCTTCCTCATCGCTCCCGAGACGTTCAAGGATCATCGGCCGCTGGACGACGCACGGTCGTGGCAGCCCGGATCCGGCCTGGAGCACCTCATCGACCTCGCCGACATCGCGACGATGGCGCAGACCACTCCCGATCACGAGGGACTCGCCGTCCGACGCCCGGGGCCGAACGACGTGTTCACCCTCTGCTGGACCTCCGGGACCGAGAGCCAGCCCAAGGGTTGCCCGCTGACCCACAACAACTGGAACTATGCCGGCGACGCACTGCTCAAGGGGATGCACCTGCGCGACGGCAGCCACCGCCAAGTCGCCGCGGCACCCGTGACGAACATGCTCGGCGTGTGCCTGACCATCACCGTCAACCTCAAACTCTCCGGATCGGTCGCCTTGCACCATCCGCTGGACCTCGACCTGCTGATGCGGCAGATCACCGACCACCACACCGACTTCCTCATCCTCCCGCCGGCGATACTTCGTCAGTTGCTCTCGTCCGACGACCCGACGTTCGATCTCAGTTCCGTCGACTCGATCATGACCGGCGGTTCGCCCCCGTCCTCCTCGCTCATCTCCGGCTACCAACAGCGCTGGGGCGTCGAGATCGTCAACGCCTGGGGAATGAACGAGGGCGCGGGATTGTGGGCCGGGCCCGATGACGTCCCCGACGCCGAACTGCGTTCGACCCATCTGCCCTGGTACGGGCTGCCCGGCCACGACTGGCCGTCCCGGATCGTCGGCATGCGTTTCACGGTGGTCGGTGACGACGGCGAGCCCACGACTCGCCGCGGCGACGTCGGCGAACTCCACGTCCGCGGACCGCTGACCATCCCCGGTTACTTCAACCGGCCCGACCTGCTCGAGCGCACCTTCGACGACGAGGGCTACCTCCGCACCGGTGATCTGTTCCTGGTGAAGGGCGACGGATTCCTGTCCTACTTCGACCGCAAGAAGGACATCATCATCCGTGGCGGCTTCAACATCAGCGCCGCCGAGGTCGAGAACCTCGCGATCGGTGCGTCCGGGGTCGCCGACTGCGCTGCGGTCGGAGTGACCGACGAGACGTTGGGGGAACGCGTCTGCCTCGTGGTGGTCCCCGAGGACGAGACCGCTCCCCCGGCCCTGTCCGACATCCTCGACCACCTGCGGGCCGCCGGTCTCGCGGTGTACAAGCTTCCGGAGTTCATCGAGTACCGCTCGGAACTGCCCCGCAATCCGGTCGGGAAGTTGCTCAAGCGCGAGATCCGCGCCTCGCTGGGGATCGCTCCACCGGCCTGAACCGAACGTCAGGCCAGCTCACGCTTCATGAGCTTGCCCGTGGCGTTGCGAGGCATCTCGCT
>CAYYQO010000080.1:0-13046 GCA_964473845.1 uncultured Aeromicrobium sp.
GCCGGGCCCTCGGGCATCACGATCGCCTGCGAGGTCAACTGCGACTCGACCTGGTCTCCGATGAAGAAGTGGGCCCAGGAGGCGAGTCCTCCGATGACCACCAACAGTCCGGCCAGGGCAAGGCCGGTCCACGAAATGAGCTTGTCGAGTGCCGAGCGGCGCATGATCTCTTCCTTCTGTGTGCGACTCCGCGTCGTTGCGTCGTCATGACTGACGCTAGTGAGCGCGCAGATCGCCCAGAAGAGACGAAAGCATCGACTTGACCGGGACATTCGTCCCGGCGTTCCCGGGACGGTCGAGCCGTACACACGACGACGCCCGGTCCCTCCCCATGGGACCGGGCGTCGACGTCAGCGGTGGAACTCAGGACTGGGGCGCGAACTCCGGCAGCTCACGCTTCATGACCTTGCCGGTGGGGTTGCGCGGCAGCTCGTCGAGGAACTGGACGGCGCGCGGCACGGCGAACCGGGCCACGTGCTGCTTGGCGTACTCGACGATCTCGTCCTCGGTCAGGGTCTCGCCCTCGCGCACCACGACGTAGGCGGCCAGGACCTGACCCCACTGCGTGTCGGGAATGCCGGTGACGACGACGTCCTGCACCTTCGGGTGCTCGATGAGGGCGTCCTCGAGCTCACGCGGGAACACGTTCTCGCCGCCGGAGATGACCATGTCGTCATCGCGGCCGGCCACGAACAGGCGGCCCTCGGAGTCGAAGTAGCCCAGGTCGCCCGAGTGCATCAGGCCGTCGCGGAAGTCCTTGTTCCGCCCGTCGGTGTAACCACCGAACATCATCGAGTTGCCGACGTAGATCACGCCGGTCTCGCCCTGGGGGACTTCCTTGCCCTCGTCGTCGAGGACCTTGACAACCGTGTGCCACGGGACGCGGCCCGCGGTACCGGGCGCGGCACGCAGGTCGGCCGGCGAGGCGATCGTGGCCCAGGCGGTCTCCGTGGCGCCGTAGAAGTTGTAGACCGAGTCCGTGAACGTGTCCATGAAGTGCGTCGCCAGCTCGCCCGCGAGGGCCGAACCACTGGAGGCGGTGATCTTGAGGCTGGAGACGTCGCTGTTCTTGATGACCTCGGGGTCGGCGTCGACGAGGCGCTGCATCATGAGCGGCACGACGACCAGGACCTCGGCCTTGTACTGGGCCACGTCGCGGATGACCTGTTCGGGCACGAAGCGACGACGCAGCACGTACGTCGGCACGGTGGAGAGGCCGAAACCGAAGTTCAACAGGCCCCAGGAATGGAACAGCGGAGCTGCCACGACGACCGTGGAGTTGCCCGCGTACGGGATCGCGCCGAAGTACGTCAGCAGCGGATCGAGGTTCTCGGGTTCCTTGCGCCGGGCACCCTTGGGCAGGCCGGTCGTGCCGGAGGTGAAGATCACGATGCCACCGGCCTTGGCCGGCTTGTCGTGGTCGGCCGTCGAGGCACCCTTCGAGATGCCGGTCAGCGTGGGCAGGCCGTGGGTGTCGTCGTCCTCCCACGCCACGACGAGCGCATCACGGTCGAGGTCGGTCGCGACCGCGAGGAACTCCTGGTCGAGGATCACGAGTTTCGCGCCCTCGCGCTTGGCCAGCTCGCTGAGCTGGCCGGCGCTGGCCATCGTGTTGAGCAGTAGCATGCGGCCGCCCATCTGCATGATCGCGACCATCGCGATGACCATGTGACGGTGGTTGCGGCACAGCACGGCGATCGGGTCGCCGGGCACGAGGCCGCGATCCTTGAGCGTCTGCGTCACCCGGTTGACCGCATCGCTGGTCTGGCGCCAGGTCAGTTCGCCAGCGTCGTCGATGATGGCGAGCTGCTCGGGGTGGCGGGCCGCCGCCGCGCCGACGGCCGACGGGAAACCGGGGCCCCACGTGGCCAGCTTCTTGCCGGCCTTGGCCAGCCGGATGGGGTTCTGTGCCTTGAGCAGCCCGATCTGCCTCAAAACCTTCAACTTGTAACCGAGGTCGCCCATCATTTCTCCAGATCGTGGTGTGCCGGCCAATAGGTGTGACGTAGGTTACCGCAGGGTCACTTCGGCTCGCGACGCACCTGTCCACGATGCGACACCGACAGGACGTCACCGGAATGCCAACGGTTTTCCGATGTAACTCGCAGTGACTCGGTCAGTGACGTTTTCCCCTCGAATACCAGCAGTTTTCAAATACCCAAGGTATGCCGTGCTTTCGGTCGCACCGCCATGATTCCGCGCGCACTATGGACGGGTGGCCCGGAGCGCCGAGCCACGAGGAACGAGGGAGGAAGGCGTCATGGTGACCAACTCGGTGGCTGTCGTGACCGGCGGTTCCGGCGGTATCGGACTCGAGACGGCGAAGCTGCTGGCCGTCGATCATCATGTCGTGCTCAGCGACACCAGCAGCGAACGGCTCAACCGCGCGCTGGACGAACTGGACTCGCTCGGGGTCTCGGCCGAATCCATCGTGACGGACGTGACCGATCGACGGTCCGTCGACGTGCTGATGACCGCTGCGCGCAGTGCCGGCCACGTCGCTGCCGTCGTCCACGCAGGCGGTTCCACCCGGCCCGACGCCTCGGCCGACTCGATCCTGCGGTCGCGGGTGCTGGGCACGATCAACGTCACGGCAGCGACCCTGGAAGTGGCCGGCGTCGGCACCACGCTGGTCCATGCCAACGGGCACGCTCCGGCGGCGAACTCCCCGGTGGCCCTCCCTCGATGGCTGTTCCGGTTGGTGCCCGACGACCCCGAAGGGCTCGTGTCGACCCTGCTGCGACTGGCGAGCCTGGGTCCGGCCCGGCTCGCCCCGGCCGCGGCGCACGCACTCAGCACGAACTTCCTCGAGTGGTACGTGTCGAGGATGACCAAGGCCTTCGATGCCGGTGGCGCGCGACTGTGGTCCTTGGATCCCGCGGTTCCCGCCGGGCACATCGACCCGAGATTCGTCTCGGTCAGGCCCGAGGCGATCGTGGACCTGTGTCACGAGGAGTCCGGCTCCGCCTTCACCGCCGCCTGAGCCGCCCGGTCAGCCGCGCTTCTTCAGGTCGCGCCCGATCACGAGGCGCTGGATCTGGTTCGTGCCCTCGAAGATCTGCATGACCTTGGTCTCGCGCATGTAGCGCTCGACCGGGAAGTCCTTCGTGTAACCAGCCCCGCCGAGCACCTGCACCGCGTCGGTCGTGACCTTCATCGCGTTGTCGGTCGCGACCAACTTCGCGATCGACGCCTGACGCGAGAAGGGGCGACCGAGGTCGCGCAGCCTGGCCGCAGCGAGGTAGGTCGCTCGCGCACTCTCGATCGCGGCGGCCATGTCGGCCAACAGGAACGTGAGCCCTTGATGGTCGATGATCGGCACGCCGAACGCCTCGCGCTCCTTGGCGTACGCGACCGCGGCGTCCAGTGCGCCCTGCGCGACACCGGTCGCCACGGCGGCGATGCCGAGTCGTCCCGAGTCGAGGCCCGCCAGCGCGATCGCCAGTCCTTGGCCCTCGTCACCGAGGCGCCGTTCGACCGGGATGCGGACGTCGTCGAAGAGCATCGTGGTCGTCGTCGAACCCATCAGGCCCATCTTGTCCTCGGGCGCGTCGGAACCGAGGCCCTCGGCGTCTGCGGGCACGAGGAAGCAGGTGATGCCGTCGTCGGAGCGGGCCATGACCTTGTAGTAGTCGGCCTGTCCCCCGTGTGTCGTCCACGCCTTGGCGCCGCGGATCACGTATTCGTCACCATCGCGGCGGGCCGTCGTCCGCATCGCCGCGGGATCGGACCCCGCATGCGCCTCAGACAGGCAGTAGGCACCCAGCAGTTCGCCGCCGAGCATGTCAGGCAACCAACGCTGCTTCTGCTCCGCCGTCCCAGCATGATCGAGGCCGAAGCAGCTCAGCGCGTGGACGCTCGTGCCCACGCCGACGCTGGCCCACGCCGTCGCGATCTCCTCCACGACCTGCAGGTAGACCTCATACGGCTGACCACCCCCACCGAACTCCTCTGCATACGGCAGACCCAACAACCCAGCACGACCCAATGTCCGGAACACCTCGCGCGGGAACGTGGCCGTCCGTTCGGCCTCATCGACCTGCGGCCGCAACTGCTCGTCGACGATCTGACGAGTCAGCGCAATCAGGTCCGTCGCCTCGTCACTGGGCATCAGGCGTTCCACGGCCACGGCTCCTCCTCGATCTCGGTGGTTCCAGCATGGACCACGAACCCCGGGGTGCTGGGGAGCGGTGACTCAGCGTCCGTTGGCCCGCCCCGAACGGACGCTGAGACACCGCCTTCCCCCAGCCCCGGGCTGCGAGTGATTTGATCAGGGCATGGACATCAGTGCAGCTTCAGCCATCGTCACGGGCGGCGCCTCGGGAATCGGCGCAGCCGTCGTTCGGCAGTTGGCCGCTCGCGGCGCACGCGTCGTCGTCGCCGACCTCAACGACGACGCCGGCAACGCCTTGGCGCGCGAGGTGGGCGGCGTCTTCATCCACGTCGACGTGACCGACACCGAACAGATCAAGACGGCGATCGGCGCCGCCGAGGAACTCGCACCACTGCGCGTGCTCGTGAACTCCGCCGGCATCGGCTGGGCCCAGCGCACCGTCGGCCGCGACGGTCAGTTCGAGTCGGCCCACGATCTCGACGCGTACACCAAGGTCATCGCGATCAACCTGATCGGCACGTTCGACGCGATCCGCCTCGCCGCCACCGCGATGAGCCGCACCGAGCCGCTCGAGTCGGGTGAGCGCGGTGCGATCTGCAATCTCGCCTCGGTCGCGGCCTTCGACGGCCAGATCGGCCAGGCGGCGTACTCCTCGTCCAAGGGCGGCGTGGTCGGCATGACCTTGCCCGTCGCGCGGGACCTCGCGGCGATCGGCGTCCGCGTGAACACCGTGGCACCGGGCCTGATCGACACCCCGATCTACGGTGAGGGCGAGGCGGCCGAACAGTTCAAGGCCAAGCTGGGCGAATCGGTCAACTTTCCCAAGCGGCTGGGCCTGCCCGACGAGCTCGCGTCGATGGTCGTCGAGTGCGTGACCAATTCGTACATGAACGGCGAGACGGTCCGCGTCGACGGCGCCATCCGGATGCCTCCCCGTTGACCGATCAGGTGGCCGGCATGCGCGCCCTCGTCCTGATCGACCTGCAGGAGGACTTCCTCGACGCACCCGGCCTGCGCGAGCAACGGGACGAGTTGGTGCAGGGAGTACAGCGCTGGATCGACTGGGCACGTGACCACGATCTGTCGATCGTCGAAGTGCGCACCGTGCTTCCGCACGATCGGGCCACGTGGGCGTTGAACATGCGCGAGGACGACCAGCCGGTCGTCCTCGAGGGAACCGCCGGTGCCGAGCTGCTCGCCGAGTTGGACGTCGAGCCCGACGTCTCCGTGGTCAAGCGACGCGACGATGCGTTCCACGGCACGGACCTGATCGAGCGCCTGCGCGAGTTCGGCGCCGACCAGGTCGTGCTCGCGGGCGTGTCGACGGACGCCTGCATCGCCATGACCGCGGCAAGCGCCTACGCGTACGACCTCCGGGTCTGGATCGCCGACGGCGCGGTGGCCTCGGCGGATGCGCACGCCCACGACGCGGCGCTCGCCTGGCTCGAGCAGCAGTACCGTCAGCGTGTCGTGACACCGGAGGACCTGACCGACTGAACGATCCGTCCGGGAACGCTCAGTCGTCGTCGGTCCCCGGCCCGCCGGTCCCCGGATCGTCCGGAACCGGGAGGTCGGGAACGCCTTCGGGCCCCTCGACGCCGGGAACCGACTCGGGGTCGCCGTCCTCGTTCTCGCCTCCCGGCTCGCCGAGCCGGTCGTGCTGGGGGTCGACGGTCAGGTCCGCGAGTTTCGCCGCACGGCCTTCCGTCGTCTCGTTCGCGTCGTTCGGGTCATTCGTGCGTGCCATGGTTCTTCCTTCCGTTGATCGGCGCAGCAGCAGGACCGCTCCGCCCTCGAACTGTCGGCCTTCGTCGACGGTCAGACCGCGTGCGGCCGCGTCACCGTCCAGACCGCGCCCCTGCTCGAGGTCACGCAATTGGAGCAGGGCCGCCCCGTCGCGGGTGAGGTGTCGCGCGATCACGTCGAGGCATTCGCGCGCGACGTCCAATCCGTCATCGCCGCCGTCGATCGCGCTGACCGGATCCTGCGGGAATTGGCTCACGCGGCCGGAGGGCACCCAGGGCGGGTCGGCGATGATCACGACGAACCGTTCGTCGGCCGTGAGCACCTCGGTCATGCGGCCGTGCCGGATGTCGGTCGTGACACCCCAGGCGCGCGCATTCCGCCACGCCCACGTGCAGGCGCGGACGTCGGCGTCGACCTGGACCAGGGCCCGGTCCGAGTCGGCCACGGCCATGAGTCCGATGTGGCCCGCGCCGGCACACACCTCCAGCACCCGGCCGAAGTCCGCCTGCTCGAGCAACTCGCGGGCCCAGAGCGACTGGGCCTCGGTCCACTGCCGCGGCACCAGGACGCTCTCGTCGTAGCCGATCTCTCGGCCGCCGAACATCGCGATGTCCACGCCCGACTCACGCCCTTCGAGCATCAGAAGACCGGCTTCCCGCCGGTGACTCCGAGCACCGTTCCCGACACGTAACTGGCGTCGCTCTCCGAGGCGAGGAACACGAACGCCGGTGCGACCTCGGCCGGCTGGCCCGCGCGTCCCAGGGGCGTGTCCGCGCCGAATTGCTCGATCTTCTCCTCCGGCTGGGTCGCGGGCTGCAGCGGAGTCCAGATCGGACCCGGTGCAACCGCGTTGACCCGGATGCCACGCGGTCCCAACTCGGCCGCGAGATTGACCGTGAGGTTGTTGATCGCCGCCTTCGTCGAGGCATAGTCCAGCAGACTCGTCGACGGTTCGTAGGCCTGGATCGAGGAGTTGTTGATGATGCACGAGCCGCGCCCCAGATGGGCCAGCGCCGCGCGGGTCAGCCACAGCAAGACCAGCAGGTTGGTCGTGATCGTCCGTTCGAGCCGCTCGTCGTCCATCTCCTCCAGCCCGCCGTCGCGCGCCATCTGGAATCCGGCGTTGTTGACCAGGATGTCAAGACCGCCCAGTCCGTCGTGGGCGTTCGCCACGACGCGGTCACACGTGGCGCTGTCGCGCAGGTCCGCCTCGAGTGCCAGGCACGTGCGGCCTGCTTCCTCGACGAGGCGGCAGGTCTCACGCGCATCCTCGATCTCCTCCGGAAGGTACGTGAACGCCACGTCGGCACCCTCGCGGGCGAACGCGAGCGCCACGGCTCGGCCGATACCGGAGTCACCTCCGGTGATGAGCGCCTTGCGGCCGGTCAGCTTGTCCGAGCCGACGTAACTGCTCTCACCGTGGTCAGGGATCGGTTCCATCTCGTTCGTGCGGCCGGGCGGTTCCTGCTGCTGGGCCGGGAATCCGGCGTTGTCATCAGTCATGGGAATCTCCTTCGTCGTCTCGGTTCTTGATCACCTGGTGGGTTCCGTCGCACCACGGCAGCGAAGCGGACTTGCCGCATCGGCACACGGCGCTGACGGGTCGTTCGGTGCGGTGGACCTGACCGTCGGGGGTGCGCACACCGAGGTCGCCTCGGATCAGCAGGGGGCCGTCCGGGCACAGATACACGTCCACCTGACCCTGCTGGCGCTGCGGATGCCCACTCATGCCGCCTCGCTCGTCGCGTCCCAGCGCTGGAGCAGGTGCTCGGTGAAGCGGTCCTCGAGGTCGAGGCACGTGAAGACGCCGAGGGCGACGTCGCCGGCCAGCGCGGGCTCGGCCTCCAGCAGTGCACCGGCGATGAAGCGGGCCGCCGTCTGTTCGTGGACGGCGTCCGCCTCGACGTGTTCGTCGTAGTACGCGGCCATCGCCTCGGGGAAGCCCAGTCGTCGCAGCCCGCGGGCCATCCGGCGCGACGGCCCGGAACTGGATGCCTCGAAGGCGACGAGGTGACCGGCCGCGGCCCCGCGCAGCCGACGTTGCAGGCCGAACATCGTCAGCGCCACGTTCATCTCGAGCACCTCGACCGGGACGTCGTCGATCGCCGCCCCTTCGCGTGCATCGATCTCGCACGCGCGCAGGCCTTCGGCGAACAGGTGCGCGTGCAGTCGTTCGGGCCGGCCGTTGCCGTACTCGTCGTACTGGAGCTCGGCCAGCGCGGCCCTCGCGGGACCGGGCAGTCGGGGCAGGAGCCACGACGTGGGGTCCGCCTCCTTGAGGTGGTAGAGCGACCGGAACCACAGCAGTTCTCGGGCCTGCTCGACCGTGGCCGACCGTTGGACCTGAGCCGCCAGGGACCGACCCGGGAAGTCGTGGACGAAACCCAGCAGGGAGGCGGGGTCGACAGCCGTGGGGACCCGGCCGACGGCCCGCTCCCGCAGCCGCGCTTCCAGATCGTGCTCGATACGCCGTCGCACCACCAGCAGTTCAGGGGTCCACTCGGCGTCCTGCGCCTCCGGGAACCCCCGGTGGTGCAGTTCGTGCGCGATCCACAGGGTCAGCAGGGCGTCCTCGTCGTCAGAGGGACGAATCCGTGCCAACTGGTCCCAGGCCAGGGCCCCGGAGAGCGCGCGCACCGTCGCCGCGCTCAACTCGCCGCGCGGCCGCGGCAGACCCGCCGTGACAGCAGTGTGCATCCGTGTTCCTTCCCTCGAAAAACCGGCTTCTCCGCGGACGTACCCACGCGCGCGCGATCCATGCGTCCGTCCGAGGCGATGCATGACTTCTCCACCACGGGGTACGCCATGGACGACAGCGACCCAGGAGGTAGCCATGAGCACACCGCACCCCGAGGCCCCCGCCGAAGGACCCGACTTCGACGACCCCGAGACTCCCCCGCCGGCCGGCGATCCGGAGGACGTCCCCGAACTGCCGGACGACCCGGCCGATCCGATCGCGCCGGTCTGAGGCGCGAGATGACGGGCCCCGTGTGGGGAGCACCGGCTGACGCGACCGGCAGCGATGCGTTGCCCGACACGTGCGACGACCTCGTGATCGGTGCGGGCATCACCGGGCTGACGACGGCGGTGCTCCTCGCCCGGGCGGGGCGCCGTGTCTGTGTCGTCGAGGCGCGCCACGTCGGCGCCGGCGCCACCGGCCACAGTTCGGCCAAGGTGACGTTGCTGCAGGGCACGCGGCTGTCCGACCTGCTCGCGCACCACGACAGGGACGTCGTGCAGGCCTACGTCGATGCGAACGCGGCGGGATTCGACTGGCTCGTGGACTTCTGCGAAGCGCACGACGTACGGATGGAACGGCGCGAGGCGGCGACGTTCGCAGCGAATCCCGCCCAGGCGTCCCGGGCTCGGGCCGAGTTCGTCGCGGCCCAGGCGCTCGGCCTCCACGTCGAGTGGGCCGAGACCCTCGACGTGCCCTTCATCACGCACGGCGTCGTGACACTGGCCGACCAGGCACAGGTCGACCCGGCGTCGCTGCTGACCGCCCTCGTCGCCGAACTGCGCGCCCACGGCGGTGCCTTGGTCGACGGGGCACGGGTCGATCACGTCACGTGGTTCGGACCACCGCGGGTGCGACTGGCCGACGGCCGGTGGATCGCAGCGCAGAGCGTGGTCGTCGCGACCGGCTCGCCCATCCTGGATCGCAGCCTGGCGTTCACGGACCTGGAACCCGTCCGTTCCTACGTCGTGGCGTACGAACTGGAAGAACCGCCCTCCACCATGATGCTGTCGGCGGGGTCGCCCGTGCGCTCGCTGCGCGACGCCGTCACGGAGCGGTATGGTCCGGTGCTCCTGGTGGGCGGCCAGGGGCATGGCGTCGGCCGCACGCGATCCGAGCGAGAGCACGTGGCCGCCGTCCGCACGTGGACGGCCGAGCACTTTCCCTCCGCCCGCGAGATCACCGCCTGGTCCGCACAGGACTACCGCACGGCGGACGGCGTGCCCCGCTTCGGCGCGATGCCCCGCGGCGGCGGTCGCATCCGCTTCGCGACCGGCTTCGCCAAGTGGGGTTTCACGAACGGCACCGCAGCCGGTATCGCGTTGTCGCAGGACATCCTGGGCCAGCCCGAACCGTGGGCACGCACGCTCGCGACGAGGAGCTCGCCAGTCACCTCCGCGCGAGGTCGCATCGGCACCAACGCAGCGGTCGCCCGTGAACTCGTGACAGGTCTGACCGGTGCGCTCACCAGTTCGTCGAAGCCACCGGACGAGGACCACGGCGTCGTCCATCGCGACGGTGTCCGCATCGTGGCCGACTCGACGGAGGCCGGCGAGATCCGTCGCGTCGGGGGCCTGTGCACCCATCTGGGTGGCGTGCTGCGCTGGAACGACGCGGAAGACACGTGGGACTGCCCGCTGCACGGGTCACGGTTCGGGCCCGACGGCCAGGTCCTCGAGGGACCGGCGACGCGCCCGCTGGCCTGCCTGGATCACTGACACTGCTCCAGTTGCCGACCCTCCGGGTGCGTGTGAGGCTGTGAACGGTTGAACCAACAGCCATCCGGTATCTCCCGCTGTGTCGGAGGATCCATGACCGTACTGGCCGACCATCCCACCTCTCCTCACCTCCAGGATCTCGTCCTGGAGCATCTCTCCTTGGCCTCCGCGCTGGCCCACCGCTTCGGTGGCCGCGGCGTCGAGACCGAGGACCTCGAGCAGGTCGCCCGCCTTGCACTCGTCAAGGCCGCACACCGCTACGACCCCGCACAGGGTGCCTTCGCGCCGTTCGCCTCGGCGACGATCAACGGTGAGCTGAAGCGCCATTTCCGCGATCGGGCCTGGATGGTGCGACCGCCTCGGCGGGTGCAGGAGGTCCAGGCCCTCATCGCGAGCGACCAGCTACCCGAGATCACCTCCGCCAACCTCGACGACCTGGCCGCCACGCTCGGGATCGAGCCCCACGAGTTGAAGGACGCGGCCGTCGCCCGCGGCTGCTTCCGTCCCGACTCGATGGATGCTGCGAACCAGAACGGCCGCGAGTTGACGGTCGATGACGGCAACCTGGAACTCGTCGTCGACTGGGCGGCCGTCTCCGGTCCCCTGCGTGAACTCGACCGGTCCGCACGGCAGTTGCTGCAGTGGCGATTCGTGGACGACCTCACCCAGCAGGCGATCGCCGACAAGTTGGGGATCAGTCAGATGCAGGTCTCCCGGCGCCTCTCCCAGGTGCTCGCCTCGCTGCGCGGGCACCCTGACCTCATCGCTGCCTAGAGTGGGACTCAGATCACAGGAAAGAGGGAGCGTGCCCGACGACATCCGACCGACCGTCGTCGACCTCGCGGAATTGGCTGCGTCCTTGCACGAGGAACGCTCCACGCAGGCGACGATCGAGTCCGTCATCGAATTCACCACGACTGCGGTGGCCGCCGATTTCGCCGGAGTCCTCTTCGTCGGCCCCAAGAAGCGCATCGGGACCATGGCCGCCTCGGATGACATCGTCCAGCACGTCGATGCGCTGCAGATGAAACTGGGCGAAGGTCCGGACCTGGCCCTGTTCGACGGCCACCACACGATCACGGTCGATGACACGTTCGACGAGAAGCGCTGGCCGAAGTGGGCACAGGCGGTGGCGGACCAGGGGATCCGGAGCCTCGTGAGCGTCCGCCTGTCCACTCGGGAACGCGTCTACGGCAGTCTCAACGCGTACTCTCTGCGCCCCGAGGCCTTCGCCGAGGAGGACCGGGCCGTGCTCGTCGCACTGGCACGTCACGCGGCGATCGCCGTGTCCTCGTCGATGAAGGAACATCACCTCAACGCGGCGATCGACTCACGCAAGCTGATCGGCCAGGCCCAGGGCATCTTGATGGAGCGCTTCTCCCTCACCGACGACCAAGCGTTCGCGGTGCTGCTGCGCTACTCCCAGCACAACAACGAGAAGCTGCGCGTCGTCGCCCAGCGGATCCTCGACGAGCGCAAACTCGACTGACCACCGAACCGGGTGTTGTCGGCGGAGCCGTCGATGACTAGTATGCAACTTGTTGCACTAGTCTCCCGGAGGTAACCCCATGTCCCTGCCCGCCGTCCTGCAGAACCGACTGTCGATCCCGGTCGTCGCGTCGCCGATGTTCATCGCCTCAGGCCCCGATCTGGTGATCGCCCAGTGCAAGGCCGGCATCGTCGGCTCGTTCCCCGCACTCAACGCCCGGCCCGCGTCCCTGCTCGGCGAGTGGCTCGACCGCATCAAGGACGAACTGGACGGGACGGACGCGGCACCCTTCGCCGTCAACCAGATCGTCCACCGCTCGAACAACCGGCTCGAGGAGGACATGGCGACGATCATCGAGCACGAGGTGCCGATCGTGATCACCTCGCTCGGCGCTCGACCCGAGATCAACGAGGCCGTCCACTCCTACGGCGGCATCGTGCTGCACGACATCATCAACAATCGCTTCGCCCACAAGGCCATCGAGAAGGGCGCGGACGGCCTGATCGCCGTCGCCGCGGGCGCGGGCGGACACGCCGGCACCCTGTCCCCCTTCGCGCTCGTGCAGGAGATCCGCACCTGGTTCGACGGCCCGCTGCTGCTCTCGGGCTCGATCGCCCACGGCCGGTCCGTCCTGGCCGCCCAGGCCGCTGGCGCCGACCTGGCCTACGTCGGTTCGGCGTTCTTGGCCACGACCGAGGCGAACGTCGTCGACGGCTACAAGCAGATGATCGTCGACAGTTCGGCCGACGACATCGTCTACTCGAACCTGTTCACCGGCGTGCACGGCAACTACCTGCGCGGCAGCATCGAGGCCGCCGGCCTGGATCCGCTCAACCTGCCGACCGGCGATCCCTCGACGATGGACTTCGGCACGGGCGACGCGCCCGATGCGAAGGCGTGGAAGGACATCTGGGGTGCCGGCCAGGGTCTGGGAGTCATCGAGGCCACCGTGCCGGCCGCCGAACTGGTCGCCCGGCTCAAGCGTGAGTACGAGGCCGCCCGCGACGAGCTGCTGGCCACCGTGCCTGTGGGCTGAAGTTTCCCCGGTTAACCGGGGTTTCTGTCACGGACCGTGGGAATTTTCCCACGGTCCGTGATCGTTTCCCCGGCTCACCGGGGAATCTTCCCTCGGCGCACGCGAGGGCCACGATCCGGCGCGGACGTGCCGTAAGGCAGGCTTGGCCACAGGTTTGTGAGAAAACCGTAACGCGATCGAAACAGAACAGACGGGAAGAATCCTGG
>CAYYQO010000081.1:0-12951 GCA_964473845.1 uncultured Aeromicrobium sp.
GTGCGTCAGCTTCTCGACGTAGTACGAACCGGCCCACGGGTCGATCGTGCGGGTCGTGCCCGACTCCTGCTGCAGCAGCAGCTGGGTGTTGCGGGCGATGCGGGCACTGAAGTCGGTCGGCAGCGCGATCGCCTCGTCGAGGGCGTTCGTGTGCAGCGACTGGGTGTGACCCTGCGTGGAGGCCATCGCCTCGATCGCGGTGCGGCCGACGTTGTTGAACACGTCCTGGGCGGTCAGCGACCAACCCGACGTCTGCGAGTGGGTGCGCAGCGAGAGCGACTTGGGGTTCTTCGGGTCGAAGTCGCCGACCAGGCGTGCCCACAGGGCCCGGGCGGCCCGCATCTTGGCGATCTCCATGAAGAAGTTCATGCCGATCGCCCAGAAGAAGCTCAACCGCGGCGCGAAGGCGTCGATCTCCAGCCCCACGTCGAGACCGGCACGGATGTACTCGACGCCGTCGGCCAGCGTGTAGGCCAGCTCGAGGTCGTTCGTCGCCCCGGCCTCCTGGATGTGGTAGCCCGAGATCGAGATGGAGTTGAACCGCGGCATCTTGGCCGCCGTGTACGCGAAGATGTCGGAGATGATCCGCATCGACGGCGCCGGCGGGTAAATGTACGTGTTGCGGACCATGAACTCCTTGAGGATGTCGTTCTGGATGGTCCCGGTCAGCTGCTCGGGCTTCACGCCCTGCTCCTCGGCCGCCACGATGTAGAGCGCCAGTACCGGCAGCACCGCACCGTTCATCGTCATCGAGACGCTCATCTGGTCCAGCGGGATGCCGTCGAACAGCGTGCGCGTGTCGTAGATCGAGTCGATCGCGACGCCGGCCATGCCGACGTCACCGACCACGCGCGGGTTGTCGGAGTCGTAGCCGCGGTGGGTGGCGAGGTCGAAGGCGACCGACAGGCCCTTCTGGCCTGCGGCCAGGTTGCGGCGGTAGAACGCGTTCGACTCCTCGGCGGTCGAGAAGCCCGCGTACTGGCGGATCGTCCACGGCTGGGTCGTGTACATCGCCGGGTAGGGACCGCGCAGGAACGGCGTCAGGCCCGGATAGGTGTCCAACCCGTCCAGACCGGCCAGGTCCTCGGGCGTGTAGATCCGCTTGATCCCGATGCCCTCGGGGCTCTGCCACGGCTCACTCGCGAAGCTCTGGGGAGTACTCATGCTGCCACCTCCGTGGAAAAGGCACAGTACGTCGGCGTCAGCATGACGTATTCATTGTTCACTCGCCGTCGCTCGCTCATGCTGCCAACACCTCACGGATCGTGTGCAGGAAGGCCAGTGCGTCCAGGCCCATCGCGGCCGACGTGTCCTGGCCGAGGTCGGCCTTGCCCGCCACGACGACGTGGGTGGCGCCGTTGCCGCGCAGCGCGGCGACCGCGTCGGCGCCCCACTCGGCGTAGACCGCGTCGGTGCCGGCGAGGCACACGACGGGAGGCTGACCGGCCTCGCGGTACTTCTCGATCAACTCGTCGACACCAGCGGTCGCGCCGGCCACACCGACGGCGATACCGCCCGCGGCCAGCAGGTTCGTCGCGAACGTCGCCCGGGCGGTGTGCGCCGAGATCGGCCCCATCGTCGCGAGGAACACCGGATGGGTTGCGGGTTCGTCGCGCAGCGCCTCGAAGTCCCCGGCGTAGCGGAACACGTCGGGCTCGACGGGGTACGGCGTGCGGTCGGGCAGCACCTCGGCCAGGTTGGGGAACTCGCTGACCCCCGTGATGGGACGCTTGCGCTCGGCGATCTGCTGGGCGCGGTCGTCACGGACGGCCTCGATCAACGGCTCGATCCGCTCGGCGGCGGCCTCGAGATCGTTCACGCCCTCCAATTCGTCGAGACCGTCCAGTTCGGCGAACAACTCCCACGACACCATCGCGAGGTCGTCGGTCAGCTTCTCGACCGCGTACGCGCCGCCGGCCGGGTCGATGACCTTGGCGACGTGCGACTCGTGGATCAGCAGACTCGAGGTGTTGCGCGCGATCCGGCGGCTGAACGGTGTCGGCAGGCCGAGCGGCTCGTCGAACGGCAGCACCGTGACCACGTCCGCTCCGCCGACACCGGCCGCGAAACCGGCGACCGTCGTGCGCAGCATGTTGGCGTACGAGTCGTAGCGCGCCATCATCGGCCGCGACGTCACGGCGTGCTGGCGCTGGGCCCGGGCGGCCTCACCGATGCCGCTGATCTCGCCGACCCGGTTCCACAGGGCACGGGCGGCGCGCAGCTTGGCGATCGTCGGAAACTGTTCGTCGGTGGCCGCGTAGCGGAACTCCAACTGCTCGGCCGCTTCGTCCGAGGTGAAACCCGCGGCTTCGAGGGCGCGCAGGTACGTGACCGCGACCATCATCGACCACGCGAGTTCCTGCACGTCGGATGCGCCACGCTCGTGCAGACGACTGGCGTCGACGATGACCCCGCGGACACCGGCCTGCTTCGCGAGCGTCGCACCGCGCACGATGACGCCGAGGTCCGTGCCGGTGACACCGAGGTTGGTCAGCCGGTGCGGTTCGACGCCCTTGTCGCGGCACACGGCGAGGAAGGCCTCGGCCGCGCCGATCGGATCGCCGGGAGCGTCCAGCACGACCGGGGCGAGATCCAGGAAAACCGGTTCGAGCAGTTCGCCCAGCCGGTCGGCAGCGATACCTCGCTCACCGATCGTGATCCACAGCGAGTTCGCACCGTTCTCGAGTTCGGCGGTGATGTCCTCGGCCTTCGTCGCGGGGTCGGTGAACCACCCGCGGATGTCCCAGCCCTCCAGCTCGGGATCGGCCGTCCCCGAACCGCGGGTGTAGGGCGCTTCGCCGGGCAATCCGATCTCGGGCAGATCCGCCACGAGGCTGCTGGTTCCGAGCGGCGTGATGCTGAGTCCGTCGAGGGTCGTCGTGGACAGCACGTCCCACACGTCGGTGTCGGAGGCGTCCTCGGAAAGTCGGCGCGTCTTGCGCAGAACGGCCGCGGTGGCCTTCTCCCACGCCGCTTGGTCATGCTCGATGCCCTCTGCCAGGGGCACCGTGGGCTGGTCTGCTGCCATGGGTCGCATCGTAACCGCCCCGTCGGCCGGACCTTTCAACGCATCTGGCCAGGGCAGCCTGCGAGAATGACGGCGTGCTGATCCCTGACGAACTCCTGCCCGGCGATGGCCGCTTCGGTTCCGGCCCCTCCAAGGTGCGGCCCGAGGCGCTGGCCGCCCTGGCCGCGACCGGCACGAGCCTGCTCGGCACGTCGCATCGCGCCGCTCCCGTGAAAAGGCTGGTCGGCAGCATCCGCGCAGGTCTGGCCTCGCTGTTCAGCCTGCCGGACGGCTACGAAGTCGTGCTCGGCGTGGGCGGCTCGCATGCGTTCTTCGACGCGGCGACGTTCGGCCTGGTCCAGACCCGCAGTCAGCATCTCGTGCACGGCGAGTTCAGTGCGAAGTTCGCCAAAGCCGTCGCGGCGGCGCCGTTCCTGGCCGACCCCGAGATCCTCGAGTCCGACTTCTCCACGCATCCGCAGCCGCACGCGACCGCTGGCATCGACGCCTACGCCTGGGCGCACAACGAGACCTCGACGGGCGTGATGGTGCCGGTGCGGCGTCCTGCGGGAATCGACGACGGTGCGCTCGTCCTCGTCGACGCCACGTCGGGCGCCGGCGGCCTGCCGGTCGACATCGGCCAGACCGACGTCTACTACTTCGCACCGCAGAAGGGATTCGCCTCCGACGGCGGCCTGTGGATCGCGATCATGTCCCCCGCGGCGATCGAGCGGGCCGAGCGGATCAAGGTGTCGGGCCGGCACATCCCCGGCTTCGTCGACCTGCCGATCGCGATCGACAACTCGCGCAAGGACCAGACCTACAACACCCCGGCCGTCGCGACCCTGTTCCTGATGGACCAGCAGGTCCAGTGGCTGAACGACAACGGCGGCCTGGACTGGGCAGTGTCCCGCACCTCCGACTCGTCGTCGCGGCTCTACTCGTGGGCCGAGGCGAGCAGTTTCGCGACGCCCTTCGTGCCGGACCCGGCCGACCGTTCCCTCGTGGTCGGCACGATCGACCTGGCGGGCGTCGACGCCGCCGAGGTCGTGGCGGCGCTGCGCGAGAACGGCATCGTCGACGTCGCCGGCTACCGCGGCCTGGGCCGCAACCAATTGCGCATCGCGATGTTCCCCGCGATCGAGCCCGACGACGTCACCGCACTGACCCGCTGCATCGACCACGTCGTCGCGCACCTCGGCTGACTTCGCCGGCGGGCTCTGTCGGATTCCCCGGTTGAGTGGGTTTCCTGTCACTTCGCGTGGGTTTCAACCCACGTTAAGTGAGTGAGAACCAACTTAACCGGGGAATCAGTCAGCGCGTCAGCCGACGACGGTCGCGCCGCGGTGGAGCTCGCGGTGTTCCTCGTAGATCGCGGCGTTCAGGTGCAGGCCGGCTACCTCGTCGTCGGTCAGTTCGCGGCGTACCTTGCCCGGCACGCCGGCGACCAGCGAACGCGGCGGGATGACGGCGCCCTGCGGGACGAGGGCGTTGGCGGCGATCAGCGTCTCGTCGCCGATGACGGCCCCGTTCAGGATCGTCGCCCCCATACCCACCAGCACGTGGTCGCCGACGGTCGCCCCGTGGATGATCGCGCCGTGGCCCACCGAGACGCCCTCGCCCAGAGTGAGCGGCTTTCCGGCGTCGACATGGAAGACGCAGTTGTCCTGCACATTGCTGCGCGGCCCGATCGTGATCGGTTCGTTGTCGGCACGCAGGACCGCGCCGTACCAGACACTGGCGCTCTCCTGGATGATGACCGAACCCACCAGCGTGGCATTGGTCGCGACGAAGGCCGACTCGTCGATCTGCGGCGTGTTGTCTCCCAGTGCGATCAGCATGGGCTCACCGTACCGCCCGGCGCGAACCCCCCGAACGCGACCGACGACGCACTGTCATCAGGGTGCCCAAGCCAACCAGGACGAGCATGCCCACGCCACTCATCAGCGCCGGCCGGACCCGGTTGCTCGCGGACTCGGCCTCGACGGCACCGGCACCGGTCGGGGACGACGGAGAAGTCCGGGTGGCCACCGTCTCGGGCTCGATCGGCGAGGTCGACGCCGGCTGCAGCGTCACGCGATGGAGCGGCGAGTTGCTGCCCTCACTGCCGACGAGGACCACGTCATCGCCGACGAAGGCGATCGTCTCGGTCTGGGCCACCAGAGGCAGGTCCTGCTGCCCGGCGACGCTCCAGTCCGAGGGGTCGACGGTGGACAGGAACCCGTAGGACAACAGCGCGACCCGCGAGCCGTCCGGCGTGAACGATCCATCGGTCACGAGAGGCGGCAGTCCCGCTCCGACCGGCTCGAACGTGGTGACCCGATCCTGATCGAGGTCCGATTCCGACGCGGACAGGACCTCGGCCGCGGCCAGCGACTTGGTCACGAGGAACAGTCGATCCGTTCCCGGCTGTGCGAGCAGCGCCTCGACGTCGGCCGGGCCGCCGGTGAGGGAGACCGGAAAGCGCCGGGCCTCGACCGTGCGCGAGGTGCGGCCCGGTTCGTCGATCGCATACAACGCCGTGTCATCGCGCTGGGCCAGATTGTCGCCCACGTCTGCGATCCACAAGGTCCCGTCGCGCAGGGCCAGCGCCTCGACGTCCCGGAACGACGCGCGCACCGTCGTGACGCCGACGACGTCGCCGGAGGTGAGGTCGATCGCGAACACCTCGGCCGCGTTGCCGGAGTCGTTGACGGTGTAGGCCAGGTCAGGATGTTCGCCACTGACCGCGAGCCCACTCGACTCGGTGATCCGTGGATCGTTCAGGACGATCTCCGGATCGGCCGTTGCGGCTTCGGCGCGGTCCGTCAACGAGGCGACGACCACGATGACGATCAGGGCGACCAGCAATCCGGGGATCAGTAACCGCCTGCGACGAGGATTCACACGGCCACCTCGCTTCCTGCCCTGCGGGCTATCGTGGAGGCATGGCCAGCACGAAGCGACCCCGCATCCACGACCTGGGTCGGCCGGAGATCACGGAACTGGAAGTGGGCAAGAAGACCCACCGGGTGGCCGAGGTCGAGCCGATGGATGTCGACGGCGTCCGCACGATGACCTTCGGCACGATCGCGTGGGGCATCGTCGCGCTGGCCCTCGTGCCCTTCTGGGGCAACCTGCAGGATCAGGGTCGTACGTGGTGGTTGTGGACGGCGATCGCCGGTCTGGGCCTGGGCCTCATGGGAATCGAGTACTGCAAGCGGCGCCGGGACGCCTTGGCCGAACGAGGCGAGGCGACCGCGCCGCCCGAGCCGGCCAAGCCCTCGAAGGCCGAGAAACGCGCCACGGCCCCGAGCGCTCCTCCGGCTGCGCAGGCCGCGGAGCCGACGCCGCCCGCCGATCCGGACCGTCCGGTCGGTCGCCGTCGCCGCACCTGAGGTCAACCGACCTCGCACCATCTGAACGGGCACGGGTGACTCAGAACTCCTCGAGTTCGTCACTGGTCGTGTCGAAGACCGGATCGGGCAGGTGAGCCGTCGAGTTCGACCGCTTCGGCCGGCTGCCCGAATGTGCACCGCATCCGTGGGTCAGCGCGACGACGCGACCGTCGGAGTTCGCCATCTTGTTCGCACACACCCCGAACCGGTCGGACAGGTCCCCCGCCAGCGACACGAGGAACCCGCACGAACCGCAGATCCCGGGAGCCTGCTTGGCGATCGGTGTGTCCGGGCCGGACTCACCGTCGTACCAGCGGTCGGCGGCATCCTCGCGACCTTCCAGGGACAGGACCCATTCACGGCCCAGCCCGATCTCGCGCGCGAAGTGGCGGTCGACCACGCCCGTGTCGTCGCCGTCGCCGGCCGACCAGGCCGGAACCAACCGGATGTCGTCCTCGTCCGGCGGCAGGACGTCGCCCGGGCTGAGGTCGCCGGGACGGATCCGCTCACGGTACGGGGTCCACTGCGGCGCCACGATCGCCTCGTCGCCGGGCAGCAGGACGATGTCGTTGATCGTGACCTCGTCACCGACCACCGAGACGCTGACCGCCCAGTACCACCCGAGGTAACCGGGCAGCAGGCAGGCAAAACGTTCGGCGAGCAGGCCGGAAGCATCCTCGGTCGTGCCGAGGTGGTCGCCGACCGTGCCGTCGTCAACGCTGTCAACGAGGGCGGCGTGCGCCTGGGAGGTCACCGTGGTCATGCCCTGATTGTCCCCCACGGGCCCAGCCCCGACCAACCCGGTCGATCGAGGTCATGGCACGAGCAGCGCGGCCAGCAGGATCAACACCGGCAGCGAGGCGAGCATCGTGACGGCGACACAGTCACGGGCCAGCACCTCGGCACGCCCGAATCGCGCGGCGTAGACGTACACGTTCTGCGCCGACGGCAAGGCCGCCATGAGGGTGACTCCGGCGACCTCGTGCGCGCTCAGGCCCAGGCCGTAGCGGGCCACCAGGTAGGCGACCAGGGGTTGCCACGCCAGTTTGAGCACGGCCACGAACGCGACTTCGCGCTGGTTGCCGTGTCCGATCCGGGGCCCATTCCGCAAGGCGACTCCGTAGGCCAGCAGCGCGGCCGGGATCGCCATCGCTCCGAGCAGCGAGATCGGTTCGGCGGCAACCCGCGGCAGGTCGACGTGCGTGATCGAGAGCAGGACACCGATGACTGCCCCCACCGAGACCGGGTTGCGCAGGCCCGCGCGCACGAAGGCCCACGGTGTGGCCCGCTGGCCCTCCTCCATGCCGAGGAACGAGAGGGCCATCGGCGCGTAGATCGTCAACTGCAGCACCATCGTGGGCAACGCGAAGGCGGCGTCGCCGAGGACGTAGCCGGCGATCGGCAGACCCAGGTATCCCGCGTTCGCGTACGACGAGGCGAGTCCACCGATGACCGCGTGCTCGCGCGTGCGCCCACGCCACCGGGCCCACGGCAGGTACACGGCGAGAACCGCAAGGACTCCGATGACCGCGACCAGGAACCACGGCCCGAAGACGGTGCCCAGATCCGTGGATCCGAGGACGTCGATCAACAGGGCCGGGGTCGCCACGAAGTAGACGAGCCGCGACAGGACGACCTGACTGCCGTCGTCGAGGACTCTGGTCGTGGCCAGGACGTAGCCGACCCCGATCAGCACACCGATGACCGCGAAGCCCTCGAGCGCTCCGGTCACGCGGGCTCAGGAGTCCAGGTCGCTGGCCAACCCACGCAGCAGTTGAGCCACCTGGCGGGCCCGCTTGCCCTCGGGGTGGCGTCCGTGGCGGTAGCTCTCACCCAGGCCGTCCAACAGGTTCACGAGGTCCTCGACGATCACGACCATGTCCTCGGGGGACTTGCGACGTGCATTGGCCTGCGCCTGCGAGACCGACTGGGCGGGATCGAGCACCCGCACCTGCAGGGCCTGGTCACCGCGGCGCCCGGCGACGATGCCGAACTCAACCCGCGTGCCGGCCTTGAGGGTCGTCACGCCGGCAGGCAGCGCATCGGACCGCACGTACACGTCATCGCCGTCCTCGCGACTGAGGAAACCGAACCCCTTCTCGGAGTCGTACCACTTGACCTTGCCGGTGGGCATGACCGTTCCTTTGCGCTCTGGGACACGACCTCTGCAGTGTAGTGCTCCGGGCGAGCTGACCGGTGCCCCGTTCACCGCTCAGACGTCGTCGTCGAAGTCCACCGAGATCGTCTGGAAACCCTTGTGCCGCTGCATCCGGGCGTACTGGGCGTACGCGCGGCGGTCGCCAGCGGTCAGGACGACGTTGTCGGTGAACGGCGTGAGCAGGGCTCGCGGGTACAGATGGCGGCGCCGCACGACGTTGATCTGCAGACCGATCACGATGACGGTGGTCAGCAGGAACAGCAGCGCGAGCAGGCCCAGCACGAGTGCGAACGTCTGGTTCATCGACGAGGCCCGCACGATGACGCGCTGGACGAAGGCGTCCCCCGCGAACTGCAGGACCTGCCAGCTGATCGCGCAGAACAACGATCCCGGCAACACCGAACGCCACGAGGCGCGACGCAGGCTGACCAGTTTGAAGATCGTGATGAAGATGCCCCACGTGACCAGCAGGCCGACGAGGCGCATCAGCAGACCCAGGTCGGGCAAGTGATCGATCCCGACGAGTTGGGGGTTGTCCACGAGCGACTGGACCACGGCCACGATACCGATCCCCAGTCCGCCGATGGCCAGCACGACGACACTGCGCAGTCGCATCATGACCGGGTTGGGCCGGCTGTTGCGGGGCACGCCCCAGGCCACGTTCGCGGCGTTCTGGGTGGACTGGCCGACTCCCAGCGCACCGTAGAGCGCCGCGATCGAACCGATCACGATCGCCGAGGCGCTGCCGGTGATGCCTTCGGGACGACCCAGTTGGTCGCCGACGATCGGGAACTGGCCCAGCGCCGTGTCCAGCAAGGACTCCTGCAGTTCGAGGTCGCCCTGCAAGATGAAGCCCAGCACCGAAGTGGCGATCAGCATGAGCGGGAAGATCGCGATGAACGAGTAGTACGTCATGATCGCCGCGAGGTACGGTCCCTGGTCGTCGAAGAACTTGTAGAGGACCGCGATGGGGAACCCGAGGACCGGATGCCGACGCTGGAAGCGATCGACCCCGGCGACGATGTTCATGGCAGATATTGTCGCGCAGCCTCCACGACACGTTCGTACACCCCGCGGGACAGGATCGCTCCTTCGCGGCGGACGTCCTGTTCGCGGACCTCGATGAGCCGGTTGAGCCGTACCTCGCTGGGCCGGCCCTGCGCATCCCACGGGCCGGTGCCGATGTCCATCCAGAAGCGCCCGGCGCGGGCCTCCTGCGCGGCGTCGCGGTCGTGGTCCTTCGACGTCATCTGCAGCGCCACGAGGGTGCCGGCGTCGCGCCGTCCGACCAGCAACACCGGGCGATCCTTGCCCTGGCTGGCGTCCTCCTCATACGGGACCCACGTCCACACGATCTCGCCGGGGTCGGGCCGGCCGTCGTTGTCCCCAGCCCAGGACATGTCGATGCCGCCGGAACGGGCGGGGGCTGCACCGCTTCCCGTGGGCGCGGTCCCCCGAGGCGGCTGCGAATCAGGAGTCGAGACGGCCCTGCCGATCTCGACGAGACGTCGCAGGACCGTCGGCCAACCGGAACGCGCCACGACCTCAGACTGTCGCCTCGAAGGCGGGCAACTGCCGCTTCATGACCTTGCCGGTGGGGTTGCGGGGCAGTTCGTCGAGGAACATGACGCCGCGCGGCACCGCGAAGCGAGGCACGTTGTCCTTGGCGAACTCGATCAGATCGGTGACCGAGACGTTGCTGCCCTCGGTGCGCACGACGTACGCGGCCAGGCGCTGGCCCCAGTCGGGGTCGGCGATGCCCGTGACGACCACGTCGGCGACCTCGGGATGCTCGATGAGGCAGTCCTCGAGCTCACGCGGGAACACGTTCTCGCCGCCGGAGATGATCATGTCGTCGTCGCGGCCGGCGACGAACAGACGTCCGGCCTCGTCGAAGTACCCGAGGTCACCCGAATCCATCAGGCCGGCGTGGAACGAACGATTGCGCCCATCGGTGTATCCACCGAATGGCATGTCGTTGACGACGTGGATGACGCCGATGTCGCCCTGCGGCACCTCGTTGCCGTCATGGTCGAGGACCTTGACGGTCGTGCGCCACGGGACCCGACCGGCGGTGCCGGGGGCGGCCCGCAGGTCCTTCGGGTCGGCGATCGTGATCCAGCCCGTCTCGGTCGCGCCGTAGAAGTTGTAGATCGAGTCGGTGAACATGTCCATGAAGTGCAGGGCGAGGTCACCGGCCAGGGCGGAACCGCTGGAGGCGGTGATCTCGAGGGTGGAGACGTCGACGTCGCGGACGACGTTCGGATCAGCCTTCACCATGCGCTGCAGCATGAGCGGCACGACCACGAGCACGCGAACCTTGTACTGCTCGATGTCCTTGAGCGTCTGCTCGGGGATGAACTTGCGACGCAGCACGTAGGTGGGGCACGTCGTCATGCCGAAGCCCAGGTTGATCAGTCCCCACGAGTGGAACAGCGGCGCGGCGATCGACACGACCGAATTGCCCTCGTAGGGAATCGCACCGAAGTACGCCAGGACCGGCTTGAGGTCGTCGGGTTCCTTGCGCTTGGCGCCCTTGGGCAGACCTGTCGTACCTGACGTGAAGATGATGATCTCGCCGTGCTTCTCCGGCACCGGCTGGTCGCCCGTGGCCTTGCCCACCGTCGACGACTCGATCGACGGCAGGTCACCGGGGGCGTCGGCGTCGGTCCACGACAGCATGAGCCGACTGCGACGGACATCTTCGACCAGGGGCAGGAACTCCTGGTCGAGGACCAGCAGTTCGGCGCCCTCACGCTCGGCCAGATCGGTCAGCTGGGCGCGACTGGACATCGTGTTGAGCAGCAGGACCCGGCCGCCCAGCTGCATGACCGCGATGAGCGCGATCACGAGGTAGCGGTGGTTGCGCGCCAGCACGGCGATCGAGTCGCCGGTCTTGAGGCCGCGCTCCTTGAGCACCTCGGTGAACTGGTTGATCTGGTTGACCAGATCCTCGTAGGTGATCTCGCCGGCGTCATCGATGATCGCGAGCTGCTTGGGGTAGCGCTTGGCCGCGGCGTTGACACCCGACGGAAGGCCCGGCCCCCACTTCTTCAACTGGCGCGCGGCGCCCAGGAGCTTGTGCGGCGGCATCGCCTTGAGGACGCCGATCCGACGCAGGACCTTCAGCTTGTAACCCAAGTCACCCATGGCCCCGAAGCGTAACAGTATGGCTCCGCGAATCCGAGGTTTTCCTCATCCGGTGCGGACCGGCACGAGCCGATCCGTCTCGTCGTCGGTGAACACCCTGGACCGGATGATGAATCGCAGGCCGGTCGGCCCCTCCAACGAGAAGCCCGCGCCCCGGCCGGGAACCACGTCGATCGTGATGTGCGTGTGTGACCAGTAGGCGAATTGCGCCGCCGAGATCCAGACGGGAACGGGCTCGGGGGTTCCGGGTTCCAACTCCCCCAGCAACACGTCCGCGGCTCCGGTCAGGAAGGTGCCGGCGGGGTAACACATCGGGGCGGACCCGTCGCAACACCCACCGGACTGGTGGAACATCAGGGGCTTGCCCTGTTCGTCGCGCAGGCGTCGCAGCAGGGCGGCGGCATCAGCCGTCACCGCGACCCGTTCAACCACATCGGTGTCCATGTTCGCCTTCCCGTCCGCCGGCCCGGCCGGTCCGCGTCGGGGGAACGCAAACCGGCCCGGCCTGGTCTGTCAGAAGAAGCCCAGCGCGTTGTCGTCGTAGCTGACGAGCAGGTTCTTCGTCTGCTGGTAGTGATCGAGCATCTGGCGGTGGTTCTCCCGACCGATGCCGGACTGCTTGTATCCGCCGAACGCCGCATGCGCGGGGTACTGGTGATAGCAGTTCGTCCACACCCGGCCGGCCTGGATCGTGCGGCCCGCGCGGTAGGCGTTGTGGGCACTGCGCGACCACACGCCGGCGCCCAACCCGTACAGCGTGTCGTTCGCGATGGTCATTGCATCGTCGAAGTCATCGAACCCGGTCACCGAGACCACGGGGCCGAAGATCTCCTCCTGGAACACCCGCATCTTGTTGGTTCCCTGGAAGATCGTCGGGGCGACGTAGTAGCCGCCCGACAGGTCGCCGCCGAGGTCCACCCGCTCGCCACCGGTGATGATGCGCGCGCCCTCCTGCTTGCCGATGTCGATGTAGGACAGGATCTTCTCGAGTTGGTCATTGCTGGCCTGGGCGCCGATCATCGTGTCGGTGTCCAACGGATTGCCCTGCACGATCGCCTTGACCCGGTCGGTCGCCGCCGGCAGGAACTGGTCGATGATCGAGTTCTGGATCAGTGCCCGGCTGGGACACGTGCAGACCTCACCCTGGTTGAGCGCGAACATCGCGAAGCCCTCGAGGGCCTTGTCGTAGAACGCGTCCTGCTGTTCGGCGACGTCCTCGAAGAAGATGTTCGGGCTCAACCAGGGTGAGGTCTGCACGT
>CAYYQO010000082.1:0-12875 GCA_964473845.1 uncultured Aeromicrobium sp.
GATGCAGAACGTGCAGGTGTTGTTGCAGCCGACGCTGATCGACACCCAGGCGGCGAACACGGAATCGCGCTTCGTCGGCAACGTCGACGGGAAGACCTCGAGGGAATCCAGGATCTCGACCTGGGACTCCTCGGCGATCCGAGCCCGTTCGAGCAGGATCGGCAGCGATCCGATGTTGTGCGTGCCGAAGACCACGTCGACCCACGGCGCACGCTGGGTGATCGTGTCCTTGTCCTTCTGCGCCAGACAGCCGCCCACGGCCACCTGCATACCGGGCTTCTTGGCCTTGATGCTCGCGATGTGGCCCAGGTTCCCGTACAGCTTGTTGTCGGCGTTCTCGCGCACCGCACACGTGTTGAACACGACCAGGTCCGCGGTCTCGCCCTCGGGCGCCGACTCGTAACCGGCGGTCTCCAGCAGACCGGACAACCGCTCACTGTCGTGAACGTTCATCTGGCAGCCGTACGTGCGCACTTCATAGGTCTTCGACATGACCGTTCAAGGATACGGTGCCGTCCCCGCGGGCGGATCACGGTGAACCCGACCGGGTCGCGGGAGGTTGCGATCCGGTTGCGGTCGACCCGGCACGGGGCTCCATCTGTTGCGCTGAGGTGCCACCTGCGGTTGGTTAAACGGCATGGGAGTCAGCGCCGCGCCGATGGTCCACATGAGTGGTGTGCAGAAATGGTTCGGGGATCTTCACGTCCTGCAGGACATCGACTTCGAGGTCGCCGCAGGTGAGGTCGTCGTCGTCATCGGCCCGTCGGGCTCGGGCAAATCGACCTTGTGCCGGGCGATCAACCGGCTGGAGCCGATCAACGAGGGCCTGATCGAGATCGACGGGGTGCCACTGCCCGCCGAGGGCAAGGCCCTGGCCCACCTGCGGGCCGAGGTGGGCATGGTCTTCCAGTCCTTCAACCTGTTCAGCCACAAGACGGTGCTCGAGAACGTGACGCTCGGGCCGATCAAGGTGCTGGGCAAGCCCAAGGCCGAAGCCGACAAGCGCGCTCATGAACTGCTCGAACGGGTCGGCGTGGACTCCCAGGCCGGAAAGCTGCCGGCCCAACTGTCCGGCGGCCAGCAGCAGCGCGTCGCGATCGCGCGAGCACTCGCGATGGACCCCAAGGTCATGTTGTTCGACGAACCCACCTCGGCGCTCGATCCCGAGATGATCAAGGAAGTCCTCGACACCATGGTCGCGCTGGCCAGGGGCGGCATGACGATGGTCGTCGTCACCCACGAGATGGGATTCGCCCGGACCGCGGCCGACCGCGTCGTCTTCATGGCCGACGGCCGCATCGTCGAGGAGAACACGCCCGACGAATTCTTCACCAACCCGCGGAGCGATCGCGCCAAGGACTTCCTCGGCAAGATCCTCAAGCACTGATTCCACGCAACGAAGCAGAACCCAAAGGGGAGGATGGAACATGAGAGCACAACGAACACGATGGGTGGCCCTGGTGGCCGCCGGTTTGTTGGCCCTGAGCGCCTGCGGCGACGCCGGCAGCGACGACGACGGCGACTCGGGACCCGACGTCGAGGTCGCGGACCAGGAATTCGAGGCCGGCAGTCGCATGGCCGAGATCCAGGAGTCCGGAACGGTCAAGATCGGCGTCAAGTTCGACCAGCCCGGCATCGGCTTCAAGGCTGCGGGTTCGGACACGCCGACCGGCTTCGACCCCGCGATCGGCAAGATCCTCGCCGCCCAGCTCGGTATCGAGGCTGACGACATCGAGTGGATCGAGACGGTCTCGGCCAACCGCGAGCCCTTCCTGCAGAACGGCACGGTCGACTTCGTGATCGCCTCGTACTCGATCACCGACGATCGCCGCAAGGTCGTCGGTCAGGCGGGGCCCTACTACGTCACCGGCCAGAGCCTGCTGGTCGGCAAGGACGACGACTCCATCAACGGGCCCGACGACCTCAACGGCAAGAAGGTCTGTTCGGTCACCGGTTCGACCTCGATCGAGACAGTGGAGAAGGAGTTCGGCGCCACGCCGGCCGGCTTCGACACCTACTCCGAGTGCGTCGACCAGTTGCTCAACAAGACGGTCGACGCGGTCACGACCGACGCGGCGATCCTGCTGGGCTACGCGGCTGAGAACCCGGACCAGCTCAAGGTCGTCGGCGAGCCGTTCTCCGAGGAGCGTTACGGCATCGGCTTCCGCAAGGACCGCCCGGAGCTGTGCGGTTTCATCAACGACACCCTCACCGGTTCGTTCGAGGACGGCACGTGGAAGGAAGCCTTCGACTCCACGCTCGGCAAGGGTGGCGGCGAGGCCGGAGATCCGCCCGAGCTCGATCCCTGCGAGTGAGTCCAAGGTCGTCGTGGGGCGGGCACCGGCCCGCCCCACGACGGCCGTCCCCCATCGACCAATGAAACGGCAGGAGGTGTGATGTGGACTGGTTGCTGACCCAGAACGGCTGGGAGCTGTACCTGAGCGGCTTCTGGATGACGATCCGGCTCACGGCCGCGTCCGGCCTCGTGGCGCTCGTCGTCGGCACGATCGTCGCATCGGCGCGGGTGTCGCCCGTGCCCATCCTGCGTTCGGTCGGCACGGTCTACGTCAGTCTGTTCCGCAACACTCCCCTGCTGATCCTGATCATGATCACCGTGTTCGGCCTGCCCGAGATCGGCATCAACTTCGGCTTCTTCTGGAACGCTGTCGCGGCCATCGGCCTGTACACGGCGGCCTTCGTCTCCGAAGCCTTGCGATCTGGACTCAACGGCATCCCCGTCGGCCAGGCGGAAGCCGCGCGCGCCATCGGCATGCCGTTCGTCAAGACGATGAACAACGTCGTGCTTCCCCAGGCGTTCCGGCTCGTGGTCCCACCCCTGGCCAGTGTCTTCATCGCCCTGACCAAGAACACGTCCCTCGTCGCCGTCTTCGGCATCGCCGAGGCGGCCTACCGGATGTACGGATTCTTCAACAAGTTCGCCAGCGAGAAGATCTCGATCTTCTTCGGCATCGCCCTGGGTTACATCGTGATCGTCGCCGTCATCAGCTTCGTCTCCCATCTGCTCGAACGACGTTGGACGGTGGTTCGATGAGCGAGCGCCAGCGAGCGAACCATCCAGTGTCACGAATCGCGACACCGACCTACTGTGCTTTCTCCGAGGCGGTGGCGCGATGAGCGTTCTTTATGACATCCCGGGGCCGCGAGCGCGGGCGCGGAACCGGCTCATCGCGATCGCCACCGTCGCGGGGATCATCGCGGTGATCGCCCTGATCGTGCGTCAGCTCAAAGTGGGCGGGCAGCTCGACGGCGACAAATGGGAAGTCTTCGTGACGCCCCGCTACCTCGAGATGCTGGGCGTGGCCACCTTGTACACGGTCGGCACCGCCGTCTTGGCGATCGTCCTCGCGCTCGTCGTCGGCGTGTTCTTCGGCGTCGCCAAACTCTCGGACCACAGGCCGGTGCGGATGGTCGCCTGGACGTTCGTCGAGTTCTTCCGTGCCGTTCCGCTGCTGATCCTGATCTACTTCATCTGGTACTTCGGCTTCGAGACCCGCATCGAGATCATCACTCCCCTGGTGCTCGGCCTCGTCCTCTACAACGGCTCTGTGCTGGCCGAGGTGTTCCGGGCCGGCATCAACGCCGTCCCGCGCGGGCAGGTCGAGGCCGCCTACGCGATGGGCCTGCGCAAGACCGCCGTCATGCGCATCGTCCAGTTGCCGCAGGCGATCAAGATCATGACCCCGGCGATCATCAGCCAGTGCATCGTCGCCCTGAAGGACACGTCCTTGGGCTACATCATGCTGGCGCCCGGCCTGACCAAGACCGGCCGCGACCTGTGGCGCACGTTCGACAACCGTTTGGCCACGGCGCTCGTCCTGGCCGCGATCTACATCATCTTGAACCTGCTGATCGAACGAATCGGTGTCTACGTGCAGCGCCGGCTGACCGAGTCGAAGACCGTCAAGGCCGTCGATCTGGAATCGGTCCGCACCGGAACCCCTGGGGCGC
Source organism: uncultured Aeromicrobium sp. (assembly GCA_964473845.1). Classification (GTDB taxonomy): domain Bacteria; phylum Actinomycetota; class Actinomycetes; order Propionibacteriales; family Nocardioidaceae; genus Aeromicrobium. Next base: position 3,970 of record CAYYQO010000082.1, read on the forward strand.
CGATCTGACCCCACCGGGTCGAGTCACAATGGCACCGTGAGCTCACTGCTGCTGCGGCACGTCCGCGTCGTTCCGTTGCGCACCACGGCATCGAGCGAACCGATCTCGCTGCGCATCCGAGGCGGGTCGATCATCGCCGCCGGCGCCCACCTCACCCCCGAATCGGGCGAGCGCATCGTCGAGGCGGACGGCCGCTGGGCCATTCCCGGTTTGTGGGACCACCACGTCCACCTGACCCAGTGGGCCCAGACCCGCACCCGCATGGACGTGTCGGGAACGCGTGATCCTGCCGAGGTGGCCGAACTCGTTCGCGTGCAGCTGGCAGCGCACCGTGACGATGGGTGGCTGTTCGGCTACGGCTTCCGCCTCACCGAGTGGCAACGCGAGCCGACCGTCGCCGAGCTCGATGCCGTCTCGGGCGACCGTCCCGTCGTGCTGACGAGCGGCGATGCCCACACCGGCTGGCTGAACTCTGCGGCGCTCGCTGCCCTTGGTGCTCCTGCCGCGCAGGGGCCGCTCACCGAGGCGCCGTGGTTCCCGCTCATGACGCAGGTCGTGGAACGCACCGCGATCCAGGACGGTGGTTCCGCGGTCGAGGAAGCCGTCGCCGATGCCGCCGCGCGTGGAGTCGTCGGCATCGTCGACTTCGAGTTCGCGGAGCCACTGCGCACCTGGCCCGAGCGCGTCGCACGTGGCCTGGACGACCTGTGGGTGCGGGCGGCCGTTTACCCGGAGTACCTGGACGACGTGATCGCCGCAGGACTGCGGACCGGCGCCCCGCTGACGCAGGACGGCATCGTCAGGCTGGGACCGTTGAAGATCATCTCCGATGGCTCCCTCAGCACCAAGACGGCGTTCTGCCACGAGCCCTATGCCGGCAGCGCCGACCACGGGGTGCAGAACCACGACCGCGCCGACCTGATCGAGCTGCTGGGCCGGGCGTCCGCTGCCGGACTCGAGGTCGCCGTTCACGCGATCGGAGACGCTGCCGTGCACGAGGCTGTGGCTGCGTTCGCTGCCACCCGTGCCGTCGGCAGCATCGAGCACGTGCAGCTGACCACCGCTCGCGACATCGCGGCGATGTCCTCGCTCGGGGTGAGGGCGAGTGTGCAGCCGGCTCACCTGTGGGACGACCGCGACGCCACGACGCAGCTGTGGCCCGATCGAGCGCAGCGGTGCTTCCGGCTGCGCTCACTCCTCGACGCCGGTGTCGACGTGACGTTCGGGTCCGACGCGCCAGTCGCTGTACTGGATCCGTGGTTGGCCATGGCCGCGGCCGTCCACCGTTCGCGGGACGAACGGGCTCCGTGGAACGCGGCCGAGGCGATCACCCCCCAGGAAGCGCTGGCCGCCAGCGTGGACGGCCAGGACACGGTCGGCACGGGCCAGCGGGCCGACCTCGTCCTGCTGGACCGCGACCCGCTGGCGATCGCGGAGGACTCGGCGGCCGCCGCGGCCCACCTGCGGGCGGTCGGCGTGGACGCCACGATGCGGGCAGGGCGCTTCACGCACACCGTCGCGGGCTTCCCCTCCTGACGGACCGGGTCAGCTCTTGGGCGTGACCCACAGGTGGATCGTGCCCTCGACGGCCACCGTTCCGTCGGTCCGGGTCGCCGTGACCTTGACCGGGACGTCCGGGCCGTCGGCCCACGTCTGCTCGTCCGTCTCGGCCGCGCAGACCAGATCGGTGGTCGACTTCGCGAGATACTTCACGTCCATCCCCTTGGGCAACCAGCGATGGTCGGGAGGACAGGTCGCCTCGGCCAGCAGACCCATGGCGGCCTCGAGACCGTTGCAGGCCGCGATGGCGTGCACGGTGCCGATGTGGTTCTTGTTCGAGCGCCGCAGCGGAACGATCACCTCACCGTGGTGCGGCCGCATCTCGACCACACGCATGTGAATACTGCCGAAATAGGGCGCCTTGAACCCGTAGAGAAGACTGAACGCCTTCCGGCCCTGGGGCAGTCCCGTCAGTTTGCGGTACACCGCATAAGTCGAAGCCATGGCGCTATGTTACTCGCGAGTCACTCGAAGCGGGCGCGCGATGCCGTACAGACGACGTCGGCGCCCGGAGCACCCTCCGGTTGAATCCACAGCCCGGCGACGAAGCCACATTTGGCCAGGACCCGCACCGAGCGGTGGTTGCGCACGTCGGGGGCCGCCAGGAAGCGGGGCGCCTGAGGATACTCCGGCACGAGGATCTCGCGACAGAAGCGTTCGATCATCTCGGTGCCCAGCCCTTTGTCGACCAGGTCGGGGTCGCCGATGAGGTAGTCGAAGGCCACGGCCTCAGGATCTTGGCAGCGCACGGTCAGATCGTCGTCGGTCCCGACGACGAAGCTCTGCAGGTAGCCGATCGACACTCCCCCGAGTTCGGCGACCCACATCCGCACCGCCTCGGTTCCATCGAGCCGAGCACCAAACCGGCGACGGGCATCATCGATGTCGACGACTCGCTGCGGGAACCACGCCAGGACATGGGGCTCGTTGCGCCACCGCACGAGGTCCATGAGGTCCGCGTCGGTCATCGGGCGGAACGCGAACACACCTGACACAGTACGACCCTGCGGGCATCCCCTTGTCGAATCGTGTGACATGAACCACACTTCAACTTCAGGTACTTCATGGAAGGCGTGGCACATGACAGAAGTGACGGTCACTGGCGGCTCGGTGCGAGGCACGCAGGAGAACGGCATCGCGAGGTACCTGGGGATCCCCTATGCCGCGCCCCCGTTCGGTGAGCACCGGTTCGGTCCGCCGGCTCCCGTCGTGCCGTGGGACGGCGTGCGGGATGCCAGTCAGTACGGCGCCACCGTCCCCAAGGGCGACTATCCGCCGCAGTACCAGCCGCTGCTGGTCGAGCAGAACATCGCCGGCGACGAGTGCCTCAACCTCAACGTGTGGACTCGCGCCGATGCCGTCGGCGCCGGTCCGGCGCTGCCGGTCCTGGTGTGGATCCACGGAGGATCGTTCATGAACGGATCGGGATCCGTGCTGGAGTACGACGGCACGGGGTTCGCCCGCGACGGCGTCGTGTGCGTGACCATCAACTACCGCCTCGGGGCCGAGGGCTTCCTGTTCACCGACGAGGACGTGGACGGAACGGCCAACCGCGGCCTGCAGGACCAGGTGGCGGCACTGCGCTGGGTGCAGGAGAACATCGCATCGTTCGGCGGCGATCCGACGCGCGTCACGATCGCCGGCGAGTCGGCCGGAGCCATGAGCATCACCACCTTGCTGGCCATGCCGTCGGCGGCCGGACTGTTCGCCCAGGCGATCACGCAGTCCGGGGCCGCCGCGCACACCTTGACGCAGGAGACCGCCCGCACGGTCGGGCAGACGCTGGCCGAGTCGCTCGGAGTCGAACCGACCCGCGAGGCGATCATGCAGGTCCCGCTGGACGATCTGGTCAGCGCCGCCTCGGACCTGGTGACCGAGGTGCAGACGGCTCCCGATCCGGTGAAGTGGGGACCGCTGGCGCTCAGCCTGTTGCCGTTCGCGCCGGTGGTCGACGGCACCGTCCTGAAGCAGGACCCGCTGGAGGCCTTCGCCTCCGGCGCCTCGTCGGACGTCCGGGTCCTGATCGGCTCGAACCGGCAGGAGGCACGGCTGTTCTTCGTCGCGCCCGCGGTGATCGACCTCATCGACGACACCGCGCTGGTGGCCGGTGCGGCTGCATACGGCCTGCCACCGGAGTCGGTCGAGGTGTATCGCGCCAACCAGCCGGACGGCTCACCCGGCGACGTGCTGGCGCAGATCGTGAGCGACTGGTTCTTCGCCGTGCCCGGCCTGCGCCATGCCGAGGCCCGCGAGTCCGGAGGTGGCACGACGTGGGTCTACCGCTTCGACCATCCCTCGCCGCAGGACAACAACGGACTGGGCGCCTGCCATGCGGTCGAGATCCCGTTCGTGTTCGACACGATCCACCTCGAGCAGAGCGCGGGCCTGATCGGCGACCATCCCTCGCGGGCCGTGGCCGATCAGACCCATGCCACGTGGGTGAACTTCATCAGCACCGGCGACCCGGGCTGGGCGCCCTACTCGTCGACCGTGCGCACCACCGGCATCCTGACCGACTCGGTCGCCGCCGTCGAGGATCCGAACGGCGACGAGCGCGCCCTGTGGGACGCAATCCGCTGACACCGATCGATCAGAGCGAGTCGAGAGGAACTGAGTCGACCTCGAGTTCAGCCCGCACGACATCGAAGGCCACCTGCGGGGCGTAGCCCTTGCGGGCCAGCATCGCGGTCAGTCGCCGCACCTGGACGGACTGGTCGAGCCCCTGGACGGACCGCAGCTTGCGCTGGACCAGCCGGTGCGCCGCCTGACGCTCGTCCTGCGGGTCGACGCCGGCGAGCACCGTGTCGATGATCGCGTCGTCGACGCCCTTGCGGCGCAGCTCCATCCGCAACACCGAACGCGCCAGGCCCTTGGTCCGTCCCCGGAAATCGACCCAGGCCTGCGCGAATCGCTCGTCGTCGACCAGCCCCTCGGCCTGGAGCTGGTCGACGACGACGAGGGCCACGTCCTCGGGGAACCGCCGTCGCGCCAGCGCGTCGAGCAGTTCCCCGCGGCTGCGATCGCGCGCGGCCAGCCGATCCATCGCGATCGTCCGACCCGCGATGATCACCGACCGAAGGTCGGCATCCGGGTCGGTCGGGTCGACCATCAGAAGTCGGCGGCCGACAGGTCGCCCGCCAGATCGTCGACCACGGCGGCCGGATCAGCGGCCGGCTCGTCCACCACGGCCCCGATACCGAGGTTCTCCTTGATGCGCTTCTCGATCTCGTCGGCCAGATCGGGGTTGTCGCGCAGGAAGTTCCGCGCGTTCTCCTTGCCCTGGCCCAGCTGATCGCCTTCGTACGTGTACCAAGCGCCCGCCTTGCGCACGAAGCCCGCGTCGACGCCCAGGTCGATCAGGCTGCCCTCACGGCTGATGCCCTGGCCGTACATGATGTCGAACTCGGCCTGCTTGAACGGCGGGGCGACCTTGTTCTTGACGACCTTGACTCGGGTGCGGTTGCCGACCGGATCGGTGCCGTCCTTGAGAGTCTCGATACGACGCACGTCCAAGCGCACGGAGGCGTAGAACTTCAGGGCCTTGCCGCCCGTCGTGGTCTCGGGACTGCCGAACATCACGCCGATCTTCTCGCGCAACTGGTTGATGAAGATCGCGGTGGTGCCCGAGCCGTTGATCGCACCGGTCATCTTGCGCAGCGCCTGGCTCATCAGCCGGGCCTGCAGGCCGACGTGGCTGTCGCCCATCTCACCGTCGATCTCGGCGCGCGGGACGAGCGCGGCCACCGAGTCGATCACGATGATGTCGAGTGCGCCGGAACGGATCAGCATGTCGGCGATCTCGAGGGCCTGCTCGCCGCTGTCGGGCTGCGAGATCAGCAGGGCGTCGGTGTCGACGCCCAACTTGCGGGCGTAGTCGGGATCGAGCGCGTGCTCGGCGTCGATGAAGGCTGCGACGCCGCCAGCCTTCTGGGCGTTCGCCACCGCGTGGAGGGCGACGGTCGTCTTGCCGGAGGACTCAGGCCCGTAGATCTCGACCACCCGACCGCGCGGCAACCCACCGATTCCCAGCGCGACGTCCAACGAGACGGCTCCGGTGGGAATGACCTCGATCGGGGCGCGCGCCTGGTCGCCCAGCCGCATCACGGCCCCCTTGCCGTACGAGCGGTCGATCTGCGCCAAGGCATTGTCGATCGCCTTGTCCTTGTTGGCTCGCTCTTTGGCGTAGTCCTTCTGCGAACTGCTGCTCTTCGGTGAAGCCGAGCTCTTCTGCAAAGCCATGGTGCGTCCTTCGTGTCGTCGACCGCGGGTGGTCGTGGTGGCGGGCCATCTTCGACGGTAGGCGGACCCGCAGACATTTATGAGCCTCATCGACTCGCCTGTGGATATCGTCCGACCTGACCGTCGGCCTGTGCACGACTCTAGACGAACAGGTGTTCGATGCGGCGCGACACGCCGAACGCTGATGCGCCTACGCGGTGAGTGCATCGCCGATGGCACTCACGAAGGCCGGAAGGTCATCGGGATTGCGGCTCGTGATGAGGTCCCCGTCGACGACCACCGTCTCGTCGACCCAGTCACCCCCGGCGTTGCGGACGTCGTCCGCCAGGCTCGAGTAACTGGTCAGCCGCCGTCCCGACGCGACACCGGCCGAGATCAGCAGCCAAGGTGCATGACAGATCGCGGCCACGGGAACACCCGACTCGAGTGCCGCGACCACGATGCGCTGGGCATCGGTGTCGGTGCGCAGGTGATCGGCGTTCACGGTTCCGCCGGGCACCACGACGACGTCGGTCGCCCGAGGATCCAGGTCAGCGAGCAGTCCGTCGACCCTGACGGAGACGGTCGGCTCGACGTCGCCGCGCATCGCCTGGATGTTGCCGGTGTGGGGCGCATAGACCCGGACGTCCGCCCCGGCTTCTTCCAACGCGTCGCGCGGCGTCGTCAGTTCGGACTCTTCGAAGTGGTCGGTCGCAATGATGGCGACCCGCTTTCCGGTCAGGTCGGGAAGCTGGCTCATCGCTGCACCGTCCCGGGAAGAGAACGGGAGGTCGGTCCCGCGATTCGAGGTTCGGGATGATTCACTCGCTGGCGCTCGTTCATCCCTCGACGCTAACTCAGCGGTCGCGGGCCGGCAGTTCGAGCGAGGCGTGAACGGCGCGCCAGACCTGCTGGGGGTCGATGCCGTCGTCGAGAGCCTCGACGGCGGTGCGTCCGCCCAACGACGTGATGGCCTGTTGGCGAGCCCACGAGGCGGCGTAGGCAGCACCCAGCGCCGTTTCCATGCGCTGCCAGAACTCGCTGTGTCTCACGCGGCAGAAGCCCGGGCGGTCCCGGGTGCGATCGAGGACACGGTCGCCAGATCGGCGGCCTCCTCGACCTCGAGCAGCGAGCTGACGTCGAGGAGCACCTTGCTCAGGGGCACCTCGAGCGCCTGGGCCAGAGCAGCCAGTAGTTCGGAGCTGGCCTCCTTCTGGCCTCGTTCGACCTCGGAGATGTAGCCGAGGCTGATCCGAGCACGCTCGGAGACGTCGCGCAGGGTCAGGCCCTCGGCGAGACGCCGTGCCCGGAGCACGTCGCCGATGAGTTCACGCATCGCGGTCATCGCCACCACCTTCCCTGTCAGACTCAACGTCCGTCGAGTCGCTGTTCTTCCCCAGCCTATAGTGCAGGTCCTCCAGGACCGCGCAGACCGCCCCACGACGGACCGCCTCGCGATCGCCCGAGAGGTCCAGCCGGCGAGCCCACACCCCGTCAGGCCCGGCGACGGCGACGAAGACCGTGCCCGGGGCATGCCCTTCGGAGGCGCCCGGTCCGGCCACACCGGTCGTCCCCAGGCCCCACGTCGCCCCCAGCCGGCTTCGGGCGCCCTCGGCCAATTGCTCAGCCACGTGTGCGTGGACGGTGCCTTCACGCTCGATCAGGGCGGCGTCGACGCCGAGCAGGCCGATCTTGACGTCCGGCTGATACGCGACGACTCCCCCACGGACGACCGCTGAGGCGCCGGCGGCGCTGACCAATGTCGCACAGACCAGGCCGCCCGTGAGCGACTCGGCGGTCGCCACGGACTGGGCACGGGCGCGCAGCGACCCGACGATCGCGACCGGATCCGGCTCGGTCGTCACTGCGTGGACTCGTCGGCAGGCGCTTCCCTGGCCAGTCGGCGCGCATCGGCCACGTACTGGATCCCCGTCACCAGGGCCACGGCGAATGCCGCAGCCATCAGCAGGTGGGTAACCCACAGCAAAACGGCCGGCACGGGACCGTCCCAGATCTCGAACGGAAGGCAATAGCCAGCGATCGCCACGGCCTGCAGGACCGTCTTGAGTTTGCCGCCACGACTCGCTGGCATCACGAATCCGCGCCGGGCCATGACGACGCGCATGAGTGTGATCCCCCACTCGCGGACGAGCATCACGATCACGACGAGCCAGAACAACCATCCCCAGGGCTGGTCGGCGAAGATGATCGCCAGCCCGATGAACGCCATACCGGTCAGCGCCTTGTCCGCGATCGGGTCGGCGATCTTGCCAAAGTCGGTGATCAGATCGTGCTTGCGAGCCAGATCGCCGTCGACCTTGTCGGTCGCCATGAGCACGGCGAAGGCCGCCCATGCCGCGATCCGGTAGCCGATGGACTCGCCACCGTCGTGCAGCAGGAGCCAGCCGAACAGCGGCACCCCCAGGATGCGGATGACGGTGAGAATGTTCGGGACGTTCAGATTGCTCGGCTTGTCGACCGGGCTAGACGAATCCATGTCGTTCAGTATTGCCTAGACCGGCGAGAGCCAGTCCCAGCCCGGTACGTTCCTTGCGACCCAGTACGTCAGCACCACGACCAGCAGGCCCCAGATCCAGCCCGCCGGGATGCGACTGGGGTGCCACGCGTTCAGGCCGAGCAGCCTCAGCCCCCACGCGATCCACGCCCCCAGCACGAACGGCACCAGCAGCACCGCCAGCGGATTGCGGTCCCACGCGGTGAGCAGATCCCCGTGGGTCAGCGCGTGAACGGCGCGCAGGCTGCCGCACCCGGGGCAGTAGAGGCCGGTGGCGGCCAGGAACGGGCAGGTCGGGTAGTGGCCGGGTTCCTCGGGCGAGACCGTGGCGATGCTGACTGCGGCCGCGACACCGGCTGCCGTCACGGTGGCGAATGCGAGCGCCCCGCGCTGCCGGGCTCCTCCGGCAGGCACGGGGCGCTGGGTCATGTCGCTCAGGTCAGTAACCCGACGAGGTCGTCGTCGTACTGGCGGCGAAGACCACCACGACCAAGATGTACAGCACGATCACCACGACGCCGGTGATCGCGGCCCAGATGGCCCACTGCTTGGCCTTGCGCGAGGACTCCTGCGCACCGGCGAGATCGCCCGCCGCGAACTTGCCGTTCACCTG
>CAYYQO010000083.1:0-12706 GCA_964473845.1 uncultured Aeromicrobium sp.
TCCCGTGTGGATGGCCGCCGCCGACTGATGGCTCAGAACGACATCCGAGGGAAGCTTGTCGAGCACGGAGAAGGCCAATAATCGGTACTGCTCCTCGGGGCTCAGCTCTCCGTGGGACTGCGGCGCATAGGTCCCAACCCGAAGCCGCACGAGTTTCCGCTCTTGGAGAGCCTGCCTGATGTGGCGATCCTTGTATCCGAGATCGAGCAGGTCAGGACGACGAATGTAACCGCCGCGCGAGGCGGCGAGGTCGGCGAAGTGGGAGGTCATGGTATTCACCGTGGAGTGTCGTGGTGACGTTCGGCCAGATGCCAGTTGCGGCCTGTGGACCGACTGAACACCGTCCACAGCACCTTGGTTGGCGCCGTGCGCGGTTTCCTGTCACAGGTCATGGGAAGTTTCCCCCGATCGGTGACCGTTTCCCCGGTTGACCGGGGAAACTTCACCCCACATGAGAGTCCTCTCATCGATGTCTCACGGGCGCCTCACGGGCGCTGGCGAGAGTGAGGGCATCAACATCGAGGAGGAATCATGAACAACACCATCCGTACCGGGATCGCGGCGCTGGCGGGAACCATCGCCCTGACCACCGGTGGCGTCATCGTGGCGCAGGCCGCGGTCGGCGGCTCGCCGGAGCAGGCGAAGCGGGAGGACGCCACGACCGGTGTCGTCTCGACGGTCGACGACGAGCCGACGCCGGATCCTGATCCGACCGATCCCGTGGCCGACCCGACGCACAACACGCTGAACTCGGCCAACACCCGCGTCTCGGCTCCTGCCGCGCCCGCTGCCGGCCATCAGATCGACGACCGGAGCGTCAACACCGTGCAGTCCCGTCAGAGTCTGAAGTCGAGGCAGTCGGTGGCGTCGAGGCAGTCCAAGGCCAGCATCCAGAGCCGCAAGTCGGTCGTGTCGCAGAAGTCGACCGTCAGCCGCGAGAGCCGCGACAGCAACTGATGTCGAACTCGTCCCTCCCGAACGAGTCCCCGGCGGAGCTGCCGCCGGGGCTCGTGGGGATCTCCGAGCTCGGCGGCGGCCTCCACCACGAGGTGTGGCTCGCCTACGACGAGGACCGGCTCGCCCCGGTCGTCGTCAAGATCGTGCGTCCCGAGTTGACGGGCGACGAGGACGCCGTCTCGGGCACCCTGCGCGAGATCGACCTGTTGTCGCAGTTGGCCCATCCGTCGATCGTGCGGCTGTACGACTACCAGGACGAGGGTGACCGGCCGTACCTCGTGATGGAGCACCTGGACGGGCCGACGCTCTCGGCGCTGATCTTCCGGGACGGTCCCGTGCAGTTGCACCAACTGCTGCCGCTCGTCCTCGAATTGGCGGGCAGCATCCACTACCTGCACGCGCGGGACCTCGTGCACCTGGACGTCAAGCCCAGCAACGTCATCATGGGTGCGCCGGCCAAGCTCATCGACCTCAGCCTGGCGCTCGACGTCGAGACCGCAGCGTCCCTCGAACACCCCGTCGGTACCGACGAGTACATGCCGCCGGAGCAGTGCGACCCGGTGACGTACGGCCCGATCGGGCCAGCGAGCGACGTGTGGTCGATCGGTGCGAGCCTCTACCGTGCCGCCGTCGGGCACCGAGCCTGGAAGTTCACCGACGAGCTGAGATGGCCCCAGCTGACGAAACCACCGGCTCCGATGCCGAACTTCGTCCCGCCGGCCGTTCGCGATCTGATCATGGACTGCCTGGCGTTCGAGCCGGCGGCCCGGCCCACCACGACCGAACTGGTCGAGCGGGTCGAACCACTGCTCGCGTCCCTGCCCTCGGCGCGGCTGTCCGGCTTCAGCCTGCGTCGCTGAGGCGCCGGTGGGTCATTCGACCCGGTAACCGACGCCGCGGACCGTCGTGACGAGGTCGGCGCCCAGCTTCTTGCGCAGGTAGCCCACGTAGACGTCGACGACATTGGATCCCGGATCGAAGTCGTAACCCCACACGTGCGAGAGCAACTGCTCGCGCGACAGCGCCTGGCCGCGGTGCCGGATCAACACCTCGCCCAGGGCGAATTCCCGCGCCGACAGTTCGACCTCACGGTCGCCGACGTAGGCGCGCCGACTGCGCACGTCGAGCCGGACGTCGCCGGCCGTGAGGTCCTCGTTGATCACCGTCTCGCTCGTGGTGCGCAGCCGCAGCCGGACCCTCGCGAGCAGTTCGGCGAAGCGGAACGGCTTGCTCATGTAGTCGGCAGCACCGCTCTCCAGGGCCGCGACGGTGTCGGTCACGGAATCGCGTGCCGTCAGCACGATCACCGGGAGCGGGGAACGCTCCTCACGCAGCTTCTGCAGCACCGTGAATCCGTCCATGCCCGGAAGACCGATGTCCAAGATGATGAGGTCGAACTCGCCGCTGACGGCATAGTCGAACCCCGTGATGCCATCGGCGACGACGGTCGGGGTGAATCCTTCGGCGCGCAGGCCCTTCGCGATGAACGAGGCGATGCGTTCCTCGTCCTCGACCACCAGGATTCGGCTCATGTCAACGATCCTCCTTGATCGGTAGGCGCAGTCGGAACGTGGCGCCCGTCCCCGGTGACGAGTCGTCCAGGCTCACGCGGCCGCCGTGGGCCTCGGCGATCGCGCCGACGATCGACAGGCCGAGGCCGAACCCGTCGTGGGAACCGGTCGAGGTGAAGCGCTCGAAGATCGCCTCGCGCAGTTCGGGCGGAACGCCCGGGCCGGTGTCGGCGACCCAGAACTCGACACTGGTCAGCGATGACCGCGATCCGATCGTGATCGTGTCGCCGGGCTGGGTGTGGCGCACCGCGTTGTCAGCGAACTGCAGCAGGGCTTGGGTGATGCGTTGGCCGTCCACGAGGGCCTCACCCCGGGCATCGAGGTCGGTCTGCCACGTTCGGTCGGCGAGTGCCCCACAGCGGGCCGCGACACCCTCGCCGAGGACGGCGAGATCGACGAGTTCGCGTCGCACGAAGTCCGGCCGCTGGGCCTTGGCCAACATGAGCAGATCGTTGACCAGCCGCGACATACGTTCGATCTCGTCGAGCAGCAACTCCTTCGTCTCGGTGACGTCCTGGGGATCGTCCGCCGACATGACTTCGAGGTGACCCTGCAGGACGGTCAGGGGAGTGCGCAGTTCGTGACCGGCGTCGTCGAGCATCTTGCGTTGGACGGAGAAGGCGTTCTCGAGGCGGTCCAGCATCTGGTTGAAGGTGATCTGCAGGTCCGTGAGGTCGTCGTGCCCGGTGACCTCGAGCCGCCCGTCGAGGGAGCCGGCGCTGATCTCGCGAGCCGTGTCGCGCAACGTCGTGATGGGACGGAGCAGCCGCCCGGCCAGCCACGACGAGGCCGCCACGACGACCACGAGCGAGAGCAGGCCCACGAGGGCATAGGTCGTGAGGAGGTCGGTGAGCCGCTCCTGGGCCTGCGTGACGTTGCGCGTGACGACGAGGGCGGCGCGCTGGTCTGCCTGGTGAACGGGCAGCACGCCGACGCGGTAGTCGTCCCGGCCCGCGCTGAAGGTGCGCAGCCCGCCCGTGTCGCGCAGGCCCTGTACGAGCGCCAGGAAGGCAGGGGAGCGCAGCAGGTCGGGGTCCTCGTTACCGATGTAGGTGGCTCCGCCACTCGCCGGGAATCGCCACACGACCTCGCCGTCATCGGGCAGGGTCCGGGCGAGGAATGCCTCGAGCCGATCGTCGGCGCCGATCTGCTCGTCGGCACCGAAGGAGGCCCGGAACTCGGCGAATTCCTGCTGGATCGAGGCGTCGATCGACTGGTCGATGCGGCGGGACTCCACGACCCACATGGCGATGCCGGCGGCGAGCAGTGCGGCTCCGACGAGCAGGGCGATCGCGACGATGAGTCGGCTGCGGACCGAGAAGCCGGCCCAGCGCGGTCTCACCACGAGGTGATCCGGGGGCGGCGGGGATCAGTCGTCGTCATCGTCATCATCGTCGTCGTCATCGTCGTCGTCGTCGACGGGTTTCGGTTTCGGCTTCACCTGGCTGGGTTTCGGCGACTTCGGAGCCGTGGGTCGGGCCGTCGGCGTCGTCGAGGCGACCGGTGGTGTCGGCGACGCGGTCGGCCCTGTCGTGGGTTCGGCCGTCGGCCCGGTGGCGTTCGACGTCGGCGTGCCGTCCGGCTCGGTCAGGCCCGCCGGGCTGATGATCACCGGGTCGATCCGGCCGTCGGATCCACTCGTCGGCAGCAGTCGCCCGACCAGCAGGCCGCCGAGCACGAGGACGACCGCCGTCAGCACGCAGGCGGACACGAGAACTCGGAGACGCATGGTTCCATTCTCGCTGGCGGAGCCGCGATTCGAATGAGTTGTCGATGAGAGTTCCGGACGGCTCAGCGGAACGCCGGAGCCCTCGGCGGAGGTTCGACGGCTCCCTTGCGCAGCGTCGGAAGGACCCGCGTCGGTACGAGTTCCGACAGGACGATAACGCTGCTCGTGCGGGCCACCGAACCCGATCGGCTGATGTGCAGCAGGGTGTCCTTGAGGTCCTCGTGGGACGTCGCGGCGATCTTGCAGACGATGTCGGCGTCGCCGCTCGTGATGAAGGCCTCGAGCACGTTCGACAGGGACTCGAGTTCAGCGGTGACGGCGTCGATGGACCCCTGCACGATCTGCAGGGTGACGAAGGCCTGGACCGGGTGCCCGGCCGCGGCGAGATTGACGTCCGGCGCGTAACCCGTGATGACGCCGGACTCCTCCATCTTCCGCAGCCGCGACTGGACCGTCGCCCGGGCGACACCCACGATCCGCGACAGTTCGAGGTCGCCGACGCGCGGGTGCGTGTGCATCGCTTCGATGAGCGCGACGTCCAATCGATCAAGCATGGATCCAGCTTAACAATCTGCGCAGTTAGACCGGCAGGGAACTGGGCGGACTGGCTGGCTTGACCACCTGCATGTGGCCCGGTTGCCCAGCCGCGACGGAAGGTGTGTCCTGAGTCACATGAGCCTTGACCTCACGGATGCCGAACGCCTCGCCCACCTCGACCTCGAGCAACTGCAGCAGCTCGTCGGCCTCGTCGAGCACGACCCGAGGACCGATCCGTTCCCGGTCACCGGCTGGGACGCACTGGTGTGGAACGTCGGCAACGCGACGCAGTCCGCGCACTTCTTCATGTCCGCGTACGCGATGGATCTGGTGGCCTACTCCGGTCCGGAGACGGGCAATCGCGATCATCACGCCTACGTGCTGGCCAGCGGTGCCGTGCGGTTCGTGCTCAAGGGGGGAGTGGCCCTGGACAGCCCGGTGATGGACCACCACCGTCGGCACGGTGACGGCATCGTGGACATCGCTCTCGAGGTGCCCGATGTCGATGCTTGCGTACAGCAGGCCCGCGCCCAGGGCGCGACGATCCTGGAGGAGCCCCACGACGTCTCCGACGAGCACGGCACCGTGCGGATGGCTGCGATCGCCGCGTACGGCGAGACCCGTCACTCGCTCATCGACCGCAGCCGCTACTCGGGGCCGTACCTACCGGGCTATGTGGCGCGAACGTCGACGATGAAGCGACCCGACGGTGCGCCGACGCGGATCTTCCAGGCGCTCGACCATGTCGTCGGCAACGTCGAACTGGGTCACATGGACGAGTGGGTCGACTTCTACAACCGAGTCATGGGCTTCACCAACATGGCCGAGTTCGTCGGGGACGACATCGCGACGGAGTACAGCGCGCTCATGAGCAAGGTCGTGGCGAGCGGCAACCACCGCGTGAAGTTCCCGCTGAACGAACCGGCGATCGGCAAGAAGAAGTCCCAGATCGACGAGTACCTGGAGTTCTACGACGGCCCGGGCGCCCAGCATCTGGCGCTCGCGACGAACGACATCCTGGCGACGGTCGACTGGCTGCGGGACGCCGGCGTCGAGTTCCTCGCGACCCCCGATTCGTACTACACCGATCCGGCGCTGAGGGAGCGGATCGGCGAGGTGCGAGTACCGATCGAGGAGCTGCAGCAGCGCGGCATCCTGGTCGATCGGGACGAGGACGGCTACCTGCTGCAGATCTTCACCAAGCCGGTCGGAGATCGCCCGACCGTGTTCTTCGAGTTGATCGAGCGCCACGGGTCGCTCGGATTCGGCAAGGGCAACTTCCAGGCACTGTTCGAGGCGATCGAGCGCGAGCAGGAACGCCGGGGAAACTTCTAGGGCAGGAGCGCCGACATGGCCCACTACCGCAGCGCAGGCAGCATCCCGCCGAAGCGCCACACCCAGCACCGGGCGCCGGACGGTTCGCTGTACCGCGAGGAGTTGATGGGGGAGGAGGGCTTCAGTTCGGACAGCTCGCTGCTCTATCACGCCGGCGTGCCGTCAGCCATCGTCGAGGCGCGGACGTGGGAGCTGCCGGACCAGGCGACGGTGCCGAACGAACCGCTGCTGCCGCGACACCTGAGGTTGCACGACCTGTTCGGTGACGCGGACCGCGATCTCGTGCGGGGACGCCGGCTCGTGCTCGGCAACGGCGACGTGCGGATCTCGTACGCGGTGGGCTCGCACCCATCGCCGCTGTACCGCAACGCGACCGGCGACGAATGCGTGTTCATCGAGGCCGGACGTGGCGTGCTGGAGACCGTGTTCGGTCACCTGCCGTTCGGGCCGGGCGACTACCTGGTCATCCCGCGCGCCACCACCCACCGCTGGGTTCCGGAGACCGAGGTGCGGGCGTACTGCATCGAGGCGAGCAGTCACATCGGTCCGCCCAAGCGCTACCTGTCGAGGTTCGGGCAGTTGCTGGAGCACGCGCCGTACTGCGAGCGTGACCTGCGCGGCCCGGGCGAACCCGAGGTGCGCGACGGGAGCGACGTCGAGGTCTTCGTGAAGCACCGCGGCTCGGGGCCTGCCGGCCTGAGCGGTTCGGTCCACGTCGTGCCCCGGCACCCGTTCGACGTGATCGGTTGGGACGGCTGCCTCTACCCGTATGCCTTCAACGTGAGCGACTTCGAGCCCATCACGGGCCGCGTGCACCAGCCGCCACCGGTGCACCAGGTGTTCGAGGGCACCAACTTCGTGATCTGCAACTTCGTGCCCCGCAAGGTCGACTACCACCCGCTGGCGATCCCGGTGCCGTACTACCACTCGAACGTCGATTCCGACGAGATCATGTTCTACGTCGACGGTGACTACGAGGCGCGCAAGGGGTCCGGCATCGCGAAGGGATCGATCTCGGTGCACCCGGGTGGCCATTCGCACGGTCCACAGCCGTCGTCGATCGAGGCGAGCCTCGGGGTGGAACGGTTCGACGAGCTCGCGGTCATGGTCGACACCTTCAGGCCGCTCGAACTGGGCGAGGGCGGGCGTGCGGTCGACGACGGCGTCTACCATCTGTCGTGGGGGCGATGATGTTCGAGCGCTTCTTCGACGATGCGGCGATCTTCCCGCCCGGAAACGCGCCGCTCGACGTCGCGCTCAAGGCACACCGGGCTCGTCGGTCCGGTCCCGACGGGACGTATGTCGGTCCGTTCGTCTGCGACGAGGCGCGACTGCCGCAATTGCAGGGGTTGCTCACCGAGCCGATCGAGCTCGCCGTCGTGCGGGGTCCGGTGGAGATCCGGGGCCGCAGCGACGACCTAGGCGACACGCCCACGGCGGTCGAGAGGCCGTGGGGGTCGGGATTCGAGGTTCCGGACGATTCCCTGCTCAAGCTGCGCTGCGGCGGGGCGTACGTGCCGTCGGTCGACGAGCTCGCTGCCGCGATCGTCCACTGTGTCGAGCACGACCAGCCGTTCAAACTGACGGCGGGATTGCACGCAGCCATCGCTGGTGGAGGTGCTCACGGGTTCGTCAACATCATGGCCGCCGTCGTCGCGGTCACGCGCGGTGAGGATCCGCTGGCGCTGCTGACGGCCGGGGCCGCCGACCTTGACCTGACCTCGCTGGCGGACTCGCGCCGCCTGTTCCGCTCGGTCGGCACGTGCGACATCGACGGGCCGCTCCACGAACTCCGTGCGCTGGGGTTGATCACGTGACGGACTTCGACCGCGCGACGCTGCCGTACTGCAGTTTCAGCGCTCCCGACCTCGACAGCCCTCACCTCGGCGTCGGGGTGGGATCCGACGTGGTCGACCTGACGGCGGAGGGACTGGTGGCCGGGGGGAACCTCGACGCCGTGCTCGCCGAGGGGCCGACGGCCTGGGCCGACCTGCGGGCCGGGGCATCCGATCTGGTTGCGACCGATCCTGCCCGGAGGCCCGTGGCGGACCTTGAACTGCTGCTGCCGTTCTCGGTCGCCGACTACGTCGACTTCTACGCGTCGCGGAACCACGCGACGAACGTGGGCCGGATCTTCCGACCCGAGGGCGAGCCGTTGACCCCGAACTGGGATCACCTGCCGATCGGGTACCACGGACGGGCCGGCACGGTGGTCGTGTCTGGTACTCCCGTGCGTCGTCCGTCGGGGCAGGTGCGCAGGGGCGACGGCGCGATCGGCTTCGGACCCAGCGCGAAACTGGACATCGAGGCCGAGATCGGGTTCGTCGTCGGCGCGGGTTCCCGGCTCGGGGAGCCCGTGACGATCGAGGAGGCCGAGCACCACCTGTTCGGCGTCTGCGTCGTCAACGACTGGTCGGCGCGCGACATCCAGGCGTGGGAGTACGTCCCGCTCGGTCCGTTCCTGGGCAAGTCGTTCGCGACGTCCGTGTCGCCGTGGGTCGTGCCGTGGGCGGCGCTGACGGAGGCCCAGGTCGATCCGCCGCCTCCACGCGTCGCTCTCCAGGACTACTTGAAACCGGCGGGGTACGGGCTCGACCTCGAACTGACGGTGACCATCAACGACACCGTCGTCTCGCGGCCGCCCTTCGCGACGATGGCATGGACGCCGGCGCAGATGCTCGCCCACCTGACGGTCAACGGCGCCTCACTGCGGCCGGGCGACCTGTTCGCCTCGGGCACGGTCAGCGGGTCGGAACGTCACGAGGTCGGGTCGCTGCTGGAGCTGTCCTGGAACGGCACGGAGCCCATCACGCTCGGCGACGGCAGCACGCGGACGTTCCTGGAGGACGGGGACCGGGTGACCATCACCGCAACGGCCCGCACCCGCGACGGACGGCTCCTGCCGCTCGGCGAGGTCGACGGCATCATCGAGACATAGGAGGAGCCATGTTCGAAGAGGGTCAGTACTTCGCGCCGGTCACGAAGAAGTCCGACGGCAGCGTCTCGGTGGAGCTCGGCGAAGGCCATCCGGGCCTGGAGGATCCGGTCTATCGCGAACGCCGTGACCGCATTGCGACCGCCGCCGCGCAGTGGCGGCCGGGGGAGGCACCGCCGGTGATCGACTACACCGACGAGGAGCACGAGGTGTGGCGCGTCGTGTGCGAGGACCTGCACGAGAAACACCGCGTGTACGCGTGCCGGGAGTTCCTGGACGGCAAGGAGGCCTTCGGCCTGCCCGAGGACCACGTGCCGCAACTGGCAGATCTGTCGGCCGCCCTGGCACCGCTGACCGGCTTCGCCTACCAGCCAGCAGCGGGTCTCGTGCCGCTGCGCGAGTTCTACGGGGCGCTCGCGGACCGGAAGTTCTGGGCCACGCAGTACGTGCGCCACCACTCGGTGCCGCTCTACACGCCCGAACCCGACGTGCTGCACGAGGTGGTGGGGCACGGGAACACGCTCGCCGACCGGCGGTTCACGGACCTCTACGAGGCAGCCGGTGCGGCGGCGCGTCGCGTTGAGACGGACGAGGCACTGGAGTTCGTCAGCAAGGTCTTCTGGTTCACGCTGGAGTTCGGGGTGGTGCACGAATCCGACGGCCTGAAGGCGTACGGCGCGGGCATCCTGTCGAGTCCCGGCGAGATCGAGGAGTTCCGTGACGTCACGATCCGCCCGATGAGCCTGGTGGCGATGGGAACCCAGTCGTACGACATCACCCATTACCAGGACGTGTTGTTCGCCGCCGCGTCCTTCGGCCAGCTCCAGGACGTCGTCGGGGGTTTCTGGGACACGTGTACCGACGACTCGATCGCGGCCATGAAGGTCGCTGCCTGACGACGGCTTGGGGCACGAGTGCGGCGCGGTGCCCCCCATGCTTCGCCACAGCAACTACTGAGGGTGACGTGCATTGCGCGAGGCTCGAACAGCGCACGCTCGGTCGAAGCGGATCGACAGTTCACCGCAGGCTCGGCGGGAAGCACGTCTGCGTCTCAACCCAAAGCGCATAGGCTCATTCACCGTGATCATCGGAGAAAGAACCCTTCCCTGGACAGTCCTCCAAGTGGAACTGCTTCAACGCCTTACCCCGCCTGAATACATCACCTACGAGCCAGGACAATCCATCGCAGTCGGCACCAGCCAGATATGCATCTCCATGCGCGAAACGTTCCAGGAGCGCAACCTCACCGTCCAGCTCGAACCAGAACTCCGACACTTGGACGGCGCACTCACAGAACGAGTGGAATTCACCACCGGCGACCTGCTCTTCCAAGACATACCAACGGTAGAAGTCACAGACTTCGCCAGAATCCCCCCAGGGAGCTACGCAGTTCATTACAGCGCACACGAACCCGAAGGCGCACCAGGCCACTACACCCTCACACTCTTTGACCACCGCGCCATCGACCCAGCCAGCAAGACCGCCTGATCGGTGGCATCGACCACCGACTCTCACACGCAAGCGGTGACTCAGACCACGGACGAGAGTCCTGATGGGACTGCCGACCGAGCCCCAAGATGGCCCAGCATTCACAGGGACCGAGGTGTGAGGCGTAGCGGATACCCGAGAACTCGGGGATGCCGTCGTGTGGCAAAGTGTCGCCGTGGCGATCTGGAAGGCGGTAGAGGGAGCTCCGGGCACCCCGGTGTCCGAGCCGACCGCGATCACGATCGGGAACTTCGACGGTGTGCATCGCGGGCACCAGGCGTTGCTGGCCGCCACGCGCGAGGCCGCCGACGGACTGGCGACCGTGGCGATCACCTTCGACCCGCACCCGGTGTCGGTGTTCGCGCCGGATCGCGCGCCGAAGCGCCTCACGACGCTCGAACGGCGCATCGAACTGCTGCACCAGCACGGCGCCGACCACGTGCGCGTGCTGGACTTCACCCCCGAGATGGCCGCGTGGTCGCCGCAGGAGTTCGTCGATGCGGTCGTGCTCGACCAGTGCAGCGCGCGGGCCGTCGTTGTCGGGGCCGGTTTCCGCTACGGCAGCCGCGCGGCGGGAACCGTCGAGACGCTCACCGAGTCGGGGGAGCAGGCCGGTTTCACCGTCACCGACCTCAGCCTGGCCGGCGACAGCGAGGCCTTCTCCTCGACCCGGGTCCGCGAAGCGGTCGCCTCCGGCGACATTGAGCAGGCAGCCGCGATCCTCGCCCGCCCGCACGAGGTCGAGGGCATCGTCATCCAGGGCGACCGTCGCGGCCGCGAGCTGGGATTCCCCACGGCGAACGTCCCCGTCGACGAGTCCTGCGCGGTTCCGCCGGACGGCGTGTACGCGACGCGGGTCCTGCTGCCGGACGGTTCGCACGTCCCGGCCGCGACGTCCATCGGCACCAACCCCACGTTCGAGGGCGTGGCCGGGCGTCGGGTCGAGTCCTACGTCCTGGACCGTGACGACCTCGATCTGTACGGTCAGCGGCTCCGAGTCGAGTTCGTGGCACACCTGCGCGACATGGTCGCCTTCGGCTCGCTCGACGAACTGGTCGACCAGATGCACCGCGACGTCTCGAAGGCCCGGACGCTCCTGAGCGAGTGACCGCGCGGCGATTAGGACCGACCGCGATCACGCTGATACCCTGATGGTTGCCGTCGATCGGCCACGGAACGATAGTGCCCCGGTGAACAGGCCCGGGCGCGCCGTGCAACGAAACTCCAAGGAGAATTGTGTCGAAGAAGACCGCTGCCCCCACGGTGGCAGACCTGTCGAAGTCAGAGATCATCGCCGAGTACGCGACCAGCGAGGGCGACACCGGTTCCCCGGAGGTTCAGATCGCGTTGCTCACGGGCCGCATCTCGCACCTGACCGAGCACCTGAAGGAGCACAAGCACGACCACCACAGCCGTCGTGGCCTGCTGCTGCTCGTCGGTCAGCGTCGTCGTCTGCTGAACTACTTGCAGAACAACGACATCGAACGCTACCGCTCGCTCATCGAGCGTCTCGGTCTGCGCCGCTGACATCGCGGGCGGTCGTCCTTTCGGGGGCGGCCGCCCGTTCGTCATGCTCCACCTCTGAAGAACCCACAACTGAACAGAAGCCCACGACGAGGTCGGCGATCGCTCGGTCCTCGGTAGTGGCCCTCGGAGCCCCTCGGGGTGGCCGCGGGCCTCGATCGAAGACCGGCCCGGCCCGGGTCCGCAGTCAGGACCACGCCGGCGCTGCCGCCCTCGTCCCGTTTGAGCAGGGTGGAAACCCTGCAGAAGGGACACACATGTCCGACATCACCTCCGTCGAAGCCGTTATTGACAACGGTCGCTTCGGCACCCGCACGATCCGCCTCGAGACCGGACTCCTGGCTCGCCAGGCCGCCGGCTCCGTCGCCGCCTACCTCGACGACGACACGATGCTGCTCTCGGCCACCACGGCCGGCAAGCATCCCAAGGACCACTTCGACTTCTTCCCTCTGACCATCGACGTCGAGGAGCGCATGTACGCGGCGGGCCGGATCCCCGGTTCGTTCTTCCGCCGTGAGGGCCGTCCCAGCGAGGACGCGATCCTCACGTGTCGCCTGATCGACCGGCCGCTGCGCCCGACCTTCAAGAAGGGTCTGCGCAACGAGGTCCAGGTCGTCATCACCGTCATGG
>CAYYQO010000084.1:0-12662 GCA_964473845.1 uncultured Aeromicrobium sp.
CCTGGATCAGGTCCAGGAACAACATGCCGCGGCCCGTGTAGCGCTTGGCCAGCGAGACGACGAGTCGCAGGTTCGCCTCGAGCAGGTGATTCTTGGCCCGGCGACCGTCGATGATGATCCAGTCGAGTTCCTCGCGCAGCTTCTCCGAGACGCGCTTGGACTTGGCCAGCTTCTCCTCGGCGAACAGCCCCGCCTCGATTCGCTTGGCCAGTTCGACCTCTTCGGCGGCGGTCAGCAGCGCGACCTTGCCGATCTGCTTCAGGTAGTCCTTGACCGGGTCGGCGGTGGCGCCCGCGACGGTGACCTGGACGGCCGGCTCGTCGGTGTCGTCCGCGCTGGAGAGGGTGAAGCTGGCCTCTTCCTCCTCCTTGAGCGTCGGATCGCTCTTGAGGTCCTTCTCGAACACCTCGTCGGAGATGTCGGGCAGGACCTTCTTGCCGTCGGCGTCGACTGCGGGCGGCGGAGTCTCGAGCACCTCGGCCAGATCCACACGGTCGGTCAGCACGACCTCTTCGGTCACCGTGGCGGCGGCCTTCTTCGCGGCGGCCTTCTTGGTCGGGGTCTTCTTCGCGGCGGCCTTCTTGGTTGCCGTGGCTGGCGCCTTCTTTGCGCTCGCTGCCTTTGCGGTCTGGGCGGCTCGAGTCACCGGGACATCAACCTCACAACATCGTTTCGGGCATGACAATGAGGCCTGCGGTCAACCTCTCGGACAAGTCTGCCATGGTGCTCCACGTCACCCGGAACTGGATCACTCCACGGACCACGTGTGAACGGGTTCCCCGTCGTGCATCAACTCGGCGTAGCGGCGGGTCAGCGCCCGCATCGTGTCGAAGACATCGGCGCCGGTCTCGTTGATCCGGTCGTACTGCTCGGTGAGCCAGGTCGAGCCGTTGCGCCCCGTCACGCAACGCCGTTCGATGATCTGCAGGAACTCGTCGATCACGGCCCCGTCCACGCCACGACGTTCCAGTCCCACATGGGCCAGGGGCAACAGGTGCCGCAGCACCAGTTCGCGCACGGGCACCGTGCCCACGCCGGGCCAGAACGCCTCCGCCTCGATCCCGACCCGGGCGGCTTCGTGGAAGCCCTCCTCGGCCGCGCGGAACGACAACTGGGACCAGACCGGCCGGTCCTGCTCGGTCAGCGCGGTCACGAGCCCGTAGAACAGGGCAGCGTTCGCGACCGTGTCGCGCACGGTGGGGCCGGCCGGCAGCAGCCGATTCTCGATCCGCAGATGGGGCTTGCCGTCGACGACGTCGTAGATCGGCCGGTTCCAGCGCCAGATGGTGCCGTTGTGCAGTCGCAGCTCCGGCAGCATCGGGATACGGCCGGCTTCGATCTCGGTGACCGGGTCCTCGTCGTCGACGATCGGCAGCAACGCCGGGAAGTACTTCGCGTTCTCCTCGAACAGGTCGAAGACCGACGTGATCCACCGGTCGCCGAACCACACGCGAGGACGGACTCCCTGGGCCTTGAGTTCCTCCGTGCGGGTGTCCGTGGCCTGTTCGAACAGGGCGATCCGGGTCTCGTGCCACAACCGCCGGCCGAGCAGGAACGGGGAGTTCGCGCCCACGGCCACCTGGACGCCGGCGATCGCCTGCGCCGCGTTCCAGGTGGGGGCGAAGTCGTCGGGTTCGACCTGCAGGTGCAACTGCGTGCTGGTGCAGGCGGCCTCGGCGATGATCGTGTCGATCGTGGTGCTCAGCCGTTCGACCCCGTTGATGACGATCTGCAGGTCCTCACCGCGGGCGGCCAGGATCTGCTCGGACAGCAGGTGGTAGCGCGGATTGGCCGAGATCGTGTCGCGGGTGAAGTGCCCCTCGTCGAGGGTCGGCAGGATCCCGATCATCATGAGCCCGGTGTCGACGCTCTGGGCCTTGGCCTGCGCGGCGTTCAGGTCGTCGCGCATCTGCTCGGCCATCGTGGCCAGACCACGGCCGGCGACGGGCGCGGGCGGCACGTTGATCTCGATGTTGAACTGGCCCAGTTCGGTCTGGAAGTCCTCGTCGGCGATCGCCTCGAGCGTCTCGGAGTTGCGCAGCGCCGGGTCCCCCGCCTCGTCCACCAGGTTGAACTCGATCTCGATGCCGACGTGCGGATCCGGGACGGAGAAGTCCTGCTCGCCCAGCATCACGGCCAGCACATCCAGGTTGCGGCGCACCTTGGCCCGATACCGCGCCCGGTCCTCGCCCGTGAACTCGCGGGCCTCGACATCTTGTCCCATGGTTCCCACAGTAGGGCCGATCAGGCAGATCTCGCGGCCTGTGACCACAAGTCCGGATGCATACCCGCCTGCAGGGCGCTGAACAGCAGCTGGGCCATCCGGTAATCGGGCTCGATCCGCAGGGCTCGATCGAGCGCCGTCATCGCCCTGGCCCCGTCGCCCCACTGCCACGCGGCGAAACCGGCCAGACACAGCGACGCCGGCGCGACCTCGGCGTCGGCCAACCGCGCGACGGAGGACCACACTGCGTAGAGCTCGGCAGCGTTCCGGCGGTCGATCCGGTTCCACTCACGGTCACGCACCCGCGTGGGCGAGACCCGCACGGACAGTTCGATGCGTTCGAGGTCCGACAGTGACGCTCCCGCCAGCGCTCGTTCCACGAGTCGCGCCACCGACTGCTGCTCCGCCACGATGAAGTCGTGCGAATCGGGTGAGTTCAGCGCCCGCACCACGAACTGCGCGACACACTCGTCGTGGACCCGGTCGTGCTGTGGGTTCCGCTCGCCGACGGGTGGGGAGACCTCTGCCTCGAGCTCGGACCTGTCCCCCAGGATCACCTGCCCGTTCGCCACCGCCCGGACGATGGACTCGTGGTGGGCACTCCACACATAGGGCTCGCCCTCCTCAGGGTCGCCCGGGAGGTCCGACCAGATCCGGTCGTCATCGACCCACAGGGTCAGCCAGCGGAACGCCGGCGGAAGCGCATCGCGCAGCGCCCAGGCCATCGTCTTCGCCCTTTCGCGATCCGCCGAGATGGCGATCACGAGGACGCCGTCGCCACCGTTCCGGACCAGGTGGGGCGCGAGATCGGCCGCCAGAGCGTCCTCGTACCCGGAATCGGGCAGATCATGACGCAACCGGAAGCCGAACGCACACAGGTCCCCCTTCACGGTGAGTCCGACCACGCTCTCGCGCGGCACGAATCCGAAGAAGACGGGAAGGGCATTGACCAGGTCCGCGAAGGACTCGGCGAGGTAGGGATCGTCAGTCATGGGGACGAGCCTGCAGTCACGGCCGCGGCACTGACAGCCCTTGATTTGTGCCTGTGGAGGCACGGACGGCCTGTGGACGACGCCCTCGGTGCCTGAGTGTCGGTGCGTCAGGCGAGACTGGGCTCATGCGTCCGACCGCGTCGATCCTGCACCTGGATCTCGATGCGTTCTTTGCCTCGGTCGAGCAGCGGGACAAGCCGTCGCTCCGCGGAAAGCCCGTCGTGGTCGGCGGCATCGGGCAGCGCGGGGTCGTGTCGACCGCGTCGTACGAAGCACGCAAATTCGGCGTGCGCTCCGCCATGAGCATGACCGAGGCCCGGTCGAGATGCCCGAACGCCGCGTTCCTCAGCGGCCGGTTCGATGCGTATCGGGCCGCGTCGGCGCTCGTGATGGGCCGACTGCGTGAACTCTCCCCCGCCGTCGAACCGCTGTCCCTGGACGAGGCTTTCGTCGACCTGGCCGCCGGCGTGGCGTTCGACCCGAAGTCGCTCCCTGCGCTGGTTGCCGATCTGCGTCGTGACGTCACCGAACTGACCGACGGCCTGACCGCCTCGGTCGGGGTCGCCTCGTCGAAGCTCATGGCCAAGATCGCCAGTGAACTGGACAAGCCCGACGGTGCCTTCATCGTCGACCCCGGTACCGAACAGGATCTGCTGGGGCCCATGCCGGTCACCGCGATCGCCGGTGTGGGCCCCGCGACCGCCGCCCGCCTGCATCACATCGGCGTCACCCGGGTCCGTGACGTGTGGCGCCATTCCGAGCCGGAACTGGTCGACCTGCTGGGCCAGTCCGCGGGGGCCTCACTGCACCGGTTGTCACGCGGCATCGACGATCGCACCGTCAGCTCACACCGCGAGAACAAGTCCGTCAGCACCGAGGACACCTTCGAGACCGACATCGTCGACCGGACCGAACTCGGCCTGATCTGCGACGCCCTGGCCCGGCGCACCGCCGAACGGCTGCGCAAGTCCGGGTACTCGGGCCGCACCGTCACGCTCAAGGTCCGCTATCACGACTTCAGCACGCACACCCGGTCCTCGACCCTCGCGGCACCGACCGACAATGCGAAGGTCATTGTCGCGATGGCCCGCCGGCTGCTGGACGCCACCGACACCGGCGGCGGTCTGCGTCTGCTCGGGGTGGGGGTCAGCGGCCTGGCCGACTGGGTCCAGGACGACCTGTTCACCCACGACGCACCGGACGAGGTCGAACCCGTCGTCGAACTGCCGAAGGCACCCGTCGATCCGCGCGGCGAGCGCCAATGGTCCCCCGGCATGGACGTGCACCACACCGAGCACGGTGACGGCTGGGTGTGGGGCCGCGGCCTGGGCCTGGTGACGGTCCGATTCGAGACGCGGCACACTCCGGTCGGCCCGGTTCGCACCCTGCGCGCCGACGACCCTGATCTGGTTCCCGGTCACGGCGGCGGAGAGTCGTCCGCGGCCGGTACGGTCAAGGAATGACCGACGCTCGGCCCGCCGTCCCCCACGCCCCGCAACACCCCGTCGAACGCACGCACCACGGACAGAGCCTGCTCGACCCCTACGAATGGCTGCGCGACCGCGACAACCCCGAGACCATTGCCTATCTTGAGGCCGAGAACGCCTGGGCCGAGGACACCACCGCCCACCTGGCCGACCTGCGCGACCAGATCTTCGGCGAGATCAAGGACCGCACCCTGGAGACCGACATGTCCGTGCCGGTGCGCCACGACCGGTGGTGGTACTACTCCCGCACGGTCGAGGGCAGCCAGTACGCGATCCGCTGCCGCGCCCCGATCAGCGGGGACGGCGACTGGGATCCGCCCACGGTCGAACCGGGGGTCACCCCCGCGAACGAGGAGGTGCTGCTCGACTCCAACGCCGAGGCCCACGGGCACGAATTCTTCTCGCTGGGCGCATTCAGCATGTCCGACGACGGCGACCTGTTGGCCTGGTCCGTCGACACCAACGGCGACGAGCGGTACACGATCCGGGTCCGTCGCATCTCGACCGGTGAGGTCCTGCCCGACCTGGTGACCGGTGCGGCCCCGGGCGCGACGTGGTCGGCCGACGGCCGCCATCTGTTCTACGTCACCGTCGACGACGCGTGGCGCCCCCACCGGGTGTGGCGTCACGAGGTCGGCAGCACGGGCGACGACGTCCTCGTGTTCGAGGAGCCGGACGAACGCTTCTTCACCGGTGTCGGCCGCAGCAGTTCCGAGCGCTTCCTCGTGATCGGGGTCGGCTCGAAGATCACGTCCGAGGTCCGGCTGCTCGATGCGAACGACCCGACGGGCGAGTTCACCGTCGTGTGGCCCCGGCGCGAGGGCGTCGACTATTCCGTCGAGCACCTCGTGGTCGACGGACAGGATCGACTGGCCATCCTGCACAACGACGGCGCCGTGAACTTCGAACTCGCGATCGCGCCCCTGTCCGACCCGAGCGATACACAGGTTCTCGTACCGGGCACCGATGACGTCCGGCTCGAGGGCGTCGACGCGTTCGCCCGGTACCTGGTCCTGTCCTACCGACGGGACGCCACCACGCGGATCGCCCTCATGCCGATCGGCCCGGACGGTATCGGTGCGCCCGAGGAACTGCAGTTCGATGCCGAACTCTTCACGTGCGGGCTCGGCGGCAACGCCGAGTGGGACCCGCGCTACCTGCGCATCGGCTACACGTCGTTCGTCGAACCCGCCACGATCTGGGACCTCGACCCCACCACGGGCGAGCGGATCCTGCGTCGACAGGCGCCGGTCCTGGGCGATTTCGACTCCGGCGACTACGAACAACATCGAGCCTGGGTGCGCGCCGACGATGGCGCGCTCGTGCCCTTGTCGATCGTCAGCCGCCGCGACACGCCGCGGGACGGCACCGCTCCGGCCCTGCTGTACGGCTACGGGTCGTACGAGATCAGTCTCGATCCCGACTTCTCGATCTCACGGCTGAGTCTGCTCGACCGCGGCTTCGTCTACGCGGTCGCGCACGTGCGCGGCGGCGGCGAGCTGGGCCGGCGCTGGTATGACGACGGCAAACAGTTGGCCAAGATGAACACGTTCACCGATTTCATCGCCTGTGCCCGATACCTGGCCGACGAAGGCTGGACGTCGGCCGACCGACTGGTGGCCGAAGGCGGCAGCGCCGGGGGCCTGCTGATGGGTGCCGTGGCGAATCTCGCACCGGACGCCTTCACGGGCATCTTCGCCGACGTCCCCTTCGTCGATCCCCTGACCACGATCCTCGACCCCTCACTGCCGCTCACGGTCATCGAGTGGGACGAGTGGGGCGATCCGCTGCACGATCGCGACGTGTACGCCTACATGGCCCGGTACGCCCCGTACGAGAACGTGGTCGACCAGCCCTATCCGAAGATCCTCGCCGGCACGTCCCTCAACGACACCCGGGTCCTGTACGTCGAGCCGGCCAAATGGGTGGCGCGGCTGCGTGAGGTGACCGGCGCCGAACGCTCGGTCCTGCTGCGTACCGAGATGTCCGCGGGTCACGGTGGGGTCAGCGGACGGTACGCCGCGTGGCACCAGCGAGCCTGGGAACTGGCCTGGATCATCGACACGGCCACCAGTGGTCAGGCCCACAACCCAAGAAAGTCCTGAGAGCGGAATCGCAGGGCCTTGTCGTTCGTTGTACCCAGTGAAGCCACCGTCAGGAGGAATCACTGTGGAAGACCGTGAATTTGAGGGCAAGGACAGCGTCGGCATGTACCTGTCCGAGATCGCGCGCACCCCGTTGCTCGACGCCGAGCGCGAAGTGGAGCTAAGCCGCACGATCGAGGCCGGGCTGTTCGCCCGCCACCTGCTCGAAACCGGCCGCATCGGCCGGGCCAAGGGCGGGGCCCCCAAGCGGGCGACGCGCGAGGAACTGGAGTGGCTCGCCGAAGAGGGCGACCGCGCGGTGCAGGAGTTCGTCCAGGCGAACCTGCGACTCGTCGTGTCGATCGCGCGCAAGTACGGCCGCGCGCAGATGCCGATGCTCGACCTCATCCAGGAGGGCAACACCGGCTTGATCCGCGCGGTCGAGAAGTTCGACTACGCCAAGGGTTTCAAGTTCTCGACGTACGCCACGTGGTGGGTCCGTCAGGCCATCACCCGTGGTGTGGCCCAGCAGGCCCGCGTCGTGCGACTGCCCGTCCACGTCGTCGAGGAGCTCAACCAGGTGTCCGGCGCTCGTCGCAACCTCGAACGCGAACTGGGCTACGACCCGGATCCGTCCGAGATCGCGACCGAACTGGGCATGGACGTCGACCGTGTCATCGATCTGCTGTCCTGGGGTCGCGACCACGTCAGCCTCGACTCCCCCATCGATGAGGACGGCGACACCAGCTTGGGCGATCTGATCGCCCGCGACAGCGCTCCCGGTCCCGACCTGGAGATGCTCGACCACGACGCCCGCGACCAGTTGCTGGCTCTCGTGGATCGGCTCGACGACCGCGAGGCCGACATCGTCAAGGCCCGCTACGGCCTGCTCGACGGACGTCAGCAGAAGCTGGCCGACATCGGCAAGCGCCACGGCATCTCGGCCGAGCGGGTGCGCCAGGTCGAGCGTCAGGCCATCGCCCGCCTGCGCGAGATCGCCGATCCCGAACTGGCTGCGTAACAGCACCCGTCCCTCAGCGAGCGTCCGGCTCGGTCAGGTCCTTCCAGATCTGATCGACCCGGGCGCTCAATTGCGACAGGGTGCCGGTGTTGTCGATGACAACGTCCGCGACCGCCAGTCGGTCCTCACGGGACGCCTGAGCGGCGATCCGGGCACGGGCGTCCTGTTCGGTCATGCCACGGTCACCGACCATCCGGGCGAGCTGGACGTCCTCGGGGACGTCGACCACGATCACGACGTCGCAGGTCTGCGCCGCACCCATCTCGACCAGCAGCGGATTGTCGTGGATGACGACGTCGTCGGGGCCGGCGCTGCGTTCGCGGGTCACCGCAAGGTCGCGGATCGCCGGGTGAGTGATGGCTTCGAGGTCCTTCAGGGCGGCCGGGTCGGCGAACACGATCGCGCCCAGGCCGGGCCTGTCCAGGGTGCCGTCGGCCGAGATGACGGTCGCACCGAAACGCTCGGCGATGAGCGCCAGACCGGGACTGTCCGGCTCGACCACGTCACGAGCGAGTTGGTCGTAGTCGATGACGATGGCCCCGAGTTCGGCGAATCGTGTGCTGACGGAGCTCTTGCCCGAAGCGATCCCGCCGGTCAGGCCGACGCGGCGGGCCATCAGCCGTGCCTCACAGCGTGCCGGAGTTGCCGAACGTCGTGACGTGGACGTGGTCGTAGTGGTTCGCCGTGTCGCCACCGCGACTGCTCATGCCACGCCACCCCTCGCCGCCGCGCTGGACGGTCCAGATGCGCTGCTCGTAGATCAGGTAGCTGACGCCGAGCTGTGTGCGGTTCGCCTGCAGGAATGCCGCGATGTCCCAGCCGAGCTGGCCACGGACCATGATGTCGAGCGAATGTCCCGTGGCATGCTCGCCGCGACCGGCGAGACCGCCGTAACTCGCGATCTCGGGAAAACGGGCGCACACGGCGCGGTACACGCGGATCGTGTCGGCCTGCAGTCCGGACTCGACCGCCGATCCGCGCGCACAGGGCGCCGTGGAGATCGTTCCCTCGGTCGGTCCCAGCGCGGGCTCGTCCTTGCCGATCAACTCGGTGGCGACCCACCGCGGTAGGTCGTTGTGGATGACCTGCGTCCACTTGCCCTTCGTCTCGCCGGTGACCTGAAGCTTCTTGCCCTTGGCGACGGTGGCCAGGACCGGCGAGTTCTTCGCCGAATCAGCGCGGACCGGCACGGTCTTCTGGGCGAACATCGAGCCCTCGATCTTGGCCTTGGCGTCGGCCGTCGACGGCAGCGGGGCGCGTTCTGCGCTGCTGCGGCTGGCGCGTGCGGGAGCCGCACCGCCGAGGGCGGCCGTCAGGATGTCACCATGGGCCGACACCGCGTCCGTCGTGCTGGCGACCACGGCCGGCGACGTTCCGAGGGTGGCGACGGCCGCGACTCCGAGCGACGCGGCGCCCCCGAGCACCGCCACGTGCTTGCGCGCGCGCAGGTGCCACGGGTCGCGGGCCACCGGCTTGCGCCGGCTTCCGGGCTTGCGGGGGTGAGTCATCAAATCCAGGTGGGTCGGGGGGAACGGCCGTCCGCCAGTCAACCATACTGGCGCTTCAGAACCCAGCCATCTGGCCGATTGTGAGCGAAGGGGCGTGAGTGATGTCACTCGATTCCGGGCTTCCGCGCACCGTGTCCGCGGCGCACTTGCGCACGCTCGCCGGCCGGATCGCCGGCGGACTGCAAGCCCGTGGCGTGGCCGAGGGCGACCGTGTCGTGGTCTCGTTGCCGAACAGCATCGAACTGGTCGCAATCGTGTGGGCCTGCGTCGGGACGGGTCGCATTCCGGTACCGATCGACCCGCGGCTGACCGCTCACGAACGCGATCCGATCGTGACCGAGGTGGCTCCCGCCCTGATCCTCGACTCCCTGGCCGGACTCGATGTCCTGATCGGGGACGACACGGCTGACCTGGATCCCGCACCACGCTGCCGACCCATGCACTTCACCTCCGGTACAACCGGGCGCCCCAAGGGCGTCTGGTCAGGATTCTGGTCGGCCGACGACGCGGCATCCGCCCTGCGGGAGGAACGTGACCTTTGGGGGTTCTCGTCCGACGACGTGAACCTGGTCGTCTCGCCGCTGTACCACTCCGCTCCCCTGCGATTCGCCCTCGGCACGGCGTTGGCGGGCGGATCCGTGACAGTCCTTCCGACGTTCACCGCCGACGGCTTCTGTGAGGCCGTGCAGCATGTCCGGCCCACCACGATGTTCTGCGTCCCGGCACACCTGCAGCGGTTGCTGGCTCACCTCGAGACCGCACGTGCGCCAGACCTGTCCAGCTTCCGGCTCGTGGCCCATGCGGGAGCCCCCTGCCCCGATCCGGTCCGCCGAGGGACCCATGAGCTGTTCGGCACCGACGTCGTGTGGGAGTTCTACGGCTCGACCGAGGGCCAGTTCACCGCGTGCCGTGGAGACGACGGGGTGCGCCACCCCGGAACGGTCGGCCGGGCGCGGCCCTGCCGGGTCATCTGGGCCGACGGCGAGGACGAACTGTGGTGCGCCGTGCCGTCGTGGGGTCGCTTCGAGTACTGGAACGACCCGGAACGAACGGCTGCGTCCTGGCGCGACAGCCCGCACGGCCCGGCCTTCACCGTGGGTGACCTCGGCCGGGTCGACGGCGACGGCTACGTCCACCTCGATGCACGCCGCACCGACCTGATCATCACGGGCGGCGTCAACGTGTATCCGGCCGAGGTCGAGGCCGCGCTGGTCGAGGTGCCCGGAGTCGTCGAGATCGCGGTCTTCGGCCGGCCCGACGAGAGCTGGGGCCAGCGCGTGTGCGCGGCCTATGTCGGGGAAGCCAGCGAGGCCGACCTGCGTGAGGTCGCGGACGCCCGCCTGGCTCCACCCAAACGGCCCAAGAGCTACGAACTGGTCGATGCGCTGCCCCGCACCGCCACGGGCAAGGTGCGCCGCACCGAACTGTGATCCTGCATCAGGCGGACTCGACGCACGTGAAGGAACGCCGGTAGGCCTGCGGACTCGTGCCGCGGATGCCACTGAAGTGGTGACGCAGCGTGGCCGCGTTGCCGAACCCCACCTGGGTGGCGATCTGTTCGATCGGCAGATCCGTGGTCTCGAGCAGCTCCTCGGCCATGGCCACGCGGCGGCCCAGCAGCCACTGCCACGGCGTCGTCCCCGCCTCGTCGCGGAACCGACGGGCGAAGGTTCGTTCGGACATGTGAGCGCGCGCGGCCAGCGCCGCCACCGTCAACGGCTCGGCCAAGTTCTGCTCGGCCCAGTCCAGCACGGGTGCCAGCGTCTCGGATTCGACCACGGGCATCGGGGCGCGGACGAACTGGGCCTGCCCGCCATCGCGGTGGGGCGGCACCACGATCCGGCGCGCCGCCGTGGCCGCGGTGCGAGCCCCGTGCCAGCGGCGCAGCAGGTGCAGGTTCGCGTCGATGCTCGCCGCCGAACCCGCACCGGTGACGATCCGGTCATCATCGACGTAGAGCACGTCGGTGTCGACCTCGGCCAGGGGGAAGTGCTGCGCGAGGGTGGGACCGTAGCGCCAGTGCGTCGTACACCGACGGCCGTCCAACAGGCCGGCGTGACCCACGTGGAACGCCGCACTGCAGGACGCCATGATCGTGGCGCCGCGGTCGTGCGCGGCCCGGAGCACCTCACTGATCCGCGGATCCTCGGTACGGAAGTCCGTCTTGGCGGCGACCGCGACCAGATCGGCGTCGGCGGCTGCCTCGAGACCGTTCCTGACGACGTAGTCGAAGCCGGCGCTGCCCGAGACGACGCCCGGAACAGGCGTGCAGACCACGAAGTCGAAGACCGGATTGTCGTCCTCGGGGTGGTACGGCTCGGCCCACACCTCGGCCAGCACGCCGAGCCCGAACGGCTGAGCCCCCTCGGGCACGATCACGGCGACTTTCGTCATGGCGCCTCCTGAGTTCCTGACCAGATCCGACGATTGGCTGGATCTTGACGAGAACTGGCATTCCCGCCACTGGTGGCAGGATATCACTGAGCGCAGGATTAGTGCCATGATCTTCCTGCTCATTCTGGTGACCACGACCGCCGCGGTGTCAGCGGCGCTCGTGTGGACGACCATCGCCCACGACGGACTCGGTGTCCGCCCCGCACCCCGCAGCCACCGCAACGACGACTTCGGCGTGCCGTTCGAATCCTGATCCCGGAACGAAAGAACGAGGCCCCGACCATGGCGGTCGGGGCCTCGTTCGATGAATCAGCGGATCACTCGCCGCCGGTCAACTTCTCACGCAGAGCCTGCAGGGCCTCGTCGGACGCCAGCGAACCGCCGACCTCCGCGTCCTCGGCCGGAGCGGCGGACGAGGAGTACTCGCCGACCTCGCCGGACTCGAGGTTGGCCTTCTCAGCCTCGGCCACCTGCTTCTTGTGGGCTTCCCAGCGCTCGTGCGCCTCGGCGTACTGACGCTCCCACGTGGCGCGGGCCTCGTCGAAGCCTTCCTGCCATTCGCCGGTCTCGGGATCGAAACCGTCGGGGTAGATGTAGTTGCCCTGATCGTCGTACGAGGACGCCATGCCGTACAGGGTCGGATCGAAGGAATCGGCCTCGGCCGCGACCTCGGTCTCGTTGGCCTGCTTGAGCGACAGCGAGATACGACGACGCTCGAGATCGATGTCGATGATCTTGACCATGACCTGGTCGCCGATCTGGACGACCTGCTCGGGGATCTCGACGTGGCGCTCGGCCAGCTCGGAGATGTGGACGAGGCCCTCGATGCCCTCCTCGACGCGCACGAACGCACCGAACGGAACGAGCTTGGTGACCTTGCCCGGCACGATCTGACCGATCTGGTGGGTCCGGGCGAAGTGCTGCCACGGATCCTCCTGCGTCGCCTTGAGCG
>CAYYQO010000085.1:0-12466 GCA_964473845.1 uncultured Aeromicrobium sp.
CCGGGTACGGACAGCCGGCGTTCGGTGCTCCGTACGGGATCGATCCGAAGACCGGCCTGCCGTTCTCGGACAAGAACAAGATCATCGCGGGTGTCCTGCAGCTCGTGATTCCGCTGGGAATCGGCCGGATGTACGCCGGCCACGTCGGTATCGGCATCGCGCAGCTCGTGGTCACGCTCGTCACCTGTGGCCTCGGCGCGCTGTGGCCGTTCATCGACGGGATCGTCATGCTCGTCGGTGATCCCCGCGACGGGAACGGCCGGCCGCTGAGGTCCTGACAGGTCCCGCCACACCGGCGATGCGATGATGGGGCCATGACCATCGCCAACCATGTGGTCGACCTCATCGGCGGCACTCCCCTGGTTCGACTGAACTCCGTCGTACCCGAGGGCGCCGCCACGGTCGTGGCCAAGCTCGAGTACCTCAACCCCGGCGGAAGTTCGAAGGACCGCATCGCCGTCAAGATGATCGATGAGGCTGAGGCTTCGGGTGCCCTGAAGCCCGGTGGAACGATCGTCGAACCCACCTCGGGCAACACCGGTGTCGGCCTGGCGCTCGTGGCTCAGCAACGCGGTTACTCGTGTGTCTTCGTGTGCCCGGACAAGGTCAGCGAGGACAAGCGCAACACGCTCAAGGCCTACGGCGCGCGCGTCGTGGTGTGCCCCACGGCGGTCCCCCCGGATCATCCCGATTCGTACTACTCGGTCTCGGACCGGCTGGTGCGCGAGATCGACGGCGCGTGGAAACCCGATCAGTACTCGAACCCCGCCGGCCCGGCCAGCCATTACGAGACGACGGGTCCGGAGATCTGGCACGACACCGAAGGCAGGATCACCCACTTCGTCGCGGGCGTCGGCACGGGCGGCACGATCACCGGCGCCGGCCGGTACCTCAAGGAACAGCGTCCGGATCTTCGGGTCATCGGCGCAGACCCGGAGGGCTCGGTCTATTCCGGTGGGACGGGTCGGCCGTACCTGGTCGAGGGCGTCGGCGAGGACTTCTGGCCCAGTGCCTACGATCCGGCGATCCCGGACGAGATCATCGCGGTCTCGGACGCCGATTCGTTCGACATGACCCGTCGACTCGCTCGCGAGGAGGGCCTGCTGGTGGGTGGTTCGTGCGGCATGGCGGTCGTCGCGGCCGTCCGCGTGGCCGAACGTGCCGATCCCGACGACATCGTCGTCGTGCTGCTGCCCGACGGCGGCCGCGGCTACCTGTCGAAGATCTTCAACGACGACTGGATGGCGTCCTACGGCTTCCTGCGCACCCCGCTGGGCGGCGAGCCGGCCGATCTACACGTCCTGGACATCCTGAAGCGCAAGAGCGGTGCTCTGCCCGCCCTCGTCCACACGCATCCGTCCGAGACCGTCCGCGATGCGATCGAGATCCTGCGCGAGTACAACGTCTCGCAGATGCCGGTCGTCGGTCCCGAGCCGCCCGTCATGATCGGCGAGGTCGCCGGCAGCGTCAGCGAACGCGAACTGGTCAGTGCCGTGTTCGAGGGTCGCGCGGAACTGACCGACGCGGTCGCCGACCACATGGAACCGTCCCTGCCGCTGATCGGCTCGGGCGAGGACCTCGCGGCGGCGCTGGTCGCGCTCAAGGAGAACGACGCCGTCATGGTGGTCGACGAGGGCAAGCCGCTCGGCGTCCTGACCCGTCATGATCTGTTGGGAGTGCACGTATGACCGACCACGAAGCAGGATTCTCGACCCGGGCGATCCACGCGGGCCAGGACCCGGACCCGCGCACGGGCGCGGTGAACGTCCCGATCTACGCCAGTTCGACCTTTGCGCAGGACGGCGTCGGCGGGATGCGAGAGGGCTTCGAGTACGCCCGCACCGGCAATCCCACCCGTCGGGCCCTGGAGACGAACCTGGCGGCCCTCGAAGGCGGGGTGTACGGCCGAGCGTTCTCCTCCGGCATGGCCGCGACCGACGCGGCGCTGCGTGCGCTGCTGCGCCCCGGTGACCACCTGGTGATCCCCGATGACGCGTACGGCGGAACCTTCCGGTTGATCGACAAGGTGTTCTCACACTGGGGCGTCCAGCACACGCCCGCGGCGGTCAACGACACCGCGGCCATCGCCGCGGCGATCACCGAGAACACCAAGGTCGTGTGGATCGAGACGCCCACGAACCCACTGCTGAACATCGGCGACATCGCGGCCATCGCCGAACTCACGCATGCGGTCGGCGCGACGCTGGTCGTCGACAACACGTTCGCATCGCCGTACCTGCAGTTGCCGCTCGCGCTCGGAGCCGACGTGGTGCTGCACTCCTCGACGAAGTACCTGGGCGGTCACAGCGATGTCGTCGGTGGCGCACTCGTCACGAACGATCCCGCACTCGACGAGGCGTTCGCCTTCCTGCAGAACGGTGCCGGCGGCGTGCCCGGCCCGTTCGACGCGTTCCTGACGCTGCGCGGCATCAAGACGCTCGCCGTGCGCATGGAACGGCACTGCGACAACGCCGAGGCCATCGTCGAGATGCTGGGCAACCACGCGGCCATCAGCGAGGTCCGGTACCCGGGCCTGGCCAGCCATCCGGGTCACGAGGTCGCCGCCGCGCAGATGCGGCGGTTCGGCGGCATGATCTCGGTACGCCTGGCCGGCGGTCGTCAGGCCGCTCTCGACCTGTGCTCGCGGACCAAGGTCTTCACCCTGGCCGAGAGCCTCGGCGGCGTCGAATCACTCATCGAACACCCCGGTGCCATGACGCACGCCTCGACCGCGGGCTCGCAGTTGGAGGTCCCGGACGATCTCGTGCGGCTGTCCGTGGGCATCGAGGACGCCGAGGACCTGCTGGCCGATCTGGAGCAGGCGCTGACCTGAAGGAGAACGCCATGGCCGAATCCGTCCTGATGGCACAGTCGCGTGCGATCCCCGTCGACCCGGAAACGGCCTGTGCGCGCACGCTCGTGGTGCCGTTGCCGGACTTGTTCCGGCGCCGATACGGACCGATCCCTGCGATCAAGGCAGTCCGCGGCGACGAGCCATGGCAGTCCGTGGGACAGCGTTGCACGATCGCGCTCGCCGGCGGTGGCGGGATGACCGAGACGCTGATCGCCGTCGACCCACCCACCGTTTCGACTACGTGCTGACGGAGCTGCGCGGACCGCTCGCGCCGCTGGCCACGCGGATCGAGGGCAGTTGGTCGTTCGAGCCTGCGGGCACGGGCACCCAGGTCACGTGGACTTGGCGCGCCCAACCCAGGACCGCCTGGGCGAAGCCGGCGCTGGCCGGGTTCGCGACGATCTGGGGTGGTTACGCGCGACAGGCACTCGAGGAACTGTCTGCGCTCCTCGTCGACTGAGCGAACACACTCAGGGTTCGACCGTCACCTTGATCGCCTCGTCCTTCTCGCCAGCTATTTTGGGGTACGGCGTGACCTGCACCACCTTTGCGATGCCCTCGTTAGGCTCGACGCCATGTCCCGCAAAGGTCCCATCGCCGGTATCTCGTGGTTGCAACTGATCGCCGGCGCGCTCGCCGCGATGACGTCGGCGTGGGTCGCCTCCTACCTGGGGGTGGCCGGCACGATCATCGGTGCCGCCGTGGGCAGTCTCGTGGCATCGATCGCCTCGGCGCTGTACGTCAGTGGTCTCGACCGGGGTACGACGTTCATCACCGAGTCGGGCACGGTCGTGACGCGTTCCGAGCGCGCCGACGAGTCCCACGAGGGCCACGACGTCGAGGTGCTCTCGACGGAGGCGGACTCGACCGTCGTGGTCGAGGACTCCGGCAGCGCCTTTTCCTGGCGTCGGGTTCTGACGTGGACCGGAGTCGCGCTGGGTTCGTCGCTGCTGCTGATCGGAGGCTACGAGCTCGTGACGGACTCGTCCTTCGGCCGGGGTGACAATCCGACGATCACGCGACCCTTCAGCCACCGCAACACCGAGCCCACCCCGGCGCCGGACCAATCCGAGTCGACGCGACCGACCGACGATCCGACCGATGGCGCAACCACCACGCCAACGACGGCCGCCCCGACCGCGGCTCCGACGCCGACACCCGCGCCCGAGCCCACGACCGCTCCGACCACCGCCCCGGCACCTGCTCCTGAACCGACGGACGAGGCCACGACCGAGGCACCGTGAGGCGCGGGGAACATCCCGACCTCGGCCGTGGTTGCGATCCATGAGGAGAGGAACGAGATGACCGTCTGGATGAAGCCCACGCTGACGACTGAATCGATTGAGGCCATGGAGCCGTTCGAGGCATTCCGGTACGCCGAGGACCTGCTGGACTCGCGCTTCCCGCGTGAGGCCGCCCGCGTCCTGCACCCCGTCGCCGAGGCCGAGCCCCGCAACGCCGCAGCGTGGGAGTTGCTGGGTCGGGCGCACTTCGCCGCCGCCCACCTCGGGCCGGCCGAGGACGCGTTCCGCACCCTGCTCGACCTGGAACCCACGAGCGCCTGGGCCCACACCGCGCTGGGTCTGGCCCTCGACCGCCAGAGCCGACGCGACGAAGGTGGCGTCCACCATCGGCTGGCCGCCGCGATGGGCAGCAGCGGTCGTGACGCCACCCGGGTCGCGTTGGTCGACCAAGCGACCGACTGAGTCGCGCGCGGGGCTCAACCAGTGAACGTCAGACCGAGACGCAAGCCTTGCCCAGATTGAGCTTGACCGAGTCGCTCTTGTTCGCTGGCTGCCACGCCGTCACCACGGCCCCCATCGCAACACACGATGTCACCTTGGTCGACGTGGGGCCGTACGAGACACGCTTCACGACGCCCTTGCTGTTGGAGTTCGACTGGGTGAACGACGACGCGTTCTTGGAGTACCCGGTCGTGCGCTGAATGGCCTTGCGGTTGCCACAGGACGGCGTGAAGGCGATCCCGACTGTCAGTGGATAGGACACCGAATAGGCCAAGGTCCCGCCGCACTGGTAGTACGAGAACGACTGGGTGAGCTTCGCCTTGCTGATCTTCGCGGCCTTCGTCGAGGAACAGGACTTGGTCGTCCGCAAGACCATCTTCGGCGCATGGATCGTTGGATTCGTCAACGACTGATAGTCGCCGCCACGGTAGTCCTTCGACCGAACGTAGATGACCTTCATCGTGCCGCTGATCGTCACCCGCAGACACCGTTTGATGTCCTTGGAGTAGTAGGTCTTGGTCGACGAGACCTTGACCGTCTTGGTCGACCGTTCGACGACCGTGGTGGCCGATGCGGGCGTCGCCGACCCGAATACCAGTGACGTCGCGGCGAGTGCCGCAGCCGCCGCCATGCACCCTGCGTGCCTGAACCCCATCGTGTGCCCCCGTCCGCTCGTGCGCCAGACGACGCTAGTGGCCTGGGCACCGCCTGTCAATGTCGATCGAGTCTGTTTGGATGGAGCCCGTGTTCACTGTCGAAAACACCCTCCCGAACGCCCCCGGACGCTCGGGCACCATCACGACCCCGCACGGACAGATCCGCACGCCGGCGTTCATCCCGGTCGGAACGAAGGCGACCGTCAAGGCGGTCCTGCCCGAATCGATCACCCAACTGGGCGGTCAGGCCGTCCTGGCGAACGCCTATCACCTCTACCTCCAACCGGGTGCCGACATCGTCGAGGCCGGCGGTGGGCTCGCGAAGTTCATGAACTGGCCCGGCCCGACCTTCACCGATTCGGGAGGATTCCAGGTGCTCAGCCTGGGCGCCGGATTCAAGAAGACCCTCGCGATGGACGCGGTGGGGGCCGAGGCCGACGACGTGATCGCGCCCGGCAAGGACCGCCTCGCCCACGTCGACGACGACGGCGTGACGTTCAAGAGCCACCTCGACGGCTCGAAGCACCGCTTCACGCCCGAGGTGTCGATGCGGATCCAGCACCAGCTCGGCGCGGACATCATCTTCGCGTTCGACGAGCTGACCACGCTCATGAACAGTCGTGACTACCAGGAGAAGTCGCTCGAGCGCACGCAGGCCTGGGCCGAACGATGCCTGACCGAGCATCAGCGGCTCACGGCCGAACGCCCGGACAAGCCCCGACAGGCCCTGTACGGAGTGGTGCAGGGTGCCCAGCACGAGGACCTGCGCCGGACGGCCGCCCGCGGACTGGCTTCGCTGCCCTTCGACGGGTTCGGCGTCGGCGGGGCGATCGAGAAGGAGAACCTCGGCACGATCGTGCGCTGGGTCACCGACGAACTGCCCGACGACCGGCCGCGGCACCTGCTGGGCATCGGCGAGCCCGAGGACCTGTTCGCGGGCGTCGAGGCCGGGTGCGACACGTTCGACTGCGTCACGCCGACCCGAGTGGCGCGTTCGTCGCGCGTGTACTCCGCGACGGGCCGCTACAACCTCATGGTGGCCGCGTCACGGCGTGACTTCGGCCCGATCGAGGAGGGCTGCGACTGCTACACGTGCGCCCACTACACGAAGGCCTACCTGCACCACCTGTTCAAGGCCAACGAGATGAACGCCGCCACGTTGTGCTCGATCCACAACGAACGGTTCTTCATCCGCCTGGTCGACTCGATGCGCGATGCGATCGACGCCGGTGACTTCGCGGCGCTGCGCGAGGAATGGCTGGGCCGCTACCTGGCCTGCTCGATCACTTCTTGATGATCCGGCAATCGATGCCCACCTGATAGGGGTTGAAGGTGTATCTCCAACCGCTCGTCACTGACCCGTTATCCGAGGGATTACGACTCCCGGCCACCGTCCGTTTGACGCGATACTTGTGGCGCGACCCCATCGGATAGGCCACGAACACCTCGCCTCGCTTGAGCTTGCGGCTCGATGTGCACGAGGCGCTTGCGCCGATCGTCACGCTTCGCGATGCGCTGATGCTCAGATCGCTCGCGATCGCCTTGATGCTGATTCCCAATGCTGCACCGAATGTGCGCGTCGAGTTCGCGAACTGCGTGAGAGTGCATCGACCACCGTCGTGGACACATCGAGCGATGATCTGCTTGGTGTTCGTCACGTTCGTCGTCTTGGACCGGTTGACCAGTTTGTAGCGAACGACGATGGCCCCTGACTGGGGCAGGATCTGAGTCTCACCCGAACCGACAACGGATTCCGCCGTGGCGGCCGATGCGGGCGAACCCAGGCCTGCCACTGTCGCCACCATCGCCATCAGGACAACTACGCAACGCCTCATCCTCACCCCTAAGGATCCCGTGGCCACCGACCGTGGCCGGAAAGGAAACTAGGCCGAGCTACGGCGTCCGTCAAGGTCCGCAAGGCCCCGCTCACGCTTGCGAATCCACGAGATCAGGCGAACCGTGACCGGGAGGACGGCTGCCTCGACCGCAAGTTTGAAGGCGACGCCCACCATGAAGTAGTTCAGGAAACTGCCGAATCCGGTGATCCCGATCGCTGACGCTGCAATGGAACAGAACAGGAAGGTATCAACGACCTGGCCCGCGACGGACGAGGTCATGAGCCGTCCGACCAGGCCGCCTTGCCGAAGTCCGTCCCGCATCCGCACGAGGACGGCGGCATTGGTGAGTTGGCCTGCGCAGAAGGCCACCAGGCTGGCGAGCACGATCTGCGGCAGCGGACCGAGTGTTTCGGTGAAGGCCGCCGCATGCTCCTCCTGGCCCGTCATCGTGGGAAGCAGGCTGACGACGAAGAAGGTCACCGACGCCAGCGCGGACGCCACGAGCCCCACGATGACCGCCCGGCGGGCCGCCCGGAACCCATACACCTCCGCCAGGATGTCGCCCAGGACGTAGGCGAGCGGAAACAGGACGGCACCACCGTCCAGGATCAACGGCCACAGTTGAACCGGACCGAACGAGAGGCCACCAGTGCCGATCTCGATGGGCTTGCTCGCCGCGATGTTGGAGATGACAATGACCACCGCGAATGCCGCGACGAGGACCTCGAACGGAGATGCCCGGTAGCGGATCTCGACACGATCTCCAGGTGTTCCACGCACGTCGTTCGCCATGACCGTCATCCTCCCACGCGACTCTTTCCGGCTCGATGGGAGAATCGACACATGAGCCAGCGCCAGCACACGACCGATGGTCACGGCATGACGATCTCGTCGCGCCGAGCTGCCCTCACGGCGGTGCTGGCATGAACCTGCCGGCCCACACTGACGTACTCGTCGTCGGCGCCGGTCCTGCGGGCTCGGCTGCTGCCGCCTGGACGTCGCGGCTCGGTCTCGACACCGTCCTGCTCGACGCTGCCACGTTCCCGCGCGACAAGACGTGCGGTGACGGACTCACGCCGCGTGCGATCGCGGAACTGGATCGCCTCGACCTCGGTGACTGGGTGCGTGGGCACACCGTCAACCGCGGCCTGCGCGCCTCGGGCTTCGGCCAGGAACTGCTGCTGCCGTGGCCCGGCGGATCGCTTCCCGACCACGGCTCGGCGGTCCCCCGCACCGAACTGGACGCCCGGATCCGCCGGACGGCGCTGGCCGCCGGTGCCATCGGGGTCGACGGTGCCCGCGCGGTCGACGTCGAGCGCGCCGCCGATGGATCGGTCACCGGCGTCGTCGTCGACACCGCGTCAGGCCGACACACGATCGGGTGTCGCCGGCTCGTGATTGCCGACGGTGTCCGCTCGCCGCTCGGACGGGTGCTCGGGCGCGAGTGGCACCGCGAGACTGCCTATGGTGTCGCCGGCCGCAGCTACGTGAAGTCGGGTCGAGGCGACGATCCGTGGATCTCCTCGCACTTGGAGCTGCGCGGCGAGGACGGTGAGCTGCTGCCCGGCTACGGCTGGATCTTCCCCCTCGGCGACGGCCAGGTGAATCTCGGCGTCGGAGCCCTCGCGACAGCTAAGCGCCCCGCCAAGGTCCAGATCAGGCCGCTCATGGAGTACTACGCCACGCTGCGTCGCGAGGACTGGGACCTCGGCGGTGACCTGCGCATGCCCACTTCGGCACTGTTGCCGATGGGTGGCGCCGTCTCCGGTGTGGCCGGGCCGAACTGGATCGTGATCGGCGACGCCGCCGGCTGCGTGAATCCGCTCAACGGCGAGGGAATCGACTACGGACTCGAGACCGGCCGACTCGGTGCCGAACTGCTCGTGCTGGGCGATCCCCTCGGCACGTCGTGGCCCGCCCTGCTCTCGCAGCACTACGGTCCGGCGTTCTCGATCGCCCGGCGACTGGCCGGGTTGCTCACGGTGCCGAACCTGCTGCCGGCCGCCGGTCCGATCGGGATGCGGTCGCACCGGCTCATGACGATCGCCCTGCGCGTCATGGGCAATCTCGTCACGGACGAGGACCGCGACCTGACCGCCCGCGTGTGGCGCTGGGCCGGCCGCCGCTCGATCCAGTTGGACGAGCGTCCGCCGTTCTCGGACGCCTGAGCACTCACGCCAACCACCGCTCTCCACTTTTGGTACGGGATCCACGCTCTCTCGCGCGAGGAACGTGGATCCCGTACCAAAAGTGGTGAGGGTCGGCCGGTAGCCTCGCAGCGTGCTCAGGATCTCGACCGTCAACGTCAATGGCATCCGCGCCGCATGGCGCAAGGGGATGAAGGAGTGGCTCGAGAGCCGCGACGCCGACATCGTCACGCTGCAAGAGGTGCGTGCGCCTGACGAGATCGTGCACGAACTCCTCGAAGGCACCGATTACCACGTCGTCCACACTGCGGCCGCCGCCAAGGGACGCGCGGGCGTCGCCGTCCTCAGCCGGCTCGAGCCCACGGCGCACCGCATCGGCAACGGCGACGACTTCTTCGACGACGCCGGCCGCTGGATCGAGTCCGACCTGACCCTGCCCGACGGCTCGGTGTTGACCGTCATCAGCGTCTACGTCCACAGCGGCGAGGTCGGCACACCACGGCAGGCCGACAAGTACCGCTTCCTGGACCAGATGTCCGCGCGCATGCAACAGTTGGCCGACCGAGGCGACCACGCGCTCGTCACGGGCGACCTCAACGTCGGCCACACCGAACTGGACATCCGCAAC
The DNA here is from genome assembly GCA_964473845.1 of uncultured Aeromicrobium sp. Classification (GTDB taxonomy): domain Bacteria; phylum Actinomycetota; class Actinomycetes; order Propionibacteriales; family Nocardioidaceae; genus Aeromicrobium. The sequence goes on from CAYYQO010000085.1 coordinate 9,869, forward strand.
TGGAGGAACAACCAGAAGAAGGCTGGCTTCCTACCCGAGGAACGCGCCTACTTCGACCGGTTCTTCGGCGAACTCGGGTGGATCGACGTGCACCGCACCCTGGCCGGCCAGGTCGAGGGCCCGTACACGTGGTGGTCGATGCGGGGCCAAGCGTTCGACAACGACACCGGGTGGCGCATCGACTACCAGATCGCGACGCCGAAACTGGCCGCGGCGGCCCGCATCGCCGTCGTCGACCGTGCCGCCAGCTGGGGTGAGCGCTGGTCCGACCATGCTCCGCTGACGGTCGACTACGACCTCTGACCCAGATTGCATAACCTCGTGATATAACGAGGTTATGCAATCACTTGATGCCGCGAGCACCCTACGCGAGCTCGCGTCCGCCACCGTCCGGCACATGTCGCGCGGATCGCTCAGCCGGGTCGGTGCGAGCACCCTGAGCATCCTGCATCGCGAAGGAGCCCAACGGATCACCGTGCTCGCGGCGCGCGAGGCCGTGTCCCAGCCGGCGATGACCAATCTGGTCCAGCGCCTCGAGGCCCAGGGACTGGTCGAACGCGCCGTCGATCCGGCCGATGCCCGCGCCACGCTCATCACGGTCACCGACGCCGGGGTGGCCCTCATGCTCGAACGCCGCAGCCTCCATGACGCCGAGCTCCAGGCGACCCTCGATCGCCTCTCCCCCGAGGAACGCGCCGCGATCGACGCCGCCCTTCCTGCCCTCACCCGTTTCACGGAGCTTCATGAATCACACTGACTCGTCCACCTCGACCAACCTGTTCCACCAGCCCAAGGCCGTCTACGCCGTTGCGTTCGCGTGTGTCATCTCGTTCATGGGTATCGGCCTGGTCGACCCGATCCTGCCGGCCCTCTCGGAGCAACTCGACGCCACGCCCAGCCAGGTGACCCTGCTCTTCACGAGTTACCTGGTCGTCACCGCCCTGATGATGCTGGTGACCAACTGGGTGTCCAGCAGAATCGGCGCGAAGCGCACCCTGATCGTCGGACTGATCATCATCGTGGCGTTCGCCGCACTGGCCGGTTCGGCCACGAGCATCGGCGGCATCATCGCCTTCCGCGCCGGCTGGGGTCTGGGCAACGCGCTGTTCATCGCGACGAGCCTCGCCGCGATCGTCTCGAGTGCCCGCGGCGGATTCGCCGGCGCCATCATCCTCTACGAGGCGGCACTCGGCCTGGGGATCGCGGCCGGGCCGCTCGTCGGCGGCATCCTGGGCGACATCAGCTGGCGTGGGCCCTTCTACGGCGTGGCGGTCCTGATGGCGCTGGCCCTGGTCGCCACCGCACTCCTCCTGCCCGCGACCGCGACTCCGGCTCCCGAGCACCGCACCGCGCTCAGTGCGCCGCTGCGGGCGCTCAGGCACCGAGGCCTGCTGCTGATGAGCATCGCGGCCCTGCTCTACAACTGGTCGTTCTTCACGATGCTCGGGTACGCACCGTTCCCGATGGAGCTGCAGGCCATGCAACTGGGCTGGGTGTTCTTCGGCTGGGGCCTGCTCGTGGCGGTCTTTTCCGTGGTCGGCGCGCCAAGGCTCCAGGCTCGCTTCGGCACCGCGCGGTCGCTGTACGGCGCCCTGGTCGGCTTCGCCGTGGTCCTGGCCTTCATCGCCGCCTTCCCCGAGCAGCGCACCGTGCTGGTCGTCGCCGTGATCGTGTCGGGCATCTTCATCGGCATCAACAACACCTTGACTACCCAAGCCGTCATGATGATCTCGCCGGTCGAGCGCCCGGCGGCCTCCGCAGCCTACGGTTTCGTTCGGTTCATCGGCGGCGGCCTGGCTCCCTTCGCGGCGGGCAAGCTCGTCGAGTTCACGAATCTTCATGTCCCGTTCGCACTGGCCGTCGCGACGGCCCTGGCCGCCATCGTGGTGTTGTCGAGGAACCACCACGCACTCGAACTGGCCGATGCCGGCATGGACGAGGACGGTCACACCGTCGTCGACGGAGAGGACGTCGAGGGCGAGATCGCCGACGAGTTCGGTGGCGCACCGGGAGCGATCGACGAGTACCTGGAAGCGCAACGTCGCTGATCATCGGTGACACGTGCCCCACGGGAGCGGGGGACGTGCTGTCCCCCCGGATGCACGCCCCCCACACAGACGACCGTGAACCGATCGGCACCCACCTCACACGAGAGTGGTTCCTGGTGACTATACCGACGTAGTCCATCCGAACGGCAGGTCGGCGCGCCGCGTTCATCAGATATTCGCCACGACCATCAAATGGGCACTCCCAGATCGTCGTGTGCGTGTCGTAGGGTATTCATCAGTTGCACGACGTTGGACAGCAAAAGGATGAAGTTCCCTTCGGGGCGTGGCTCCTCTCGCGTGTTGGATGTGCGTCGCGACCGTCGAACGTGAAGACCGCGTCCGACCATCGCCAGTAGAATCAAGAGGAGAAAGACCATGGCCACCGGAACCGTGAAGTGGTTCAACGCCGACAAGGGCTTCGGCTTCATCGCCCCTGACGACGGCGGCGAGGACGTCTTCGCGCACTACAGCGCGATCCAGTCGGACGGCTACCGTTCGCTGAACGAGAACCAGAAGGTCGAGTTCGACGTCGAGCAGGGCCAGAAGGGCC
>CAYYQO010000086.1:0-12425 GCA_964473845.1 uncultured Aeromicrobium sp.
CCGAGAAGCAGGCGACCACGTGGGACGACCTGCTTCTCGGTCGAACGCACGAAGTACTTGATGTTGTCGAAGTCGATCGCGTCGAGATCGGCACCCCACGTCGGCATCGGCTTGCGCTCGAAGAGCTTGAGGCCCTTGAGTCGCAGGTCGAGCATCCACTGCGGTTCGCTCTTCTTGCCCGAGATGTCGCGCACGACGGCGTCGCTGAGGCCACGTTGCGCGCTGGCTCCGGCGACATCGGCGTCATGCCAGCCGAACTCGTAGTTGCCGACCTCCTTCAGGCCTGGGTTCAGGTCTTCGATCGAGGTCGTGTCGTTGGTGGTCGTCATGACGACTCCCCTTCAGTAGATGACACAGTGGTGGTGGCACGGGGCAGGTGTGTCGTGCACACCCCGTCGCCGTGCGCGATGGTGGCCAGGCGCTGGACGTGTGAGCCCAGCAGTTCGGCGAAGACCTCGGTCTCGGCCTCGCACAATTGGGGGAACTCCTCGGCGACGTGGGCCACCGGGCAGTGGTGTTGGCAGATCTGCTCACCGAGCGGGGTGGAGCTGACGGAGGCCGCGTAGCCGTCCTCGGTCAGCGCCTGGGCCAGGACTACGGCGTGGTCCTCGGTCGGGACCTCGGCCAGCAGTCGCTCGTAGCGGGCACGGAAGTCGGCCAGTCGCTGACGGGCGAAGGCCGTGACGGCCTCGTCGCCGCCGGTGGCGTGCAGGAAGCGCAGCGCCTGGGCGGCCAGATCATCGTAGGAATGTTCGAAGGTGTCACGGCCGGCATCGGTGAGCACGAAGACCTTGGCGGGACGACCGCGGCGACGCTGGCCCAGGACCCGCTCCTCGCGCCCCTCGACCAGTCCTTGGTCGACCAGGTTCTCGAGGTGGCGACGCACGGCGGCGGGGGTCAGGCCCAACCGCTCGGCCAGCGCACTGGCGGTGCTGGGGCCGTTCTCGAGGATGCTCTCGGCGACGCGATCGCGCGTGGAGAGGTCGTCGACCGTCGACGCCTCGGAACCACGCATGTATTTCACAACGCCATTGTGACGTTAATGATTCCCCGCATTCAACGAAGGCGACCCTCAGTGAGGTGGACCTCACCGCGAGTGGTCGCCGATTTTCCGGTCCGCCCGCCTGCTCGATAGGCTGGATCCTGTGAATCTCAGGGGGATACGCATCGCTGGATGCGCACTGGCCATCGTGACCGCACTCGGGCTCTCGTCGTGCAGCGGCGACGATTCGGATCCGGCGGAGCGACCGACGGCGACGCAGGAGTCAACCGCGCCGTCCGCCGAGGACGAGGCCGTGTCGGTGCTCGAGGCTTTCTGGGCCGAGCGCGTCCGCGTCGAATCGAGCGGCGCGTACGACACCGCGAACTTCGACGGAATCCTGAATTCGCGGATGATCGAACCTCAACTGCAGCAGTACCAGCAGTTCGGCCAGAGCGGCTTTCGACGGATCGGTGAGCCCCAATTGCGCGACTTCACCGCCGAGGTCGACGGCGACTCCGCGATCGCCACGGTCTGCGTCCAGGAGGACGAGTGGGGCGCAGAGGCCGACATCAAGATCGTCGAGCCGGAGCCGCAGGGCTGGTATGCCAGCAGCCACCGCCTGGAGCGCACGGACGGCGCCTGGCTGATCGTCGACACGGCCGAACCTCCCTCGGAGATCACGTGTTGATCACGATCCGACGGTCGGCCGCCGTGTTCGTGGGCCTGATCGTCGTCCTGTTCGGCGTCGCATCGCCCGCCCTCGCGGCGCCCACCTGCACGGCCCACGGCGACACGGACCCCAACACACCGGGCCTGCAGTACGGCTGCGTCGAATGGTCGCACGACGACGGCGACGACTCCGGCCCCGGTGGCGGCGGCGGTGGCGGAACGCCGGCTCCGCCCCAATGCACCTTCCACGGCATCTGGGACGACTTCTGCCAGGGCACGCGGGCCTGCTACATCAACGACCCGGCGGCGATCCAGGACGTCGAGAGGGCACGCGAGGACACCCCCGGACTCGCCGACCAGCCCGAGGACGCCGATCACCTCATCTTCACCAGTTGCCAGGAGAACGAGGGCGCCGAGGAGATCCGACGTTACTACTGGGACAACGAGATCCAGACCGTGACGATCGTCGACCGCATCAGGGCTGCCCGCGGGGCACTGGTCCTGCCCACGGTCACTGCCGTGTTCAATCCGCCCACCCGGACGCTGGTGAATCTCGACACCTGGTGGTGGGCCGAGGGGGCGCCGGCCGGCGAGATCGTGGGCTCCCCGGCCTTGGGGATGCGCGCCATCGCGGCGCCGCGAGACATGACCGTGACCGCGGGCGGGCAGACCATCACCTGCCCACTGGTCACCCAGCGTTCGGACGACTGCACCATGCGATTCCGCCGGGCCGGGAACTACCCGGCGACACTGACCATCACGTACGACATTCGCTTCGAGATGGGCGGCTCGGTGATCGACGTGCCCACCGGTGCGGCGGACCTGGCCACCTTGACCGCGACGTCGTCGACCACGGTTCCCGTCCTCGAAGTGCAATCCATCGTGACCGATCTGAGCTGACGCGGCGTAAGGTCGTGCCATGGCGGCATCTGCGGTCGAGATCGAGGCCGGCGGCCGGAGCGTGCGCGTCTCCAGCCCTGATCGAGTCATCTTCGAGGCGACCGATCGCACGCCCGACATCACCAAACTCGAGGTCGTCGAGTTCTACGTGACCGTCGCGGACGGGCTCATGCGGGCCCTGGCCGAGCGGCCCACGACGCTGGAGCGCTGGCCCAAGGGTGTCCGCCCCGACATGGTGATGGCGACCCGGGCCGACGGCCACGGTGATGCGTTCTACCAGAAGCGGGTCCCCAAGGGTGCTCCCCCGTACCTGGAAACCGTGCGCATCCACTTTCCCTCGGGCCGCCGGGCGGACGAGATCTGCCCCACCGAGATCGCCGTGGCCGCCTGGGCCGCCCACATGGGCACGATCACATTCCACCCGTGGCCGGTGCGCCGCGCCGACGTCGACCACCCCGACGAACTGCGGATCGATCTGGACCCGCAGCCGGGCACCGATTTCCACGATGCCCAGCGGGTCGCGAAGGTGGCGAAGGAACTGCTCGAGGAGATCGGGATCCGCGGGTTCGTCAAGACCAGCGGCAACCGCGGGGTCCACATCTTCGTGCGCATCGAACCGCGGTGGACGTTCACCGACGTGCGCCATGCCGCCCTCGCTTTCGGGCGCGAGCTCGAACGCCGCGACGACGGCGTCACGACGGCGTGGTGGAAGGAGGAGCGCGGCGAGAAGATCTTCGTCGACTTCAACCAGAACGCCCGCGACCGGACCATCGCGAGCGCCTACAGCCTGCGCCCGAAGCCGGGCGCCCCCGTCTCGACCCCGTTGACCTGGGACGAACTCTTCGACGTCGACGACCCACGCGACTTCAACCTGACGACCGTGCCCGCCCTGTTGGAACAGCGGCCCGACGCGTGGGCCGAGATCGACGACGTCCAGCACTCGCTTCAGCCTTTGCTCGACTGGTACGACCACGACGAGGCGAACGGTCTGGGCGAGATGCCCTATCCCCCGGACTATCCGAAGATGCCCGGTGAGCCGCGCCGGGTCCAGCCGTCGAAGCGCCGCCAGGACGACGCGGAGTAGGCAACTCACAGTTGCATCACGAGCATCAGCCCCACCCGTCTCACCTGCACGGGCCGTCCCGTCGGGCTCCCTCCGGCGGGGCGGTTCGCTAGTCTCGGCCCGTGAGCCAACAACAGCCTCCCGCGGGGTGGTACGACGATCCCTCCGGCAGCGGAGGACGCCGATACTGGAACGGGAAGGCATGGACGCAACAGGTCCAGCCCGGCCCGGGCGGCCGTGCAGCACCTCAGACATCGAGCGCGATGACGACCTCGACGGCGCGTACATCCTCGGTGCAAGCATCCTCGACCCGCGGCCGCGTTCCCCCGGGATACATGCTGTTGAACGGCCAGCAGGTCCCCCTCGGTCAGATGTCCACACCACAGGTCCCGGGACAGGGTCGCGGCCTGATCACCGCGCTCGTCGTGACCGCAGCCGTGGTTGCTGTGATCTTCGGCCTCGGAGCCGCGTTCGTGACGACCACCACCGACAACCGTCCGGACGTCGGCTACTTCCTCGAGGTCGAATCGGGCACCGGGGGCGATCTCGACATCAGGTGGCTCGAGGACGGAGAGTGGTTCCAGGATTCGGAGGTCGGACCGGACTGGCGGCTCGGCATCGAGGGCCCGCCGAACGGCACCGTCCTCTACGTCCAGGCCCGCCCCGTGGACTACGACGATCAGGCGACCTGCCGCATCACGGACGCCGACGGAGAGGTCCTCGCTGAGCAGACGGCGACCGTTCCCGGCGGCGTGGCCCTGTGCCGCCACACTGTGACCGAGTCCGGCGAAAGCACCTGAACCGCCCCAGCCCCCCACTCACTGCAGGACGTCACCGAGGTCGTACCGGGCGACCTCCTCGAGTTGGGCATAGGTGCAGGACTCGGGCTCGCGGTCGGGACGCCAGTTCTTGAACCGCGCCGTGTGCCGGAAGCGGGCGTGGTCGCCGTCGCCCTCCATGTGCTCGTAGCCGACCTCGGCGACGCGTTCGGGACGCAGGGGGACGAACGACAGGTCCTTCGTGCCCGTCCAGCGACTCTGACCGCCCGGCAACCGGCCGGATGCCTGGGCCTCCTCGTCACGCCACTGGTCCCAGGGGTGCGCCTCGTCGTCGGCGAGCGCCAATGGGGCCAACTCGTCGATCAGCTCCGCTCGACGGGCCTCCGTGAAGGAGGCAGCGACGCCGACGTGCTGGAGCCGTCCGTCGTCGGCGTGGATGCCCAGCAACATCGAACCGAGCAGCGGCCGCTCGGGCGTCGAGTTCTTGTGCAGCCGGTATCCCGCCACGACGACATCGGCCGTGCGCGCGTGCTTGACCTTGGCCATCGTGCGGCCGTTCGGCGTGTACACCGAGTCGAGCCGCTTGGCCACGACGCCGTCCAGCCCGGCGCCCTCGAAGGTCGCGAACCAGCGTTCGGCCTCGTCCGGGTCCTCGGTCACCCGCGTGACGTGGACGGGAGCGGCCGCGGGCGCCAACGCCTCAACCAGGGCCGGTCGCCGCACCGACAGGGGCTCGTCGAGGAACGACCGGTCCCCCAGCGCGATCAGGTCGAACGCCACGAACGATGCCGGCGTCTGCTCGCTGAGCAACGTGACACGGGACTTCGCCGGATGGATGCGATTGGTCAGGGCGTCGAAACTCAACCGCCCGTCGAGGGCGATCACGATCTCGCCGTCCAGCACGCATCGTGACGGCGTGTTCTGGAGGATCGACTGAACGACCTCGGGAAAGTAGCGGTTCAACGGCTTCGTCGAACGACTGGCGATCTCGACCTCGTCACCGTCGCGGAAGACGAGGGCGCGGAAGCCGTCCCACTTCGGCTCGAACAGCCACTCGTCGCTGCGGGGAACCGCCTTCGCGGACTTGGCGAGCATGGGCATCAGCGGAGGCATGACGGGCAGGTCCATGGACTGATCGTCTCAGGTTGACGGCCGTGGAATGTGGACCGCGTCGAGACGATAGTCGTGGGCAGACAGCCAGGCGTGGAGCGGCGTCTCGGTCGTGGCGGCACGGGTCACCTTCGTGGCGAGGCCGGCATCCTGGGTGAGAAGCAGTCGCTGCTCGGTGACGGCAGCGGCGGCGATCCACGTGTCGTTGTGCGAGATCTTGCGGCTCACCGCAGCCGCGATCTGTCCGAACGCCTCGGGCATGTCCCCGTCAGATTCCAAGGCAATGGGAGCCAGTTGTTCACGCGCGAAGCGGAGCGTCGCCCGGCGCCTGCTTTGGGTGATTTCGTCCTGAGCCTGGGCGATGCCGCGCTCGAGTTCGCCAATGGTGACGGCATGAACCCGCGGGCTGCCGTCCTCTGAATGCGTGCGGATCGCGTCGATGACTGCGGCGTCCTTCAGTTCCACCCAGCCGATGACAGCCGAGGTGTCAAGGATCAACGCCACCCGGCGGCGTCCTTCGCCTCCTGAGCAGCCAGGTCGTCCTGCTTGCTCTGCATCAGGTCGGCAAAGGCTCCGGTATCACCGGACGAGACGCGGTCGGCCAGGTCGAGCAGGCGGTCGATGTCGTTCTCGGGGGACACTGGGCGAAGCTCGGCAACTCTCCTGCCACGTTTGGTCAAGAAGACGTGCTCCCCGGCCTCGACCGCGGCGAGAACCCGCGCCGTGTTGTTACGCAGGTCTCGTACGCCATACTCCTTCGTTGCCATGGACCCCATTGTCGCACATCAGGTCAACAATGTGCGACACTCGCATCCGGAGGCCGGATCCATGCCTGGACGGTCGGGCAGGTCCATGGTTCCAACCTGCCACACCTAGAATGTTCCAGTGCCCTCGACGACGTCCGTTCCCGCAGTGGAGGTCGTCGACCTCCTGATGCACTACGGACACGGCGATCGCACGGTGCGCGCCGTCGACGGGCTGAGCCTGTCGGTCGAGCCGGGAACCGTCACGGCGATCCTCGGACCCAACGGCGCCGGCAAGACCACGACGATCGAGACGTGCGAGGGATTCCGCCGTCCCCAGTCGGGCACGGTGCGGGTCCTCGGTCTGGACCCGGTGACCGATGCGGCCGAACTGCGCCCCCGCGTCGGCGTGATGCTGCAGTCCGGCGGAGCGTGGCTGGGCGTCCGCACCCGCGAGATGCTGCGGCACCTGGCGTCCCTGCACGCGGCACCGCTCGACGTCGACGCCCTGATCGAACGCCTCGGCATGGGCGCCTTCGCCCACACGCCCTACCGGCGGCTCTCCGGCGGACAGAAACAACGACTCTCACTCGCCATGGCGATCATCGGGCGTCCCGAACTGGTGTTCCTCGACGAGCCGACGGCCGGACTCGATCCCCAGTCCCGGCGCGCCACGTGGGACCTGATCGACGAACTGCGCCAGCACGGCGTCACCACGGTGCTCACGACGCACTACATGGACGAGGCGCACGAACTGTCCGACCTGGTCCACATCATCGACGCCGGCCGGGTGATCGCGTCGGGCACGCCGACCGAGCTCGTCGCCGACGGCGCTCGCAACACGGTTCGACTTCGGGCCGCGGCCGGCCTCGACCTCGATTCGCTCACGAAGGAACTGCCCGAGGGCACGACGGCCACCGAGCCCAGTCCCGGGCACTACGTGATCGCGACCGAGGTCGATCCCTCGGTGTTGCACCACCTCACGGGCTGGTGCGCCACCCACGGAGTGCTCATCGAGTCCGTGCTGGTCGAGCACCAGACCCTCGAGGACCGCTTCCTCGAACTGACCGGACGGGAACTGCGATGACTCCGCTGAACCTCGCCCCCGCGCCCGGAGCGGCCCCGCGCCTGCGACGACTGCTCGCCCAGACGGCGATGGAGCTGAAACTGACCCTGCGCAACGGCGAACAGTTGCTGTTGACGTTCATCATCCCGGTCCTGCTGCTCGTCGCCGGTTCCCGCGCCGAGAACCTCATCGGCGGGGACCGGCCCATCGACCTCGTCGCGCCGGGGGTCCTCGGCCTGGCCATCTTGTCGACGTCCTTCACCTCGTTGGCGATCGCCACGGCGTTCGAGCGTCGCTACGGCGTGCTCAAGCGGCTGGGGGCGACTCCCCTGTCCCGCACCGGCCTTCTGGGCGGCAAGGTGCTCGCCGTGACCGCGCTGCAGATCGGGCAGTTCGTCCTGCTGGTCGCTCTCGCACTTGCCTTGGGGTGGGAACCGACCGGCGGACCCACCAGTTGGTTCTGGCTCGTCGTCCTGGCCCTGTTGGCCACGATCGCGTTCGGCGGCCTCGGCCTGCTCATGGCCGGCACCCTGCGCGCCGAGGCGACGCTCGCGCTCGCGAACATCGTGTACGTGCTGTTGTTGGTCGGCGGCGGCGTGCTGCTGCCGCTCGACCGCTACCCGTCCGTGCTGCAGGACGTCCTCACGGCGCTGCCCTCGGGTGCGCTCGGCGAGGGCCTTCGTGAGGCCTTCGTGACCGGTTCGCCCGGTACGGTCCATGTCGTGGTGCTTGCCGTGTGGGCCGTCGTGGCTGCGGCTGCGGCTGGAAGGTGGTTCCGATGGGAATGAGTGAGCTCGCGCAGCGCACGGTCTCCCGCTCGACGGTCGAGAAGTGGGCCTGGGCCAATCTCGTGGCCAACTCACTGATCATCCTCAGCGGCGGGCTCGTCCGGCTGACCGGCTCCGGGCTGGGTTGTCCGACGTGGCCCCGGTGCACCGACGAGTCCTTCGTCCCCCACGGCGCCCTCGGGTGGCACGGCGCCATCGAGTTCGGCAACCGGATGCTGACCTACGTCCTGATCGTGATTGCCATCGCGACGCTCTGGGCCGTGTGGCGGTGGACCGAAGCCACGCGCACGCAGTTGAGGATCGCGCTGGGCATCGCGGTGGGCATCCCTTTCCAGGGCGTCATCGGGGGCATCACGGTCCTGACCGATCTGAATCCCTGGATCGTGTCGCTGCACCTGTTGTTGTCGATGGGTCTCGTGGTCGCCGCGACGATCCTGCTGATGAGTATCCGCCAGGACGAGGGCACCACCGATCGCCGATCGGCGCTGGTGGTCCGGGTCGGCTACGGGGTGCTGTTGATCGCGATCTATCTCGGCACGATCGTCACGGGCAGCGGCCCGCATGCCGGCGATGCCGAGGCTCCGCGCAACGGTCTCGATCCCGTGTGGTGGAGCCGCGTCCATGCCCTGAGCGTGTGGACGTTCGTCCTGCTGACCCTGCTCGCGATCGTGCTGCTGCGCGGCACGGCCCGCCGGGCCGGCATCGTGGTGCTGATCGCCGCGCTGGCACAGGGCTTGATCGGTTACGTCCAGTACTTCACTGATCTGCCGATCGCCCTCGTGGCGGCCCACCTGCTCGGCGCGGCCGTTCTGCTGGCGCTGGCCACGCGCTGGGTCCTGGTGTCCCGTCCCGTCCCATCGTGAGCGTGCCCTCGTCATCGGGCTGCTCGCTCACGAGGGTGAAGCCCGCCCGGGCGTAGAACTCGCGGGCGCGCCCGTTCCCCGCCATGACCCGGAGCCGCACCGGACGACCGGCAGCCTCGTCGATCACCGCGCGGACCAGCGCCTCGCCCACACCCTGCCTGCGCGCCTCGGGCGCCACCCACATCGAGATCAACTCAGGCTCCCCACCCAGGTCCAGGCCGATCATCGCGATGTCCACGCCGGTCGGGTCCTCGGCGAGGAAGAGCCGGCCCGGCGCACCGATCCGGCGACGCCACCGCTCTTCGGTGTCGCCTCCCTCGATCCAGGCATGAGCGCTCGTCGCGAACGCAGCGGGATCGAGTTCGAGGGCCCGGAGCCGAATCGCCCGCCATCTGCGCCAGTCAGCGGGCGTGACGGGAACGACGCGGAAGCTCACTCAGACGTCCCGCCACCCCGCGCCGCGTTGCTCTTGCGCACCGACGAGGTGATGACGATCAGCAGCGTCGCACCGATCGACGTGCCGACGACCACCAGGAGCCAACCGACCACGAACAGGCCCGATTCGTCGTCGGACCAGCTCGTCCAGCAGGCCACGGCGACGCCCATCACGGACGAGACGACCATCGGAAGCAGGTCCGTGCGGCGTGCGAACCAGCCGAGGGCGACCCCGATCACGACGAGGGCCAGAATCAGTCCAGCGACCTGCGTGACCGTATAGACGTCGTCCTCGTCGGTCCCGAGGAACATCCACCAGGCCGCGAACGTCGCGACGGCCGGCAGGATCCAGGCGATGAAAGCGCGCATGGGGTGAGCCTACGGCGCAGCGACCGTGATCTCGATGTGCCGCTCGATCGACGGGTCCGGCGATCGAGTAGCCGGGCGAGGAACGAGCACGCGTATCGAGCTGGTGGGAGGCTGCGCCTCGCCGTGGGGGACGAATCTTTCTACAAGGTGGCTCAGCGTCCACGCCGCCACCAACGGACGCTCATCCACCGCCCACCGTGAACCCCACACCCGCCCGCCGCCGTCGACAGGTTCACGCCGGGCCACACCCACTGAGCCGAGAGAGACTCCCAGGAGATCCCGCGCGCGGTCAGCCGAGGAACGGGTCCATCGCCGCGGCGACGAACAGCAGCGCCAGGTAGGCGTTGGAGAAGTGGAAGAGCCGCATCGGCTTGATGATCGACAGTTCCTCGGTCTCGCGAGCGCGGGCGCGCAGGTCGTAGGCCTCGATCAGAAACACGATCCCCAACAGGATCGCCATCGCGGGGTAGAACCATCCGGTGTCGGCGACCGGCCACACGAGCAGCGAGGTCAGCACCGTCGCCCACGTGTAACGGACGATCTGGCGGCCCACCTCGGCGGAGGTCGCGACCGACGGCAGCATCGGTACCGAGGCGGCCGAGTAGTCCTCGCGGTAACGCATCGCCAGCGCCCAGAAATGAGGCGGCGTCCAGAAGAACACGACGGCGAACAGCAGCACCGGGGTCCAGGCCAACTCGTTCGTGACGGCGGTCCAACCGATCAGCGGCGGGAAGCATCCCGCGGCGCCGCCCCACACGATGTTCTGCGTCGTGCGGCGCTTGAGGATCATCGTGTAGCCGACGACGTAGAACACATTCGCGGTCAGCGCCAGCATCGACGACAGCCAGTTGACGGTCAGCCCCAGCCAGGCCGTCGACAGAACGCCCAGCACGAGGCCGAACACGAGCGCCTGCTGGGTCCCGACCTGGTGCCGCGGCAGCGGGCGACGGGCCGTCCTGCGCATCTTCTGGTCGATGTCGGCGTCGACGACGCAGTTCAGCGCATTGGCCGAGCCGGCCGACAGGGCGCCACCGATGAATGTCGCCACGACCAGCCACAGATCGGGAACGCCCTTCTGGGCGAGGAACATCACGGGAACGGTCGTCAGCAACAGCAGTTCGATGATGCGAGGCTTGGTCAGTGCCACATAGGCGAGCACCACATCGCGGCTGCTGGGCCGGTCGAGACGGGTGTCCTCATCGGTGGCATGCGGAAGGACGGTCACGTGGGCAAGTCTAAGCCCCGACGGATAGGCTCGACACGCAGACCTCGTGCGACCAACCATGCGACGACCCAGGAGTTCCCGCGGTGACCAACGCCCCTCTCGCAACAGACCCGACGATCGACTGGTCGGAGTCTGACGACCGAGCCGTGAACACGGCACGCCTGCTCGCGGCCGACGCCGTCCAGAAGGCCGGCCACGGCCATCCCGGCACGGCGATGAGCCTCGCCCCGGCCGCCTACCTGATCTACCAGAAGCTGATGCGCCACGATCCCGCCGATCCCACCTGGCTCGGCCGCGACCGGTTCGTGCTTTCGTGCGGTCACTCCAGCCTGACCCAGTACATCCAGTTGTTCCTGGCCGGCTATCCGATGGCTCTCGACGACCTGAAGAGCCTGCGGACGTGGGGCAGTCAGACCCCCGGCCATCCCGAGTACGGCCACACGCCCGGCGTCGAGGTCACGACCGGTCCACTCGGGCAGGGCATCGCCAACGCCGTCGGCATGGCCATGGCCGCCCGCCGCGAGCGCGGCCTGTTCGATCCGTTCGCAGGTCCCGGCGAGAGCCCCTTCGACCACGACGTCTACGTCATCGCCTCCGACGGCGACCTCCAGGAAGGCGTCTCGGGCGAGGCGTCCTCGCTGGCCGGACTGCAGCAGTTGGGCAACCTCACGGTCCTGTACGACGACAACAAGATCTCGATCGAGGACGACACCGACGTCGCGTTCACCGAGGACGTCGCGCTGCGCTACGAGTCCTACGGCTGGCACGTCCAGACCGTCGACTGGACCCACGGCGGCGGCGAGTACCGCGAGGACGTCCCCGCCCTGGCCGACGCGTACGCTGCGGCCCGGTCGGTCACCGATCGCCCCAGCCTGATCGTGTTGCGCACGATCATCGCGTGGCCCGCCCCGAACGCCCAGAACACCGGCGCCGCGCACGGTTCGGCCCTGGGCGCGGACGAGATCAAGGCCACGAAGGAGCTGCTGGGCTTCGATCCCGAGGCCGACTTCGCCGTCGACGACGAGGTGCTGGCCCACACGTACCTGGCCCGTGAGCGCGGCGCCGAGGAGCACGCACGGTGGCAGACCCGCTTCGACCTGTGGGCCACGGCCAACAGCGAGCGCAAGGCCCTGCTCGACCGCCTGACCAAGCACGAACTGCCGGCCGGCTGGGACGCCGACGTCCCGGTCTACGAGCCGAGCGAGAAGGGTGTCGCCACCCGCGTCGCCTCGGGCGACTTCCTCTCGGCCGTGGCGCCGAAACTGCCCGAGTTGTGGGGCGGCTCGGCCGACCTCGCCGGCTCGAACAACACGACCCCCAAGGACCAGCCCTCGTTCCTGCCGCCGCAGAACTCCACCAAGAAGTTCACCGGCGACTGGTACGGCCGGGTACTGCACTTCGGCATCCGCGAGCACGCCATGGGCTCGATCATG
>CAYYQO010000087.1:0-12343 GCA_964473845.1 uncultured Aeromicrobium sp.
GGCAACGACCTCCTGCAGTACTGGCAGCAGGCCGACAACACCGAGGTCGTTGCCCGAGACGTCGGCGCGGTTGCCGGCCGAGACGAAGGTCGAGAGTCCCAGTCCGCGGTCGGCGACCGTCTCGAGGATCGCCGAACCCAGTGCGCCGGACTGGCAGAAGAACCCGACCCGGCCCTGGGGCGGCATCGTCGGCGCCAGGGAGGCGTTGAGTTGGACCTCGGTGGCCGTGTTGATGATGCCCAGGCAGTTCGGGCCGATCAGCCGCAGTCCGTGGGTGCGGCACAGGTGCAGCAGCTCCTGCTGGCGCGCCCGGCCCTCGGGGCCCTCCTCGGCGAACCCGGCCGAGATCACGATGAGCCCGTGGATGCCCTTGGCGGCACAGTCCACGACGACGTCGTTGACGTGTTCGGCCGGCACGGCGACGATCGCGATGTCGACCTCACCGGGGATGTCACGCACCGACGAGTACGCGGTGAGGCCCGAGACCGCTTCGGCCTGCGAGTTCACGGCGTACACCGTGCCGTCGTAGTCGCCCAGCACGAGATGGCGCACCATCGCCTGGCCGATCGAGCCCTGGCGGCGGCTGGCGCCGACGACGGCGACGCTGCGCGCCCCGAAGATGCGCGCGATCGAGGCGGCCTCGGCCCGCTGTTCGCGCGACCGCATGACGCCGAGTGCCGAATCGGTGGGATTGATCTCGAACGTGAGTCGCTGGACGCCGTCCTCGAGGGTTCCGCTGATGGTGTACCCCATCTCACGGAACACCTGCAGCATCCGCACGTTCTCGGGCAGGACCTCGGCGATGAACTCGGCGAACCCCCGCTCGCGGCCGGCCTGAGCCAGGTGCTCGAGCAACAGTTGCCCGATGCCACGGCCCTGGTGGGCGTCCTCGACCAGGAAGGCGACCTCAGCCTCGTCGTCGGACACCGCGTCGTAGCGGCCGACGGCGATGATCTCGTCGTGCTGGGTCATGACGAACGCGACCCGGCGATCGTGGTCGACCGTCGTGAACCGCTCGACGTCGCGATCGGACAACCGCGGGTACGGAGCGAAGAACCGGAAGTACTTGGACTCGGCCGAGACCCGGTCGTAGAACTCGATGAACTTGGGGGCGTCCTCGGGGACGATGGGGCGGATCTGGCCCACGCGTCCGTCCTTGAGCAGGACGTCGGCCTCCCAGGCAGGTACCGGATGGGGCACGTCGTTGACCGTGCCGACGGATTCGCTGCCACTCACGATCACAAACCTACCCCGCGAGCGGCGCGTCGGGGGCACCGCCGCACGGGACGCTGGGAGAATGGCCCGCGTGACTGGATCTGGTACCGAGACCGCGGACTTCGAGGAGCACATCCTCGACACCGACGTCGGCGACGAGATGCGCTCCAGCTTCCTCGAATACGCCTACTCGGTGATTTACGCCCGAGCCCTTCCCGATGCGCGCGACGGTCTCAAACCCGTGCAGCGCCGCATCCTCTACACGATGGACGAGATGGGGCTGCGGCACGACCGTCCCCACGTCAAGAGCGCCCGCCCCGTGGGCGAGGTCATGGGCAAGCTGCACCCGCACGGCGACAGTGCGATCTACGACGCGCTCGTGCGACTCGTCCAGCCGTGGGCGCTACGGCTGCCGCTGCTGAACGGCCACGGCAACTTCGGTTCGCCGGACGATCCCCCGGCCGCCATGCGTTACACCGAGATCAGGATGGACGAGTCCGCCGA
This sequence comes from uncultured Aeromicrobium sp., assembly GCA_964473845.1. GTDB lineage: Bacteria > Actinomycetota > Actinomycetes > Propionibacteriales > Nocardioidaceae > Aeromicrobium. The sequence continues at coordinate 1,720 of CAYYQO010000087.1, forward strand.
GGCGATGACGGCCTCCCTGGACGAGGACACCGTCGACTTCAAGCCGAACTACGACGGACGACTGCAGGAGCCCGTCGTCCTGCCCGCGGCCATCCCCCAGCTGCTGGTCAACGGCGCCTCGGGCATCGCGGTCGGCATGGCGACCAACATCGCCCCGCACAACCTGATCGAGGTCGTCCAGGCGCTGCGGCACCTGATCGACCACCCCACCGCCGACACCGATGCGATCATGCGGTTCATCCCCGGCCCGGACCTGCCCACGGGCGGCAAGATCGTCGGACTCGACGGCATCCGTGACGCCTACCTGACCGGCAACGGCTCGTTCAAGATGCGCGCGACGGTCCGGGTCGAGAACGTCACCGCCCGCAAGAAGGGCATCATCGTCACGGAGTTGCCCTACAACGTCGGCCCCGAGAAGGTCATCGAGTCCATCAAGAAGCTCGTGATGGCCAAGAAGGTCCAAGGCATCTCGGACCTGAAGAACCTCACCGACCGCAAGCACGGACTGCGGCTCGTGATCGAGGTCAAGAACGGCATCGTCCCCGAGGCGCTGCTCGAGCAGCTGTACCGCCAGACTCCCCTCGAGACGTCGTTCGGCATCAACGCCGTCGCCCTCGTCGACGGCCAGCCGCGCACGCTGGGCCTGCTCGAGATGCTGAACGTCTTCCTCGAGCACCGCATCGACGTCGTGCGCCGCCGCACGGCCTTCCGCCGACGCAAGGCCGCCGACCGGCTGCACCTGGTCGACGGGCTGCTCGTCGCGATCCTGGACATCGACGAGGTCATCCAGTTGATCCGGTCGTCCGAGAACCGTGGCGAGGCGCGCCAGCGGCTGATCTCGGTGTTCGACCTGTCCGAGCTCCAGGCCGACTACATTCTCGACCTCCAGCTGGGGCGCCTGACCAAGATGTCGCGGCTGGAACTCGAACGCGAGGCCGACGAGCTGCGCCGCACGATCGAGGAACTCGACGCGATCCTCGCCGACGAGACCGCACTGCGTTCCCTGGTCGGAGACGAGCTGACCCAGATCGCCCAGAAGTTCGGGACGCCACGTCGCACCGTCCTGCTGGAATCGGCTGGCGTTCCGGCGCCGGCGGCCGCCGGTGCGTCGATCGAGGTGCCGGACGACCCCTGCTGGGTGCTGCTGTCTTCGACCGGGCTGGTGGCGCGTACGTCCGATCCCGAGCCGCTCGGCGATCTCGGCCGGCGCGCCAAGCACGACACGGTGGTGTCCGCCGTCCGCACGACGGCTCGCGGCCAGGTGGGCATCGTGACCTCCGCGGGCACCGTCACCCGGCTCGAGGTCGTCGACCTGCCAGCGCTACCGCCCACCGCGGACTCGCCGCGTCTGCAGGGCGGCGTGCCGCTGAGTGAACTGCTCAGCCTCGACGGCACACCGCTGGCACTCATGCCGTTCGACGAGGACGTTCCCGGTCTGGCGCTGGGCACCCGCGCGGGAATCGTCAAGCGGGTCAAGCCCGAGCACCTGTCCAACCGTGAATCGTGGGACCTCATCCGACTCGACGACGGCGACCAGGTCGTCGGCGCCGTGGCGCTGCGCACCGGCGACGAGGAACTCGCGTTCGTCACGTCCGAAGCCCAGTTGCTGCACTTCCCCGCCTCCGTCGTGCGCCCCCAGGGCCGGTCCGGCGGTGGCATCGCCGGCATCAAGCTCGGTGCCGGAGCCCACGTCATCGCCTTCGGCGCAATCGCCGACCTCGAGAACGCCCATGTCGTCACGGTGGCCGGCAGCTCGTCAGCGCTGCCGGGGACGCAAACCGGGTCGGTCAAGGTCACGCCCTTCTCGGTGTATCCGGGCAAGGGCCGCGGCACCGGCGGCGTCCGTTGCCAGCGACTCCTCCGGGACGAGGACGCCCTCGTCTTCGCGTGGGTCGGCGACGGCACGCCGATCGCGGCCGCAGCGAGCGGTTCGCCGGTCGACCTGCCCGACGTCGTCGACAAGCGCGACGCCTCCGGAACCCCGGTGAGTCAGCCCGTCGCGGGCGTGTCGTCGGCCGCGTCGGAACTGCTCGCCACGCGGCCCGTGCCAGACTGACACTCGTGTTTACGCGACGACTGCTGACCGCCGTGCTGCTGAGCAGCGCCTTGCTCATGACCGCCTGCACGGGTGACGACTCCGATTCGGCTCCGGCCGACGAGCGTCTCGATGCCGCGGCCACCGCACTGGCCGAAGCCACGTCGCTCGAGATCTCGTTGTCGACGAAGGCCCTGCCCAGTGGTGTCACCGGGCTGTTGTCCGCCACCGGCGTCGGCGATCACTCCCCCGCCTTCAGCGGTGACGTCCAGGTCGTGGCCGGCGGTGCCACGATCGGTGCCGAGGTGATCGCGGTCGACGGCAAGGTGTGGGCCAAGACCGGCTTCTCTCCCGTGTGGGCACCGCTCGATCCCCAGACCTTCGGTGCGCCGGATCCGGCGGCCCTGGTCGGCGCGGACGTCGACTCGGGTCTGGCCGGACTGCTCGGAGCCACCGAGGACGTCAAGCTCGGGAACCGGTCGCGTGACGGCGACGAGGTGCTGACCCAGATCACCGGCACGCTGCCGGGCGAGGAGGTCGCTGCCCTGATCCCCACGGCGGACAAGAACTCCGACTTCGCCATCACCTACCGCCTCACCGACGACGACGAACTGCACGACGCCAAGGTCAAGGGCCCGTTCTACGGTGACGACGACGTGACCTACACGCTCACGATCGAGCCGAGTGACGACGCCGTCTCGATCGAGGCACCCTGATCCGGTGACCACCCACGAACTCGCCTCCCGCGGGTTGTTGACGCTCGCCGCCGTCGCCATCGGATTCGCCGCCGCCGACACGTACGTCGTCGTGCTGGCCCTGCCGGACATGATGACGGCATCGGGCCTGTCAGTTGACGACCTGCAACGCGGCGCGCCGATCGTCTCGGGATTCCTGCTCGGATACGTCGCGGTCCTGCCGCTCATCGGCCGGGTCTCGGACCTACGCGGTCGCGTCCCCGTCCTGATCGGCTGCCTGGTCGTCTTCGCGATCGGCTCGGTCATCACGGCTGCGGGCTACGACCTGACCTCGATCGTGCTCGGACGGTTGATCCAGGGCATCGGCGGCGGCGGCCTGATTCCCCCGACCCTGGCGCTGATCGCCGACACCTGGCCCCCGGAGCGCCGTGGACTCCCCCTGGGCATCGTCGGGGCGGTGCAGGAGCTCGGCAGCGTCGTCGGTCCGCTGTGGGGCGCAGCGGTGCTGGCGTTCGGCACGTGGCACGACATCTTCTGGCTCAACGCGGCCGTGGGCCTGATCATCGCCGCTGCACTGTTGCGTTACCGAGCACCGGCACATGAGCGAGCCGTCACCGGCCGACCGGGGCCCGACTTCCTCGGCATCGTCCTGGCGACGCTGGCGGCAGGGTGCCTGTTGCTGGTCATGCTCGAACCGGAGCGACTCACGACCGGGGTCACCAGCGGTCTGGCGTTCCTGCCGGTCGTCGGCGACTCGCGGTGGCTCACTCCCCTGGCGCTGACCGGCTACGCGTGGCTGCTGGTCTTCGTCCTCCGTCAGGCGATGGCCGCGCGCCCGCTGCTCAACTGGCGCGGATGGGGCGAAGTGGCCCGCGAGACGGACCTGTGGGGTGCAGGCGCTCTCACGGTGGCGCTGGGGGCCATCATCGTCACGTTCGCCAGTGCAGAGCCGGAGAAGGCCGTACTCGCCGAGGACGCCTACGTCCTGCTGCCGTTGTCCGCCGTCGCGCTGGCGCTGTTCGTGTGGCGTGGCCGTCGTGCCGCCCATCCGCTCATTCCTCGCGGTTCCCTGACCGCGTCTCCCGCCTGGGGTTCGATCGCGGTGTCGTTCTTCGTGGGTGCCGCACTGATCGCCGCCCTGGTCGACATCCCCTTCTTCGCCCGGATCACGATCGCACCGGACGACCAGCTCGAGGCGGCCCTCGTCCTGCTGCGGTTCCTCGTAGCGCTCCCGGTCGGCGCGGTCCTGGGTGGCTGGCTGCTGCGACGCGTGCCCGCTGGCCCGCTGACCGCCGCGTCCCTCGCGCTCTCGGGCGGCTGCTTCCTCCTGATGGCCCGGTGGGACGCCACGTCCCTCGAGACCGTCTCGGCCACCATCGTGCTGGCGACGTGCGGACTGGGTTTCGGTCTGGCCATCGCACCGGTCAATGCCGCCCTGCTCGAACACACGGCGCCGGACATCCACGGCCTGGCCAGCGCCCTGCTGGTCGTGGCACGGATGGTGGGCATGCTGATCGGCATCTCCGCGTTGACCACGATCGGGCTGCGAGCCTTCCACCGTGCCGCGGGGCGGGTGCCGTCCGTCGAGGAACTGTGTGGTGAGTCCAGCGCCTGCCCGGCCTACACGGGAGCGCTGCGCGACGCCGGAATCGTCCAACTGCAAGCCGTCTTCACCGGCGCTGCGATCGCCGCCTTCATCGCCGCCGCCCTGGCTCTGATCCTGCTCAGGCGTCGCGCTACGTTTTCCCCATGACCTCCACCTTCGACGATCTCCTGGCTGCGAACCGGCTCTACGCCGCCGACCACGAAGGAGGATTCGACGGCATAGCGCGCGCAGGCGTGCTGATGGTGACGTGCATGGATTCGCGCATCGACCCGCTGGCGATGATCGGGTTGCAGGAGGGCGACGCCAAGATCCTGCGCAATCCCGGTGGCCGGGTCACCGACCAGGTCCTCGTCGCCATCGTGCTCGGGGTCAGCCTGCTGAAGGTCGAACGCGTCCTCGTGGTCGAGCACACGCGCTGCGCGATGGCCTCGTCCAGCGAGCCCGAGGTCAAGTCCAGGATCGCCGACTTCACCGGCCTGGACGCGTCCTGGATGACGATCGGCGTCATCGACGACCAGGAAGCCACGATCCGCGGCGACGTGCACCGGGTCAGCAGCCACCCGCTCGTGCCCGACCACGTCGAGGTGGGCGGGTTCCTGTACGACGTCGACTCGGGCCTGCTGAACCCCGTCGCCTGAGTTCCGGCCGGACCCGGATCTCGGCTCCGCTGCCTCAGGCGTCGATCAGGTCCGCGTCGATCTCGTAGGCGCCCTGGATGATGAACTCCTTGCGCGGCGGGACCTCGTTGCCCATGAGCAGTTCGAAGACGTCGGCCGAGGCCTCGGCGTCGTCGACCGTCAGCCGGCGTAGCGTACGGTGGCGGGGGTCCATCGTCGTCTCGGCCAACTGGTCGGCATCCATCTCACCCAGACCTTTGTAGCGCTGCGGAGCGTCCTTCCAGCGGATGTTCTTCTTCTTCAACTGCGCCAGGGTTCGCTGCAACTCGGGGTCGGAGTATGTGTAGATGTACTTGTCCTGGCCCTTCTTCGGCGAGACCAATTCGATCCGGTGCAGGGGCGGCACGGCCGTGAAGACCCGGCCGGCCTCGACCATCGGGCGCATGTAGCGGAAGAACAGCGTCGCCAGCAGGCATCGGATGTGCGCGCCGTCGGAGTCGGCGTCGGCCATGAAGATCACGCGGCCGTAGCGGGAGGCGTCAAGGTCGAAGGTCCGGCCCGAGCCCGCTCCGACGACCTGGATGATCGACGAGCACTCGGCGTTCTTGAGCATGTCGCCGATGCTGGCCTTCTGGACGTTCAGGATCTTGCCGCGGATCGGCAGCAGGGCCTGGAACTCGGCATCGCGGGCTGACTTCGCGGTGCCCAGCGCCGAGTCGCCCTCGACGATGAACAGTTCGGAGCGATCGACGTCGTTGCTGCGGCAATCGGCCAGCTTGGCCGGCAGCGCACTGGACTCGAGCGCGTTCTTGCGACGCTGGGTGTCGCGCTGCTGCCGGGCGGCCAGACGGGTCCGCGAAGCACCGACCACCTTCTCCATGACCAGTCGCGCCTTCGCCTTCTGGGCGGTCTTGGTCGTGGTCAGGAAAGCCTTCAGCTCACGCGAGACGATCTTGTTGACGATGCGGGTGACCGGCGGGGTACCCAGCACCTCCTTGGTCTGGCCCTCGAACTGGGGCTCGGCCAGGCTGACCGTGACCACGGCCGTGAGTCCCTCGAGCACGTCGTCCTTGATGACGTCGGGATCACCGTTCTTGAGCAGTCGGGTCGTGCGCAGGACATCGTTGAACGTCTTCGTGACGCCGCGCTCGAAGCCCGAGACATGGGTACCGCCCTTGGGCGTCGCAATGATGTTCACGAACGACTTCACGACCGTCTCGTAGTCGGTCCCCCACCGCAGGGCGATGTCGACCGACAGGTTCCGCTCGACGTCCTGCGGCGTCATGTGGCCCTTGCCGTCGAGGACCGGCACCGTCTCGACGAACGTGTCCTCGCCCTGGATGCGCACGACGTCGCTGACAGGACCATCCGGCGCGAGGAAGTCGCAGAACTCTGCAATGCCGCCCTCGTGGAGGAACTCCTCCTCGCGCGGTTCCTCGGGAACTCGGTGGTCGTTGATCGCCAGTCGCAGGCCCGGCACGAGGAACGAGGTCTGACGGGCGCGGCCGACCAGGTCCTCGTACGAGAACTTGGCTCCCTTGATGAAAATCTGCGGATCGGCCCAGTAGCGCACCCGGGTCCCGGACCGCGCCTTCGCGACCTTGCCGACCTTGCGCAGGGAGTTGTCGGGCGTGAACGGCGCGTCGGGCCCGTCACCGTCGAAGACGCCGGGGACGCCACGGCAGAACGACATCGCCCACGTGGCACCCCCCTTGTCGACCTCGACGTCGAGTCGGGACGAGAGTGCGTTGACGACGGAGGCGCCGACGCCGTGGAGGCCGCCGGTCGCGTTGTAGGACCCGCCGCCGAACTTTCCGCCGGCGTGCAATTTCGTGTAGACGACCTCGACGCCGGTCAGGCCGGTCTTGGGCTCGATGTCGATGGGGACCCCGCGGCCGTCATCGCGCACCTCGACGGAGCCGTCGGGGTACAGCAGGACCTCGATGTTCTTGCCGTGTCCACCCAGCGCCTCGTCGACGGAGTTGTCGATGATCTCCCACAGGCAGTGCATGAGCCCGCGGGTGTCGGTCGAGCCGATGTACATGCCGGGCCGCTTGCGAACTGCCTCCAGTCCCTCGAGGACGAGCAGATTGCGTGCGTCATAGGTGGAAATGTCCGGTTCCTCCTGGTCAGGTCTCTTCAAGGACACGGTATCCACCCCGGCCCCATGGATTGGTCCGTGACACGCGGCGACCGCGTGTCGTTCCGGTTTTGGTTCGATGAGAGAGTATTCATGACAGACTGCTCGACTCCGACACCGTTCGGACCCGACGAAATGAGGACACCATGACGGCAACCGCCGAGTTCCCCGCCCTCACCACAGCTGATCGTTGCGATCGCTGCGGCGCCCAGGCGTTCGTTCGCGTCGAGCTCTCCTCGGGCACGGACCTGGTGTTCTGTGGACACCACGCTCGTCAGCACGAGACTCGACTGCGTGAGATCGCCATCGACTACCGCGACGAGAGTGACCGATTGACCGTCTGAGGCCTGGCCTCGTCCGGCCACGGCCGGACCCTCCCGCGCCATCATGAGAAATCCCGCCCGGCTGTGCCGGGCGGGATTTCTTGTGTTCAGCTCGACGTCTCAGTACTTGAAGACGCCGTAGGCCTTGGTCTGCGTGAGTGCGCGCCAGTGCTCGACATAGGAGTCGTAAACGTCCGCATCAGTCGTGATCGTCGTGATCTCGTCACTGGCCACGAGATTCGATCCGGTCAGGTTCGCCGAGCCGGACAGCGTCAGCTTGACCCGGGACCCGGACTTGGGCCACGCCTGACCGTTGGGCAGCCGCTCCTCGGGGTTCAATCGGTTGGGCTTGAGCTTCGCGTCGACCAGGATCGTCTTGTCGTGAAGCTGTGCGTACGCGGCATCGACCTCGGTGCGTGACGTCTTGAGCACGTCGAGGATCGGCTTGCACACACGCAGCAGCTGGAAGCAGTGCTCCTGGTAGTTCTTCTTCCAGTCGTCCTTGAAGGCCACGATCGAGACGCGGCAACCGCCGTTGTTGAGTGCTGCCAGCTTGTAGGCCAAGGCGATCCGGCGGTACTTGAAGCGGTTCTCCATGAGCCGGATCCGGCACTGGTCGTCAGGAACGATGCGGTTCAGCATGTTCAGGATCGGATCGCGACCGTTGGTCGGCGTCGCCCGCAGCGGTGACACGTGGATCGTGTAGTTCGACAGGTTGGAGTACAGGATGCCGCGGCTGGCGTAGCCGTTGGTGTAGCCCTCGCTCTTGGCGGCGCGATAGCCGTAACGCGAACGGTGCTTGGCGATGTACTTCATGTAGTCGCGGCCGATCTTGCGCTGGGACCACATGTCGTTCCAGACGCTACGCATCTGGAACCAGAGCTTCTTGTCGTTGTAGATCGTCGTGCCGTTGTTGAACGTGCGTTCGGCGCTGCGTCCACCGAAGTTCGACGAGCCGGTCCACACGACGCCCTTCGCGGCCCGGCCACTGCGCGTGTACGTGTTGCTGACCATGACGATCTTGGAGTGCATGATCGCACCGTTGACGCGCGAGAGGCACGCCATCGACTTGCCGTTGGAGCAGACCTTGTACCGGCCGTACTTCGTCGCGTTGAGCTGCTTGCGCAGCTTCTTCGAAGCGCCCGAGTGATGGGCGTTCGGGTGGATGAACCGCACGTTCACGCCGGCCTTCGCAGCCCTGACCAGCTCTCGGCCGACGCGCACGGAGTCCTCCATGCGCGAGTTCGCGGCGTACACCCACGTCGCACGACGGGCCTTCTTGGACTTGTACTTGCCGGAGGGCGTCTTGTACGAGCCGCGGATCAGGCGCTCGAGGTCGTTGAGCAGGGAGAAGTCGCGATTGGAGTAGCCCTTGTCGAAGTACGGCCGCGAGAAGTTGGCCTCGACGTCGATCGGGTACGCCGCGCCGTAGGGGCGGCTGTTCGCGGCGGTCGCTGCGGCGGGAGCCGCGGCTTGGGGTGTGACCGCCGTCGACTTCACCTCGGGTTCGGCCGATTCGGCCCGCGTCTGGGCATCAGCCGTCTGCTCGGCGGCAGCCGCGTCGCTGGTGGCGGCGGAGTTGACCTCATCAGCGCCGAAGGTCGACGTCGCGGCGACGAGCGGCAGCACGAGTGCGCCGGCGGCAACGACACCCACGAGCCGGATTCGGTGGCTGATGAACACAGAAAAACTCCCCGAGACGATAAAGAACGGTCGCAACAGACTAACCCATCCGGGCGGCGTGCCGTGCGACCGCGGGGCGCGGCAGATCGTCGGTATAGTCGCGACAGTGGCGCGCATTCTCCTGAAGGTCCATCATGCGGCGCTCGAACCGGCCGATGCCGAGACAGTCCTCCATCGCAACCTGATCGGCAACAACGTCGGCAATCTGGCCTTCAGCTACGCGGCGGAACGACTGCTCAGCAGTCCCGCGAACCACATCACCGCCGCCCCGACGGGCCCGTGGTTCGCCGATCCGGAATCGGTGAATCGCGAGTTCGACCACGTGGTCTTCCCGCTCGCGAACCACTTCCGTGCCTCGAACCTCGGCGCCCTGGAACGACAAGCCGCCGCGATCGAACGGCTCGGCACCGGATTCACCGTGCTGGGTGTCGGCGCGCAGGCCGATCTGGACGGTCGGGCCCCACGCGAGGAGCGCGATGCCGTCGATCGGTTGACACGGCGTTTCGTCCGCGCCGTCCTCGACCGTGGCCCGTCCATCGGTGTGCGCGGTGACTTCACCAAGGAGTACCTGATCGGCCTCGGTTTCGACGACTCCGAGGTCGACGTGATCGGTTGCCCGTCGATGTTCCTGCACGGTCCCGAGCTGCCGCTGCGACTGCCTACGGCGCTCGACCCGGACGATCCGGTCGCGATCACCATCTCGCCCTATGTCACCGAGATGGGTCCGGTGCTGCGGAGCAGCCTGCGCCGGAATCCGAACCTGACGTACATCGGTCAGGACATCCACACGCTGCGACTGTTGATGCGTGGCAAGCCACTGCCGGGTGACGATCCCCTGCTGCCACTGTCGCCGGAACACCCGGTCTTCGCGCCGGGGCGCACGGTCTTCCCGTTGAACATCCCGGCCTGGCAGGAGGAACTGCGTCAGCAGCGCTTCGTGTTCGGCAGTCGGATCCACGGCACGATCGTGTCGCTCGTGTCGGGAACGCCGGCCGTCCTGCTCGCACACGACTCGCGCACGCTGGAACTGGCGAGGTACCACGAGATCCCGTTCGTCCGGCTCGACCAGCAGGACCCGGCGAGCCTGTCGGCATCGGATCTGTATGCGCGGGCCGACTGGGCCGCGCTGGTCGACGGGCACCGTGCCCGCTGGGACCGTTATGCCAACTATCTGGAACGACACGGCCTGACGCACGGTTTCGGACCCGAAGGTGGCGTGGAACTGTTCGACGCAGCGGTCGCCGAGGTCGCCGCCGGGCCCGGCTATCCGTCCGTCGTCAGTTCGGACGCCGGGCCTCCCCCACTGCTGCGAAGGGTGGCCCGCTCGGTCCGCCGTCGGCTGGGCTGATCTCGATACCCCGTCTCTTGGTCTCCTAGGAATCTCTCCGGGATTCGCCCATCACGGCGGACGCAGCGAAGCGAGTTCCTACCAGCTCGATACACGTTCTCGCTTCGCTCGCCGGCACGCGACCGGCGATCGAGTAGCTCTGCGAGGAACGAGCAGGCGTATCGAGCTGGTGGGAGC
>CAYYQO010000088.1:0-12336 GCA_964473845.1 uncultured Aeromicrobium sp.
GCGTCGACGGTGTCCTCGTGCCCGCCGGGGACGCTGCCGCCCTGGCCCGCGCGACCCTGGACCTGCTGGACGACCGCACCCGGCTGGAGTCCATGCGCGAACCCGCTCGCGCCGGTGCGATCTCGCACGGTCACGCGTCGTTCCTGGCCGACTGGGCCGAGGTCGGCCGCGCGGCGCTGGCCCGCAAGCCGTCGCGAGTCACGCTGCGCGACGTCTCGGCGAGGATCTCACGCCGCACCGCGGTGGTGCGGGTCGACGGCGACGGCGACCTCGACAGCCTCGAACTGCGCTGGGAGGCCTGGCGGCCCGGCGACGATGCACCGACGGATCTGACGTCGTCCGTCTCGCGTCACTGCACGGAGTTCACGATCCGCGCGGATCGTCCACCGAAGGGCACCCGGCAACGCCTGCTGTTGACCTGGCACAACGCGACCTGGCAGCAGGACGTGCCGACAGGGCACTTCAGGTGGCGGCGCTGAAGATCGAATCCGTCACTCGGGACGGTCGAACACCTTGCGGGTCAGCGCCTGCACATCGCGGTCCAGATGATCCAGCCTGGTGTCCACCCGCTCGAACTGGGCGTCCACCCGCTCGAACTGGGCGTCCACCCGCTCGAACTTGGCGCTCATCTCGCCGCGCAGCCCGCTGATCTCGGCCCGCATCTCGCCGCGCAAGCCACCGACCTCGGCGCGTAGAACGCGCACGAACCAGCCGGACATCAGCGCATTCATCCCGAAGATGGCCGACCCGAAGACCCCGATCAAGGTCCACACCTGTGGTTCGGTCAACTCCATCACCCCCATATTCTGACTCGAAGACGCCCACAATGCCAGCGACGGCCGACACGCGCCACCGGCTCGACAGGACGCTGTGGACAACCAGTTCCGCTCACGCCGGTGAGGGGTCGGCGTCCGAGGTCGACTCCTCGTCGTCGTCCGACGGCAGTCGGCACGCCCACTCCAGGACGAGCGCGGCGACCAGCAGCAGGAGAGCCGATCCTGCCGCGGCGGCCGAGCGCCAGAACCGCAGATCTCCCAACTCGGTCGAGGCGTCCACGTAGGCCAAGGCGTACCCCGCGTATCCGCCGGCGAACACGCCACCCACGAGGATCGCGGCCTTCGCCAGTGCCAGCAGCCGGATCGCGTGGTCGGCGACGATGCGGCGCTGGTGGTGGTGCAGGTTCCGCCACGTCCCCCAGGCCAGCGCGCCCACCGCGATCGCACCAGCCAGCAGCACGATCGTGGCACCCCAGCCCGGAACGGGCGGCGACGTGCCGTCGAACCGAACGATGAGCGGCGGCAGCAGACGACCGACGATGAGGCCCGACGCGACGAGCCCCACGACGTAGAGCGGCGAACTGCGCCGGACCTTCCTCATCAGGTCGTCACAGAATGATCTCGACGTCCTCGCGCTTGACCACGCCGGAGGTGTCGACACCGGAGATCAGGTCGGCCACGAAGCCGTGTCCGGGAATCTCACCCTCGGGATCGATCTCGAGCCACGGCACGAGCACGAAACCACGCTCGTGGGCGCGCGGATGCGGAAGCGTCAGTGACTCGTCGTGCGCGATGCGGTCGCCCACGACGATGATGTCGACGTCCAGCGTGCGGGGGGCGCCCGGCACGCCGCGCTCACGCTCGAACGCGTCCTCGATCGCCATCGCACGGTCGAGCAGCGTGTGCACGGTCAGCGTCGTGTCGATCAGGACGACGGCGTTGAGGAAGTGGCCCGAGTCCTCGGGCGTACCGACCGGCTCGGTCTCATAGACCGAGGAGATCGCGACGACGGTGACCTCGGGGGTGTCCTCGAGGGCTGACACGGCGCCTTGCAGGCGGCCGGCACGATCGCCGAGGTTCGAGCCGATCGACAGGACAGCTTGGCGAATGGGACGCATTCCCCCGGTCATCGTGTCGGCGTCGAGCTCGTAGGGCGTGGGTGCTTCGGTCACTGATTGCTCCGCTCCATCGTCACGGTGACGTCGGTGAACGCCACCTCGATCGGCGCCTCGGGCTTGTGCACCGTCACGCTGGCCCAGCGGACGGGCCCATGACCCAGACACACGTTCACTATACGGAGGGCCAGTGTCTCGATCAGATCCACGGGGTCCCCCGTGATGATCGCGTGCACCTGCTCCGCGAGTTCGCCGTAGTGCACGGTACGGGTCAGGTCGCCCGACGTGGCCGCCGGTTCCAGATCGAGCGACAGGACGAGGTCGACGACGAACGTCTGACCATCGCGTCGTTCGTGGTCGAAAACGCCGTGATGGCCCACAGCGGAGAGCCCCCGCAGTTCGATCCGATCACCTGTTCGCTCCGTCATGAGTCCTCCGGTTCGATCAGCGGCGAGGCGTGCCGAGCCCAGAATCGCCATCCTCCGCCGTGTTGGACCAGGATGCTGGTGCACACGGCCCGACCACCGCTGAAGGACTCGACCGAGCCGGCATCCGACAGGATGTTCTCGGTGCACACCACGATCGCCGTGGTCGGATCCTGTGGCGGCAGCAGGGTGACCTCGACGTCCGTCAGGAAAAACTGGATGTAGCCGACCCCGGCCATCATGAGGCTCCACGACCGCAGGATCGGTCCGGTGCCGTGCAGCGGTGGGGCGCCGGGATGGACGCAGGTCGTGTCGACGTCGTCGACCCACAGCGAGGCCATCAGATCGGTGTCGGCGCTCTCGACCGCGTCGTAGAACGCCCGGTGGACGGCCAGGACGTCAGACATCGCCCGCCTCCTGTCGCAACCGCGTGACGACCCGGATGGCATCGGCGCTGCGGCGTGGGTCGTGGACCCGCACGCCCCAGGCGCCCGCCATGGCGGCGAGCGTGCTGATCGCCGTGGTGGCGTCGTCGCGTTCGTCGGCGGGCCGCGGACCGACGTCGTCGGCCAACAACGCACCCAGGAAGCCCTTGCGGCTGGCGGCCACCAGGAGCGGATGGCCCAGGTTCCGGAACCGATCGAGATGCGCCAGCAGGGTCCAATTCTGGTCCCCGGTCTTGCTGAACCCCAGTCCCGGGTCGACGAGGATCCGACGCGGATCGACTCCCCCGGCCTGCACCACCTCGAGCTGCGAGGTCAGTTCGGCCACGACGTCCTCGACGACGTCGCGGTAGTCCGTGTGCTGTTGCATCCGGTCCGAATGGGCACGCCAGTGCATCACGACGAACGGCGACTCCGCCTCGGCGACGAGGGGAACCATCCGTGGATCGGCGCGGCCGCCCGACACGTCGTTGACGATCACCGCACCCGCCTCGAGCGACTGCTCGGCCGTCTCGGCCCACATCGTGTCGACCGAGACGAGGACGCCCGCGTCAGCCAGTCGCCGCACGACGGGCACGACGCGTCGCAGTTCCTCGGCGCGATCGACGGGCATGGCTCCGGGACGTGTGGACTCACCGCCGACGTCGACCAGGTCGGCACCGTGGCGCACCAACTCGAAGCCGTGCTCGGCCGCGGCGCCCGGGTCGAACCACCGGCCGCCGTCGGAGAACGAATCGGGCGTGACGTTGACGACCCCCATGACGACGCAGCGATCCCGAGGGAGTCCGGGGAGCAACGGCGTCACCATGTCGGTTCCGTCCAGCTCACCTGGTGATCAGGTTCATGGCCTCGGCGCGGGTGGCGGGCTCGAGCAACTGGCCCCGCACGGCGCTCGTGATCGTGCGGGCCCCCGCCTTGGCGACGCCGCGCATCGTCATGCACAGGTGCTCGGCCTCGATCACGACGATGACGCCCTGGGGCTGCAACACCTCGACGAGAGACTCGGCGATCTGGGTCGTGAGCCGTTCCTGGACCTGCAGCCGGCGGGCGTACACGTCAACGAGCCGAGCCAGCTTCGACAGTCCCGTGACGTGGCCGTGTTCACCGGGGATGTAGCCGATGTGCGCCACCCCGAAGAACGGCACCATGTGGTGCTCGCACAGGCTCCACAGTTCGATGTCCTTGACCAGCACGAGTTCACGGTGGCCCACCTCGAACACCGCCGACAGCACCTCGCTGGCGTCCTGGTCGTAGCCACCGAGCAACTCGGCGTACGAGCGCGCGACGCGCTCCGGCGTCGACTGCAGGCCGTCGCGTTCGGGATCCTCACCGATTGCCGCCAGCAGTTCGCGGACGGCGGCTTCGGCTCGGGGCTGATCGACGGGCACGGCCGCTCCTCAGGTACTCGGGGACTCGCCCGGCTGGGGCTGGTCCGTGGGCGGCGCATCCGGCCCCGCATCGGGACCGACGACGATACCGTCCTCGGGGCCGTCGTTGGTGCGCTGCGGCACGACGACCGGCGGAAGCTCCGACGGGAGTCGTGTCTCGGAGCCCGTCCACGCGGGTCGGATGTCGCGCCGGCGCAAAGCTTCGAAGATCGCGGCGACCTGGGCCTTGTCGAGCGTCTCCTTCTCCATCAGCTCGACCACGAGTTGGTCCAGGACATCGCGGTTCTCGACGAGGATGTCGAAGGCCTCCTGGTGGGCCTTCTTGATGAGCACGGAGATCTCGTCGTCGATCGCCGCGGCGACGTCCTCGGAGTAGTTGCGCGAATGACCGATGTCGCGGCCCAGGAACGGCTGACCGTTGTCCTCGCCGAAACGGACCGCGCCGATCCGTTCGCTCATGCCGTACTGCGTGACCATCGCACGGGCCAGGCTCGTGGCCTTCTCGATGTCGTTGCCGGCGCCGGTCGTGGGGTCGTGGAACACCAGCTCCTCGGCGGCGCGACCGCCGAGCATGTAGGCCAGCTTGTCGAGCAGTTCGGCCCGCGTCTGGCTGTACTTGTCCTCGTCGGGCAGCACCATCGTGTAGCCCAGCGCTCGACCGCGGGGCAGGATCGTGATCTTGTGCACGGGGTCGCTCTGGGGCAACGCCGCGGCGACCAGCGCGTGGCCACCCTCGTGGTACGCCGTGACCAGTCGCTCGTGTTCGTTCATGAGGCGCGAACGCTTCTGCGGGCCCGAGATGACGCGGTCGATCGCCTCGTCCAACGCGGCGTCGTCGATCGTCGTGGCGGCACCACGTGCGGTCAGCAGAGCCGCCTCGTTGAGCACGTTGGCCAGATCCGCACCGCTGAAACCGGGGGTGCGGCGGGCGACGGCCTCGAGATCGACACCCGGGGCGATCGGCTTGCCGCGAGCGTGGACCTTGAGGATCTGGGTACGGCCGGCCAGGTCGGGCGCCTCGACCGCGATCTGGCGGTCGAAACGACCCGGTCGCAACAGCGCCGGATCGAGCACGTCGGGACGGTTCGTGGCGGCGATCAGGATGACGCCGCCGCGCACGTCGAAGCCGTCCATCTCGACGAGCAACTGGTTGAGGGTCTGCTCACGCTCGTCGTGACCGCCGCCCATGCCGGTACCGCGGTGACGACCGACGGCGTCGATCTCGTCGATGAAGACGATCGCCGGGGCGTTGTCCTTGGCCTGCTCGAACAGGTCGCGCACGCGGCTGGCGCCGACACCGACGAACATCTCGACGAAGTCCGAGCCGGAGATCGAGTAGAACGGCACGCCCGCCTCGCCGGCGACCGCCCTGGCGAGCAGCGTCTTGCCGGTTCCGGGCGGACCGTAGAGCAGGACGCCCTTGGGGATCTTGGCGCCGACCGCTTGGAACTTGGCCGGTTCCTGCAGGAACTCCTTGATCTCGCCGAGTTCCTCGATCGCCTCGTCACAGCCCGCGACGTCGGCGAACGTGGTCTGCGGGGTGTCCTTGGTCATGAGCTTCGCCTTGGACTTGGCGAACTGCATGACGCGACCGCCGCCGCCCTGCATCGAGTTCATGAGCCACAGGAAGATCAGGATGAAGATCACGAACGGCAGCAGGCTCAGCAGGACCGACATCAGGGTGTTCTTGGGCGGCACCTTGACGTTGTAGGAGTCCATCTTGTCGGCGTCGACGAGCTCCTGGGCCTTCGTGACGAGCGTCGTGCCCTGGTCGCCGAGCCATGTGGCCTTGACCTGCTTGTCGTCATCCTTGAGCGTCGCTCGGATCTCCTGGTCGCCGTCGACGAACGTGACTTCCTTGATCTCGTCGTTGTCGAAGTGAGCGACCATCGTGGCCGTCTCGACCTCCTTGTAGCCGTCGGCCGAACTGGAGAAGGACAGCACGCCGATCACCACCGCGGCGATCAGGATGATCCACAGCCACGGGCCCTTGAAGGCGCTCTTGATGTTCATGCCGACTCGACGTTCATGCAGGAGGGGTTCCGTCCGGGGTTCTCAGGAGTACATGTGTTCAGCAAGTGTGCCGATACTGCGCAAGTTGCGGTACTTCTCATCGAAATCCAGACCGTATCCGACGACGAAGGCATTGGGGATGTCGAAGCCGACGTACTTGACGTCGACGGGCATCTCGAGCGCTTCGGGCTTGCGCAACAGCGTGGCGATCTCGACGCTGGCCGGACCGCGCGAGCGCAGGTTGGCGACCAGCCAGGACAGCGTCAGGCCCGTGTCGATGATGTCCTCGACGATCAGCACGTGACGCCCGTCCAGGTCGGTGTCGAGGTCCTTGAGGATGCGGACCACACCGGAGGACTTGGTGCCCGCGTAGGACGACACGGCCATCCAGTCGATCTCGACATGGCGATTGAGTGAGCGCGACAGGTCGGCCATGACCATGACCGCACCCTTCAGGACGCCCACGAGCAGCAGGTCGCGCCCCTCGTAGTCGACCTCGATCTGGCGAGCGATCTCGGCCAGTCGGGTCTGGATCTGCTCCTCGGTGAAGAGCGTCTGGGTCAGGTCGAGGTCGGCTTCGACGTGCTCGGTGTCCACAGAGTCAGCGTGCCACAAGCAACGCACGTGGCGCGTGTCGGCTAGGGTCTCGGCCGTGACCGGCCGCGCACGTCCTGCTTTCCTAGCCCTCGCGACCGGCGCATCGGCCGGATGCGTGGCGAAATGGTCGGACGAGCACGGTCCCGACTGGCTGGGCGATCTGGGCACCGAACTGTCGTTCTGGGTGTTCATCGCGGTCTTGGTCGGCTGGCTCACCGGCTCGCTCGCTCAGGCCGCCGTCACCTCGGCGGTGTTCTTCGTGACGATGACGGCCTCCTACTACGCCTGGTCCGTGTTCGTCCTGGGTTTCTCCTTCGAGTCGGCCAGTCTGATCTGGTTCGCGCTGGCGCTCAGCGCGTGCCCACTGCTGTCCGCCTCCATGCACGCGGCACGGCGCGATTCCCCGGGCTCGGTTGCTCTCGGGGCAGCTGCCGCCCTGGTGGCGGCCTCGGGCAGCGTGCGGACCTGGTGGTTGCAGCTGATCGGCGCACTCGGTGAGGAACATCCTGACCACACGGTCGGCGGTCTGCTCAACGTCGCCATGGTGGTGACGCTGGTCCTCCTGGCGCGATCCCCCCGACGGATTCTCCTCGCGGGGCTGGCCGCAGTCGTGCTGTTCTGGCCCGTCGCGACGCTCTACGGCACCGTCAGCTCCCGGATCCCGTTGCCTTAGCCGCAAAGCGGACCCTGGCTCCCTCACGGATCGCGACGACTCCTCCGGGCAACTCGATCCGGGTGCCGCCGCGAGCCGTCACCAGCTCGTCGAGGGCCCGGGTGTGGCCGTGGGACAACTCGCCCGACGAGGAGCCCGCGGCGATGGCCAGGGCGCGCCAGATCCGCAGCCGCACCGCCTCGTCGAGCCCGGCGAAGGCCCGGACGTCCTCGATCACGCCCGTTTCCGGCGTCGCCCGGGAGGCGAGGAGGTCGAGCGTGTCCGCGTCGAGGCGCACCAGGTCGGCTGTGCGGGCCAGGGCTTCGGCGGCACCACCACCCAGCACCTCCTCCAGCAGGGGCAGGACCTCCCGGCGGACCCGCACCCGCCGGAACGACGGATCCTCGTTGTGCGGATCGTCCCACCAGTCCAGGTCGTGCAGCGTGCAGATCAGCTCCGTCTCAGCGCGACGCAGTGTCAGGAACGGGCGGTGCAGGCGCCCGTTGGCCGGCCGCATGCCACTGATGGATCGCGGACCCGACCCCCGGCCGAGGCCGAGCAGCACCGTCTCGGCCTGATCGTCGAGGGTGTGGGCCAGCAGGACGTTCGCCTCGCCCGCCTCCTCGTGCAGGGCTTGGTAGCGCGCCACGCGGGCGGCGTCCTCGGGTCCGGTACCGAACTCCTGCACCCTGATCGGACGCACGAGGGCCGGCAACCCGAGTTGTTCGCACTGGTGGGCGGCCCGCGCCGCGACCTCGATCGAATTGCGCTGGAGCCCATGATCGACCACCACGGCCTTGGCCACGACGCCACGACGCCGGACGAAGAAGCCGACGACGGCCGCGAGTGCGAGTGAGTCCGCGCCGCCCGACACACCGACGACGGCACCGTCGTGCAGGTGCGGCTCGACCAGACGGCGAGCCCGCGCGACCAGCGGATCGAGGCGAGTCAAGACCGTCAGCCGTGGACGCGGGCGACCCAGGCAGCGGGTTCGGCGATCTCGGCGCGGGTCGGCAGGTTGGCGGCTTCGGCCCACACGGCGTCGAAACCCTCCTGGCCGACCTTGTCGGTGACGGCGCGGACAAAGGCGGCGCCGTCGCTGTACTGACGCATCTTGGCCTCGAAACCCAGCAGCCGGCGCAGCACCTTGGACAGGCCGGAGGCGGAAGCGCGCCGCTTGCTGAACTTGCGGCGGATCTCGGCCACGGTGGGCACCACGTCGGGTCCGATGTCGTCCATCACGACGTCGGCATGGCCCTCCAGCAGCGACATGATCCCGGTCAACCGGTCGACGACCTCGCGCTGTTGCTCGTTCTGGAACAGGTCGGAGAGTGACTTGTCGGAGTCGCCGCGAACGATCTTCACCAATTCGGGCAGCGCCTCGGAGAGCATCTCGGCCACGGCACCGCCGCCGATGTCGGTCGCGTCCATCAGCGAGGCGACCTGCGCCAGCATGTGGTCGCGCATCCACGGAACGGCCGTGAACTGGGCCCGATGGGTCTCCTCGTGCAGGCACACCCAGCGCCGGAAGTCGGTGGGATCCACGTCGAGTTCACGCTCGACCTGGACGATGTTCGGCGCCACCAGCAACAGCCGGCCGGGGCCGTGCTCGCCCTCGACGAAGGGATCGAACTGACCCAGCACCTTGCCGCCGAGAAACGCCACGACCGCGCCCATCTCGGCGCCGGTGACGCGCTGGCCCACCTCGCGCGACAGGCCCGTGGGCAGCTTTCCCTCAGCGGCGAGCTTCTCGTCGATCGGAGCCATGAGTACCTGGAACGAGGCCAGGTTCGCGTCGGCCCAGCGCGGCCGGTCGACGACCAGCACGGGAGTCGGGTGCGCGGGAGTCAGGCCGGTGAACTCGCGCACCGGCCGCTCGGCCACCCGGGAGGCCTCGCGCAGTTCGGCCACAGCCTCGGCCACCTCGGCATCGCTGAGATCAGGTCCCGGCCGCATGAGGCGCCGAGCCGTGGACCGCGCGACGTTCCAGTCGATCATGACGTCCAACCTACGGCGTGGGACCTCGGCGCCGATACGGTGGAGCCATGAATCTCGGGGTGGGAATCGCACTCGGCGCAGCCGCAGGCACGATCTTGTTCGCGATCACGGGAGAGGCGTTCTGGATCGCGATCGGCCCCAGTATCGGCATCGTCTTCGCGCTGATCTTCGACGAGAACGACGACGAGGACTGAGACCGAGCGGCCGCGCCGGTCTCAACGAGGGCCGACGTCGACCAGGCGCAGGACCGGCTCGCCGGCCTCGTCGGAGGCATCGAGGTCGACCTCGGCGCTGACACCCCAGTCGCGGTGACCCTCGGGATCGTCGAACGTCTGCCGGACGGTCCAGAGCCGGCTCGACTCGTCCTCGATCATGAACAGTTCCGGGCCGCGAGCCCCGGGGCCGGTCCCGAGGTCGTCGTACTCCTCGCGATACGCCAGGACCGCGTCACGCCACGCCTCGGCGTCCCAACCGTCGTCGGCGTCGAGCTTGCCCAGTTCGGTCCAGCGGCCGAAGGCAGCAAGCTCGACCCGGCGGAACAGGGCATTGCGCACGAGCACCCGGAAGGCACGAGCGTTGGCGGTGAGCGGGCGCGGCGAGTCCGCGCCGGAGGCCTGCGGGCGTACGTCCTCGGGATCGGCACCGGGCTTGATGAGCTCTTCCCATTCGTCGAGCAGGCTCGAGTCGGTCTGGCGCACGAGTTCGCCGAGCCACTCGGTCAGGTCGGTGAGTTCGTCGTTGCGCACCGCGGTGGGCACGGTGCGCACCAAGGTCTTGTAGACGTCCGAGAGGTAGCGCAGGACCATGCCCTCGGACCGGGCGAGCTGGTAGTCGGAGACCAGTTCGGAGAACGTCATCGCCCGCTCCCACATCTCGCGCACAACCGACTTCGGCCGCAGTTCGTGGTCGGCGACCCACGGGTGCCCACCGCGATACGTCTCGTACGCCGCATTCAACAGGTCCTCGAGCGGCTTGGGGTGCTCGACGTCCTCGAGCAGCTCCATCCGCTCGTCGTACTCGATGCCGTCCATCTTCATCTCGGCCACGGCCTCACCGCGGGCCCGGAACCGCTGGGCGTTGATGATCGGACGCGGGTCGTCGAGCGTCGCCTCGACGACCGAGACGACGTCGAGGGCGTACGTGGGCGACTCGCGGTCGAGCAGGTCGAAGGCCGCGACCGCGAAGGGCGACAACGGCTGGTTCAGGGCGAAGTTGGCCTGCAGATCGACCGTGAGCCGCAGCGAGCGGCCGTGTTCATCCGGCGGGTCGAGCTGTTCGACGACCTCGCCGGCCACGAGCGCCTCGATGATGTGGTCGACCTCGGCGAGCAACCGGTCCTGGGACTCCTCGGCCTCGCCGCTCTCGCGGACCAGGTGCTCGAGCGCGGTGCGAGCGTCGCCGGGCCTCGTGATCACGTCGAGCACCATCGCGTGGCTGACGCGCATGCGCGAGACGAGCGCCTCGGGCGTCCCGCTCACGAGTCGGTCGAACGTGCCCTGGCCCCACGAGACGAATCCCTCGGGCGGCTTCTTGCGCTGGATGCGCTTGAGTTTCTTCGGGTCGTCGCCGGCCTTCCGCACGAGTCTGGCGTTCTCGATCTCGTGCTCGGGCGCCTCGACCACGACGTGGCCCATCGTGTCGAAACCGGCCCGTCCGGCCCGTCCCGCGATCTGCTGGAACTCGCGCACCTGCAGGTGCCGCTGGCGGGTGCCGTCGTACTTGGACAGCCCGCTGAACAGGACGGTGCGGATCGGCACGTTGATGCCGACCCCCAGCGTGTCGGTGCCGCACACGACCTTGAGCAGACCCTGCTGCGTCAACGTCTCGACGAGCCGCCGGTATCGCGGCAGCATCCCCGCGTGGTGCACACCGATGCCCATCCGGATGAGTCGCGACAGGGTCTTGCCGAACGCCGAGGTGAAGCGGAAGTCGCCCAGCGCCTCGGCGATCGTGTCGCGCTCGGCCCGAGTGGCGACCTTGGCGCTGGAGAGCGCCTGGGCCCGCTCCAGCGCGGCCGCCTGCGAGAAGTGCACGACGTAGACCGGCGTCTGGTGCGTCTCGACGAGTTGCTCGAGCGTCTCGTGGACGGGCGTGGTCACGTATTCGCTGACCAGCGGCACCGGACGTTCCACCGAGGTGACGGCGACGGTCTCTCGACCCGTGCGACGAGCAAGGTCCGCTTCCAGCCGCGTCGTGTCACCGAGCGTCGCCGACATCAGCAGGAACTGGGCGCGAGGCAGTTCGATCAGCGGAACCTGCCAGGCCCAACCGCGATCGGGATCGGCGTAGTAGTGGAACTCGTCCATGACGACCAGGCCGATGTCGGCGGCGGCACCCTCGCGCAGCGCCATGTTGGCCAGGATCTCGGCCGTGGCCGCGATGATCGGGGCGTCGGCGTTGACGGCCGCGTCGCCGGTGACCATGCCGACGTTGTCAGCGCCGAAGACCTCGCACAGGTCGAAGAACTTCTCGCTGACGAGGGCCTTGATGGGCGCGGTGTAGACGCTGCACTCACCGCGGGCGAGCGCGGCGGCCATCGCGGCCGTGGCGACAAGGCTCTTTCCCGAGCCCGTCGGGGTGGCCAGCACCACGTTCGAGCCCGAGACGCATTCGAGGATCGCCTCGTCCTGGGCCGGATAGAGCGTCAGGCCGCGACCCTCGACCCACTGCATGATCGCCTCGTGGACGGCGTCGACGTCGTCGGTCCGATCCGGCGGGAGCAGATCGACGAGTCGTGGGGCCACCTCAGCAGCCTAGAGGGCCGGGCCGACGGGATCTCCTAGGAATCTCTCTCGGCTCTGTGGGTGTGGCCCAGCGTGAACCTGCCGACGGCGGCGGGCGGGTGGGTGGGTGGGTGGGTTCACGGTGGGCGGTGGGCGGTGGGCGGTGGGCGGTGGGCGGTGGATGAGCGTCCGTTGCTGGCGCGAGA
>CAYYQO010000089.1:0-2410 GCA_964473845.1 uncultured Aeromicrobium sp.
GAAACTGCCCAAGTGACGGCACGACCAGGGCGCGCACCGAGATCGGTGCGCGCCCCTGTGCGGTTCGGCCGCTGGCGTCAGGCCAACGGCACCTGCTCGCCGACCGGATCGAGAATGAGAATGTCAGGACCCGACAGGAGCGAACCCTTCAGTGCACGCCCCAGGGTGCGGAGCGCGGGGTTCGCATTGTGTGTCTCGATGGCCGCTTCGGACTCGTAGGTCTCGAACAGGATGTAGTCGACGTCCGATCCGCGCACCTTCTGCAAGTCATAGCGCAGACAACCCTCGTCCTCGAGGAACGCCACACGCGATTGCGCAAAGGCGGTCTCGAACTGCTCGTTGGTGCCTTCGTTGACCGTGAATGACACGGAAGCGTTGATCGTCATCAGTGGGACTCCTTCTCGTTTCGGGGTACGAGCACGAACTGCACGCCGCAGAACGGGAACTGCGATTCTGTGACCTCATGACCCGCAGCGCGAGCACGGTCGAGCACTGACTCCGGATCAACCGCCTCGATGAAGACCCGCGTGAAGGCGTTGGCGGATCCGGCCACGAACCGGTCGACGCCGCCGCCGTCGAGATGGATGACCGGCTGGCCGCTGTCGCTCTCGACCGGCTTGTCCATGAGGGTCGCCCACGTCGTCGCCATCGCTTCAGGGTCGGTGCTGGTGCATTCCGCGCCGACGATCTTGGGCAGGTCATCGCCCTGCACCACGTCCTGCCAATGGATCCCCGCCGGCGCGTATCCGCCGAAGAGGTCCTCGCCACCGTCAGTCTGGTTGAACTCCATGAGGGTTCCCCCCACCGAGCGCGGGTCGAGTTGCAGATGGCGGAAGGAGTCGTAGCCGTACTCGGCGTGATTGTTCTCGGGCCCGCGCAACTCCGGCGTGCTCTCGAAGGCCACTCGGACACCCTGTTCATCGACTCGAGGGCGGATCGTCTCGTACTCGTCGGTGTCGTGGATCACCATGTAGCCGCCACCACCGGGGCGCTTGGCCAGGAACCGCGTGGCCGTGGTGTCGTCCTTCAACGGCGCGATGAACTCGACGAACGTCCCGCCGAAACCCAGGAGCGCATTCTCGAGCCCGAAGTCGATGATCAGCGGGTCGCGGTAGGCGATCTTGACGTCGAAGATCTCGGCGAGTTCGTCGGCTGCCGTGATCTTCGGAGCAGCGATACACACTTGACGTAGTCGAATCATGGTGAAGTCCTTGGGTCTCGAGTGGTGGGCGATGGAGCTCAGGTGCCGGAGAAATGGGGCTCCCGGCGTTCGAGGAACGCGTTCGCGGCCTCGACGAGATCTGCGGTGCGCGAGCAGTCGACGTGTCGCTGCGCTTCGATCGCGCTAGCCTCGGCGAAGGTGAGGTTTGCCGCGTCGGTGAAGTTCTGCTTCAGTCCGGCCAGGGCACGCGGAGCCTTCTTCGCGAGGCTGCGCGCCAAGGCTTCCACCTCGTTCCCGAAGTCCTCCGGCGCGTGCACGGCGCTCACCAGGCCCCAGTCCAGAGCCGTTCCGGGCTTGACCTTCTCGTTCAGGAACGCCATCTGCTTGGCTCTCGATTCACCGATCAGTCGGGTCAACAGCCACGTTCCGCCGAAGTCGCCGGACAAGGCGGCGTCAACGAACGCCGAACGGAAGACGGCGGCGCTCGAACTGACCCGCAGATCGCAGGCCGCTGCCAGGGAAAGCCCGGCACCTGCGCACGCACCGTTCACGGCTGCGACGGACACCGCGGGCGACGACCTCAACAGTTCCGAGGCACGCATGTGGCGATGGAGTTTCTCGATCGAGGCGCCGCGGCTCACCGGCTCGGCATCCCCGGACTCACTGAAGGCATCGAGATCACCGCCGACACAGAAACCGCGCCCTGCTCCGGTCAGGACGATGACCCGGACGTCCTGGTCGGCCGTGACGTCCGCGACCAGATCCACCAGGAGATCGAGCATCGCATCGCTCATTGCGTTGAGTCGGTCCGGGCGGTTCAGCGTCAAGCGGGCAATTCCGTCGAAACGCTCGATAAGCACTGGTTTTTCAGTCTCGTCAGCTCCCACGGGCGCTGCTCCTCACGGTCGATTCGCGCCTTACGGCCTGCCGGAAGTCAAGCCCGAGGTGAATCAGAAGTCAAGTTCAATTCAAAGTTGACGTCAAACTCATATCCGGGTTAACGTGACGTCCATCACGCACTTGGCGGGTGCTGCCACGCACCAACCGCGGCGATTTCACGACCTCCGGCCCCGGACCCGAAAGGCGCACACATGGAGTTCTCGTTCAGCAGGGAGCAGGAAGACCTTCGCACCTCGGTGAAAGACTTCCTCTCCCGTCGGTCCGGTAGCGAGGCACGCAACAAGATCCTGAAGTCGGGTTACGAGTTCGACCGCGAACTGTGGACGACCATGGCCCAGCAACTGGGCC
>CAYYQO010000089.1:2420-4828 GCA_964473845.1 uncultured Aeromicrobium sp.
TGAGGATCTGGGGCAGGGCCTGGCCGTTCCGGAGTCGGCCGATGGCAGCGGCGCCGGTTTCATCGAGACCTCGATCGTCCTCGAGGAACTGGGGCGCGACTCCTACGCCGGTCCCTACTTCTCCACCATCGCCGCCAGTTGGGTGCTGGCGCACGGCGGCGACCAAGCTTCGGAGGCACTGCGGAGCCTCGCCGACGGCTCGCGCATCTTCACGCTCGCGATCGCCGACGAGGGAGCCACCTGGTCCGCTCCCGGACACGCCACCAAGGCGTTCGAGGTCGGCGACGACCACCGGCTGTCGGGCCTCAAGGTCAACGTCACCGACGCGGACACCGCCGACGACTTCATCGTCATCGCCACTCTGCCCGAGGGTCCGGCGTGGTTCAGCGTCGCCGCCGACGCAGAGGGTGTCACCGTCGACCTGCGCGAGAGCCTCGACCTCACCCGCCCGATCGGTCACCTCGTGCTGCACGACGTGAAGGCGACCCTCCTGGTCGGCCCGCAAAGCGCGGGACGGGTCCTGGCCGAGGTCAACGACAAGGCCGCGGCAGCACTGGCCGCAGAGATGGTCGGGGGCGCCAAGGCGGCGCTCGACCAGTCGGTCTCCTGGAGTCTGGAACGGACCCAGTTCGGCCGGCCGATCGGCTCCTTCCAGGCCATCAAACACATGTGCGCCGACGCGCTGGTCGAGATCGAGACGGCGCGCCTCCTGGCCGAGTACGCCGCTTGGGCCATCGAGGAAGGTGCCCCGGACGCCAGCGTCGTGGCGTCCATGGCGAAGCAGGCCGCGTCCGACGCCTTCAGCCTCGCCGCGGGCAACAACATCCAGATCCACGGCGGCATCGGGTTCACGTGGGAGCACTCGGCACATCTGTACTTCCGCCGCGCCAAGGCCTCGTCGGCGCTGTTCGGAACGCCGCACCGCCACCGCGCCCGCATCGCCGACCTTCTTGCCGTCTGACCCGACGCTCACCCCAGATTGGACTGACGCCCGCATGAACCCCACATTCTCACCTGACGTTCAAGCCTTCCAGAAGGAGTTCGCCAGTGTGCTGCGCGAACTCGTCCCGACCGACTGGGCCGGTGCCGGGACCCTGCCGCGCGAAGAGTACGACCCCTTCGCCGACCGCATCCGCAAGGAGCTCTACGAGCGCGGCTACATCGGCATCTCGTGGCCGACGGAGTACGGCGGACGAGGACTGAGCGCCGAGTACCAGGTGGCCATCACCGAGGAGCTCACCCGCTTCAAGCTTCCTCAGGCCGCCATGAGCGATGTCTTCAGCATGCAGATGTTCGGCAGCACGCTGCTCGCCTTCGGGACCGAGGAGCAGAAGCAGCGGTTCCTGCCGCGCATCCTGTCCGGCGAAATCAAGTGGTGCCAGGGCTACTCCGAGCCGCAGTCCGGTTCCGATCTCGCGAGCGCCGCCACGGCCGCCGTCCTCGAGGACGGTCAGTGGCGCATCAACGGACAGAAGATCTGGACGTCGACGGCCCACATCGCCGACTGGATCTTCGTCCTGGTACGCACCGACACCGATGCCGCCAAGCACCGAGGCCTCACACTGCTGGCCTGCCCGATGGACCAGCCGGGTGTCGAAGTCCGCCAGATCAAGCAGATCTCGGGCGAGGCCGACTTCAACGAGGTCTTCTTCACCGACGCCGTCACCCCGGCCGAGAACACGATCGGCGCGGTGAACGACGGCTGGCGTGTGGCCACGGCACTGCTCGAGCACGAGCGCGGTGGAGCTGCGGCCGTGCTGGCCATCCGCTTCGCCGAGGAACTCGACCGGCTCGAAGAACTGGCCCGCGAACACGGCCGCAACCACGAAGAAGGCATCCGCCAGCGCATCGCGTGGTGCCGGGCCCGGGTCCTCGCGATGCGACTCATGGGCTACCGGGCACTGACCCGCACGCTGTCCGGTGAGGGCATCGGCCCTGAGGGCGCCATGAACAAGTTCTTCTGGTCCGAGTACCACCGGGTCCTGACCGAGCTGTCCATGGACATCCTCGGCGAGAACGTCCTGACCCTGGAAGGTCGCCGACCCGCGATCCCCGACGGTCCGGACGCCCCTGGCGCACCGACCGACAGCGCGGGCTGGATCACCGGGTTCCTCAACGCCCGGGCGAGCACGATCTTCGCCGGAACGTCCCAGGTCCAGCGCAATCTGCTGTCCGAGAAGATCCTCGGCATGCCCCGCGAGCCGAAGGTGGAGGCCAACCGGAGCCGCTGAGCGCGGTCCCTTCCTCTCCGAGCCCTGTCGAAAGGCACTCCCCTCCATGGCGAACGCAGCTCTGCCGATCTGGACTCACGCGCGGACCCAACCCGACGCAGTGGCCCTGCGGATCGACGGGGACGCATGGACGTTCCGAGATCTGCGAGACGCGTCGGCGGCCCAGGCCGACGACGA
>CAYYQO010000089.1:4838-5767 GCA_964473845.1 uncultured Aeromicrobium sp.
GGCCTGGGCCGCCCGCCTGCTCGAGGCCGGGGTCGCACCGGGCGATCGGGTGCTGTTGGCCGCCGGCACACGCGCCGAATGGGTCTTCGCCTATCACGGGATCCTGGCCGTCGGCGCCATCGCGGTCACGGTGAACCCGGGCTCGACACGGAGCGAACTGCGGTACTTCCTCGAGGACTCCGGGGCCGTCCTCGCCCTGGCCGACGGCACCACGCACACCCACGTGATGGAGGCCGGCGAGGAACTGCAGGTACCGGTCTGGAACCTCAACGAACTGGACGCCTCACCGGAGACCGAGGCCGACCTGCCGCGCTCCGTCGAACCCGACGCCGGCGCGGTCATCATGTACACCTCCGGGACCACGGGTCAGCCGAAGGGCGCCCAGCTGACCCACCACGGAATCCAGGGCAGTGCCAAGTCGGTGATCGAGGCCATCGAGATCACCTCGGACGACCATTTCGGCAGCGCCCTGCCGTTGTTCCACGTCTTCGGGCAGGTGACCATCATCCGCACGGCCTACGAGGCGGGCATCCCCGTCACCCTGCTGACGAAGTTCGACGCCACTGCACTGCTCGAGACTGCCGCGCGCCACGGCGTCACCCTGCTGGCAGGCGTACCGACGATGTGGAACGCCATGGCCAACGTCGGTCCCGATGTCGACTCGCTCGACCTCTCACCGCTGCGGCTCGCACTCTCGGGCGGCGCCGGTCTGCCGACGGAGGTCGCCACCCGGTTCGACGAGCGATACGGCTGCGAGATCCTGGCCGGCTACGGCCTCACTGAGACCGCGGGCGTCGGGGCCTGTCCCCGCGTGGGCGCTCCACGCAAGCCCCAGAGCGCCGGGGTCGCCTGGCCCGGCGCCGAACTGGCCATCTTCGACACCGAACACCGCCAGCTTCCGCCCGGAAGCGTCGGCGAGATCGGGATCC
>CAYYQO010000089.1:5777-12316 GCA_964473845.1 uncultured Aeromicrobium sp.
TACTGGAACCGACCGGAGGCCACCGCCAAGGCGTGGCACGAGGACTGGTTCCTGACCGGCGACCTCGGTCGCATGGACGACGAGGGCCACCTCTGGGTCGTCGACCGGATCAAGGACCTGATCATCCGCGGCGGGTACAACGTGTACCCGAAGGAGCTCGAGGAGATCCTCTACTCACATCCGGACGTCCTCGAGGTCGCCGTCGTGGGCGTCCCGGACGAGCGCCTCGGAGAGGAGATCGCCGCCGTGATCGTCCTGCGCGATGGCCGCGACTTCGAGGTCGCTCGCATGCAGGCGTGGATGTCCGAGCAGGTCGCCGCCTACAAGACTCCGCGGATCTACCGCATCGTCCCGGAGCTGCCGAAGGGCTCGACCGGCAAGATCCTCAAGCGCGAGATCGACCGAGCCGATGTCGACAGCCAAGGCTTCCGCACCACCAAGGGCTCGAAACCGGTCCCCGCCACCTGAAACCGACCCGCCAGGGAGAACCATGATTCTTCATCGTCCCGAACTGATCGAGGAGTTCACCGCCAAGGGGCTGTGGTCCACGGACCACACTCTCCTCGACGACCTGGACCATGGAGCCCTCACCGCCCCTGACCGGGTGGCCTACTCCGACCCGCCGAACCGCCGTGACCTGATCGGCTCGGAGCCCACGGAACTGACATGGGCGCAACTGAAGGCCGCGACCGATGCCCTGGCGACGAGCCTGGTCGACCTGGGCCTCGAGAAGGACGACGTGGTCATCGTCCAGTCCCCGAACGTCGTGGAACTGCCCCTGTTGTACCTGGCTGTCTGCGCGGCCGGCGGGATCATCTCCCCCGTGCCGATGCAGTGGCGGTCGAAGGACATCGGGTACGTGGCCGAACTGACCGGCTCGCGTTACCTGATCGGCCCCGAGGTGTTCAAGAGCCACCGGCCACTCGACGATGCCCGCGGTTGGCAGGACGGGTCGACGATCGAGCACCTCATCGACCTCGCGGACATCATGGGCATGGCCCACCGGGAGGCGCGGCCCGAGGTCCTCGCCGAACGGCGCCCCAGCCCCTACGAGATCTTCACGCTGTGCTGGACCTCCGGGACCGAGAGTCAGCCGAAGGGCTGCCCGCTCAGCCACAACACCTGGAACTACGGCGGCCAGGCCCTGGTCAAGAGCCTGAGCCTGCGCGAGGGAAGCCACCGTCAGGTCGCGGCCGCTCCCGTCACGAACATGCTGGGCGTGTGCCTGACGATCACCGTGAATCTCAAGCTGTCGGGCTCGGTGGCCCTGCACCATCCACTGGACCTCGATCTGCTGATCCACCAGATCAACGACCACGAGACCCAGTTCCTGATCCTTCCGCCGGCGATCCTGCGCCAACTGCTGAACGCGCCGGATTCGTCGCTCGACCTGAGCTCGGTGGACTCGATCATGACCGGTGGCTCACCGCCGTCGGCTTCACTCATCGAGGGCTACAAGAGCCGCTGGGGCGTCGAGATCGTCAACGGGTGGGGCATGAACGAAGGTGCCGGCCTCTGGGCCGGACCTGACGATGTTCCCGCTGCCGACATGCGCTCGACCCACCTGCCCTGGTACGGACTTCCCGACCACGACTGGCCCTCCGGGATCACCGGCATGCAGTACAAGGTCGTCGAGGAGGACGGCACGTCCACAACCCGACCCGGCGATGTCGGTGAGTTGCGCGTCCGCGGTCCTCTCGTCTTCCCCGGGTATTTCAACCGCCCGGACCTGGCTGAACGGACCTTCGACGAGGAGGGCTACCTCCACACCGGTGACCTCTTCCTCGTGAAGGGCGACGGGTTCCTCTCCTACTTCGACCGCAAGAAGGACATCATCATCCGCGGCGGATTCAACATCAGCGCCGCCGAGGTCGAGAACCTCGTGGTCGGTGCGCCGGGGGTCGCCGACTGCGCTGCCGTCGGTCTTCCGGACGAGGAACTGGGCGAACGCGTCTGCATCGTCGTCGTACCGAGCGACGAGTCGAACTCACCCACGCTCGCCGAGATCCTGTCCCACCTGCGCGAAGCCGGCCTCGCGGTCTACAAACTTCCCGAGTTCATCGAGTACATGAGTGAGCTCCCGCGCAACCCCGTGGGCAAGTTGCTCAAGCGGGACATCCGTGCCGCCGTCCGCGCCAAGGCGACGTCTCGATCCTGATTTCAGAAGCACCACCATCGTCCCCGGAAGGGAATGTGAACGACCCATGTCAGCAGAGAACGATGTGATCCTCGTCGACGTCGAGAACGGCGTCGCCACAATCACCTTGAATCGTCCCGATGTCTACAACGCGTGGAACAACGAGGTCCAGACGAAGCTGTTCGGACTGTTCGAGGAGTTCGCGCACGACGATGACGTGCGTGCTGTCATCATCACCGGCGCCGGAAAGGCCTTCTCGTCAGGTGCCGACATGGAGATTCTGTCCGAGCCCGATGGCGGCACCGGCGCCGGAAGCCGCCCGCTGCTCGCACCGCTGTGGTTCCCCAAGCCGATCATCGCGGCGATCAACGGCGCATGCGCCGGCATCGGCCTGCAATTGGCCCTCATGTGCGATGTGCGCATCGCGTCGCAGGACGCGAAGTTCACCACGGCGTTCGCACGACGCGGACTCATCGCGGAGCACGGACTGAGTTGGCTCTTCGCCCGCCTGACCTCCTTGGCGACCGCTTCGGAGCTGCTCATGTCTGCGCGCGTCTTCAAGGGCGACGAGGCCGAACGGCTCGGCGTCGTCCACTTCGCCGTTCCTCAGGACGAGGTGGTGAGCCGGGCCAAGGCGTACGCCCAGGACCTCGCCGACAACGTGTCGCCCACCGCGATGGCCGTCATCAAGTGGCAGATGTACAACCACTACGACCGCCCTCTGATCGAATCCATGGACCACTCCGACGAGCTGATGCGAGCTTCGGCGGCCCGTCCGGACCTGGCCGAAGGCGTCGCGAGTTTCCTCGAGCGACGCAAGCCCGAATTCGCGCCACTGGACCACACCGCGGTCCCGCCGACGACCTTCACCGCGAAGGAATGACCACCGCGTCACCCATGTGACGCGGGCGCAGAACGGCCGCTCCCCGGACGATGGGCTGAGATTCCTCCCTCAGCCCGGAACCCGGGGAGCAGTCGTCGGTGGGTGCGGGGGTCAGCCGACACGCAACCCGATTCGGATGGCGTCGCCGATCCGGCTGATCGAGAAGGCTGCCAGCACGATCACGAGTCCGGGCACCACCGTGGCGAACGGAGCCTCCGTGAAGAACAGGTAGGCGTCCGCCAAGTCCCCGCCCCATGACGGATGCGGGGGGTTCACGCCCAACCCCAGGAAGCCCAAGGCCGCCTGGACGATCATCGCGATGCTTGCCAGGCTGCACGCCTGGACGAGAACCGGTGCGAAGGCGTTCGGCAGCACATGTCGGATGGCGGCGCGCGCGTTGCTGACGCCCAGCGACCGCGCCACCAACAGATAGTCAGCCCGTCGGATCGGCAGGATGTTGGATCTCAGCAGCATCGCGATGCTCGGCGAGAAGATGAAGCCAAGAGCCACCATCGACATGTTGAGCCCGGACCCGACGACACCGGTGATCGCCACAGCCAGCACCAGACCGGGAATCGACAAAATGGCGTCCGCGAGCCGCATGCTGACCTCGTCCAGCGGCCCACCCAAGTAGCCCGCAGCCAGCCCCCAGGGCACACCGATGAGGAGGAAGACCGCAACGGCGATCGCGGTGCCTTGGAAGGACGCGGCCGCGCCGTACATCAACCGGGTCAGGACATCACGTCCGGCTTGATCGGTGCCCAGCCAGTTCGCCCCCGACGGGGAGCCGAAGGTGTTGTTGGCATCGGTCTTGAGCGGATCATGCGGAGCGATCACGGTGGCCAGCAGCCCGATCACGACCAGGAGCACCACGACGGCGATCGCGAAGATCACGGTGGGCGTGAAGACCACGTCCGACTTGTTGCGTCTGCCGCCGGACACGGCGCGCCCGGGGACGAGGTTCTGAGCGATGCTCATGCCGCCACCGCCCCAGAAGACGCACCCTGCGGCGGCACCGGCATGAGGGACCGTCCGATCACTTGCCTGCGCTCGTTCATGCGAGTTCCTTCCTGCGACGGGGGTCGATCGCCGTCAGCACCAGATCAGCGATCAGGGACAGCATCACGACCGCGAACGCGAGCAACAGGACAATCGCCTGCAGAGCAGCGAAGTCACGGAAGTGCACGGCGTCGATGATCGAGGCACCCAGCCCCGGCAGCACGAAGACGACGTCGATGATGACGAGCTCGCCGACGAGCGTCGAGGCCAGGAACGGGATGAAGGTGATGACCGGGCCGACCGCGTTGCGCAGCGCAAGATCGAAATTGATGCGTGCCGAACTGACACCCATGGCTCGCGCGGCACGGATGTACGGGCTGTCCAGGGCCGCCACCATGGCACTTCGGACATGACGGATCGTGAAGGCGGTGGGCGGAACGGCGATCAGCAGCACCGGCATCAGAATGGATTCGAGGTGTGGGCCCACGCCCGCGGACCACGGCGTGTACCCGTTGACCGGCAACCAGCCCAGGCTGGCGCCGAAGATGCCCACGCACATGGTGGAGATCCAGAAGACCGGAATGGAGACACCCAGTCCGGAGACGGCGAAGACGAACCGGCCCAGGCGGGTCTCACGCTTGATGGCGGCGAACATGCCGATCGCTCCGCCGACCACGAGCGCGACCAGCATGCCGAGCCCGACGATCTCCAGGGTCGACGTCAGCCGAGGTTGCAGGACGTCCACGACGGGCAGCCCGGTCGCATAGGAGATGCCGAAGTCGCCGCGCAGGACTCCCCCGAGCCAACTGAAGTACTGCTCCCAGACGGGGCGGTCGAGGCCGTAGCGCTCGTTGATCATCTTGATGGTGTCGGGATTGTCCGAACCGCCCAGCAGTGCTTCAGCAGGTCCGCCGGGAATGATCACACGCAACATGAACGACAGCAGCGTGATGAGCAGGAGGGTCGGAATGACCACCCTGAGGCGGCGAAGGAATTGACGGGTCACGCGACACCTTCCCGTGCTGGATGATGGAGCGGCTCGAACTCCTCGAAGTCGAGCTGGGGCATCTCGATGAATTCGTTGTGTGCCCCGTGGATTCTGGGGATGCTGTTGATGAGTGCCTTCGTGTACGGATGTCCGGGGTCGGCGATCACCGCCGAGGAGGGCCCCGTCTCGACGACCCGACCGCGGTACATGACGGCCAGCTGGTCGGACACCTCGTCGAGAACGCCGATGTCGTGCGAGATCAGCATGACGGCCAGCTTTCGCTCGTCCGTCACCTTGCGAATGATGTCCATGACCTCGCGCTGGACCGTCACGTCGAGGGCCGTGGTCGGCTCGTCTGCGAACAGGATGTCGGCGCCACACACCAGTGCCATGGCGATCATGACGCGCTGACACATGCCACCGGACAACTCGTGCGGATAGCTGTCGAGCACCCGCCCGACGTCTCGGAGTTGGACGTCGTTCAACGCCCGGACGATGCGCTCCTTCGCCTCGGCCTTCGAACACTCGACGTTGGCGCGAAGAGCCAGTTCCATCTGTCGTTCGACCTGGACCACGGGGTTGAGGGCCGTCACCGTCTCCTGGAAGATCATCGTCATCCCGGACCCGCGGACCTTGGCGCGCTCAGCCTCACTCGCGCCGACCAACTCGTGGCCCTTGAAACGGATCGAACCCCTGATCTCCGCGTTCGTCGGGGCCAGCCCGAGGGCGGCGAGAGCCGTGAGGCTCTTGCCGCTCCCGGACTGTCCAGCCACTCCCAGAATCTCTCCCGGATACAGATCCACCGAGACATCCACCACTGCCTTCTGCGGTCCGCCGAAGTCCACCTCCAGCTGGGACACCGACAGGATCGGCTCGCGACGCTGGCCGTCGGACACCTGAGATGCATTGCTGGGACGTGGCATGACCGATCCTTACTCGGCTGGCCGCAGCGCGGCCAGATCGATATCGAACTCGAGCAGGTTGGGCTCGTGCGGCTGCACATTCGTCCGATGCGCGAAGGCCTTCGGCTTCGTGTACATGTTGGCCATGTTCGGGTTGTTCGCCGCCTCGACCTGGATCTGCTGGGCCAGCTTCACGCGCTCGGCAGGATCGAGGGTCTTCTCGAACTCGGCGAGCAGGGTGAAGGGCACGACCTCGGCGTGTCCGACGTTGTAGATCGACTTGCCGTACTCCGCGTTGAACGTGTCTCGCGGGGTCGGCTGGCTCGGCCAACTGGTGAAGTTGCAGTCAGGCGCCTTACGGGCTGCTGCCATGTCGCCGCCCTTGTAGAACTTGGCCATCACTTCGGTCAACTCGGTGATCTCCAGATCGATCTTGATGCCCACGGCCTCCAACTGCTCGAGGATGTACGGCGATGACGTCTCGTAGCCGGAACCGGTGTAGGTGCCGCACTTGAGTTCGATGCCATCGGCGAATCCTGCGTCGGCCAGCAACTGCTTGGCCTTGGCGGGGTCGTAGGTGTACAGCGACTGCGTCTCATCACTGCTGTACTCCGACGACGACGGGTACAT
>CAYYQO010000090.1:0-12229 GCA_964473845.1 uncultured Aeromicrobium sp.
CCCGGCGGTCGTGCACTACGACCCCGCGTACGCGTTCGAGATCGCCCACATCGTCCAGGACGGCCTGCGCCGGATGTACGGCGACGCCCCCAACGACCGCAGCGGCTTCGGCGAGGACGTCATCTACTACCTGACCGTCTACAACGAACCGATCAACCAGCCCGCCGAGCCCGAGGGCGTCGACGTCGAGGGCATCCTGCGGGGAGTTCACCGCTACTCGCCGTCGCCGATCGAGGGCGATGCCCCGGCCCGCATCCTCGCCTCCGGCGTCTCGGTGCCCTGGGCGATCGAGGCCCAGAAGAGGCTGGCCGAGGAGTTCGGTGTCGCTGCCGAGGTCTGGTCGGTCACGTCGTGGAACGAGTTGGCTCGTGAGGCCGACGAGGCCGAGCGGTGGAACTTCAACCACCTCGACGAGGAGGCCCGCACGCCGTGGATCACGACCAAACTGGGCGAGGGCGGTCCCACCGTGGCGGTCAGTGACTACATGCGTGCGGTCCCCGACCAGATCTCGCGGTGGGTCCCCGGCTCGTGGATGTCT
Source organism: uncultured Aeromicrobium sp. (assembly GCA_964473845.1). GTDB lineage: Bacteria > Actinomycetota > Actinomycetes > Propionibacteriales > Nocardioidaceae > Aeromicrobium. The sequence continues at coordinate 539 of CAYYQO010000090.1, forward strand.
CTCGGTGCCGACGGCTTCGGCTTCGCCGACACGCGCGCCGGCGCCCGTCGTTTCTTCCAGATCGACACCGAGTCGATCGTGGTGGCGGTGCTCGCTTCGGTGAGTCGCGAGGGTCGCATCGATCCGAAGGTGGCGCAGGAGGCTTTCGAGGCCCTGCAGATCGGCGATCCGACTGCGGTGGCGGGAGTTCCCCAGGAGGGCGCCGACGCCTGACCGGACGTCACGAGGAAGCCTCAGAAATCTCTCAGCAAGCTCACCGTAGACTGTCCGGCATGGTTCTGCGGTGGTGGAGTGTGCTGCGCGCATGGCCCTACACCTTCGGTGTCACTCTCGCCGCCGGCATCGGCATCACGGCGATCGTGCTGTCGCAGGAGCTCGGCATCGCGCTGAAGGATCCTGAGGGCTTCCTCGGTCCGGCCTACGTCCGGCTGCCGCTCATCGGCCTGGGCTTCTTCGCACTCGGCGTCGTGCCCTTGGCCGTCCGGCGCGCGGGCTGGCGCCACACGTGGCGTGGCGTGAAGGACATCGTCCGCACGGAGTGGACCTGGAGCCGGGTCGCCCACATCGCCACCGGACTCATCACGTTCTATGTCTGTTACGTCAGCTACCGCAACATCAAGGGCTTCCTGCCCGTGCTGCGCGAGGGCGTCAACTTCGACACGATGCTGAGCCGCTGGGACTACTGGCTGATGTTCGGCCACCACCCGGCCGAACTCATGCACAACGTGCTGGGTACCGGGTTCGCCGCCCAGGTCCTGGCCACGGTGTACGTCAGTTACCTGATGCTGATCCCGATCACGCTGGGCGCGTTCCTGGTGCTCAATCGCGACTACACCCTCGGCGCGTGGTACGCCACGACGCTCTCACTGAACTGGGTGCTGGGCACGGTCAGCTACTACATCTTCCCGTCGCTGGGCCCCGCGTACTCCAACCCGACGCTCTTCGACGACCTGCCGACCACGGGTGTCACCCAGCTGCAGACCTCGTTGTTCGTCAACGCCGCCCAGAACCTCGAGAACCCCACCGAGGCGCCGATCTGGGGCATCGCGGCTTTCGCCTCGCTGCACGTCTCGGTCACGATGACGGCGGTCCTGTTCTTCCAGCGCACCGACCAGCCGCGGCTCGTACAGATCGTGGCGTGGGTCTACTTCGTGTTGACCGTCATCGCCACGATCTACTTCGGCTGGCACTTCATCGCCGACGACGTCGCGGGCGCCTTCATCGGCTGGATCTCGGTCGCGATCGGCGGCTGGGCCACCGGCAACGGCTTCTGGCACCAACGGCACCACAAGATTCAGCTCACGGCGGAGGGCGAATCGGAGTCCGACGCCGGCACCGTGGCCAACACGGCCTGATCGCCTCGGCGCAGCAAGGCCCGCCACCGGCCACGGTGGTACTGGGCCGGGGCCTGGGTGCGACAGAAGTCCAGCACGAGCCGGACGAACTCCTCGGGATGGTCCTTGTGCGGAAAGTGGCCCGCGTTCTCGAACACGTGGACGTCCGAGTTCTCCAGCGACGGCAACTGCTGGGCATGATCGACCGGAATCACCAGGTCGTCGCGACCCCACACCACCAGGACGGGCATCAGCCGTGCCAGATAGGCCCGGTCGGCCATCGTGACGAACTGGCCCTTCCAGTCCAACACGGTTCGGGTGAGTCGACGGATCGCCAGCGACTGGGCCGGATCGGCCAGGCGTTCGTAGACGTCGGCCACCTCGTCGAGGTCGCGGACGAGCGGCAACGGCGCCTTGGACAGCGTGCGCAACGACCCCGCCGCCAAACCCCGCAGGGGCCGGACGGTGGCCAGCCGGATGCCCAACCCGGCCCCGGGCAGCGTGAGCGCCCGGATCAACCCGGTGACCTCGGGGCCGAGGCCTCCGCTGGAGACCAGCACGACGCGCTCGGAGCGCTCGGGGAACTGGTAGGCGAACTGCATCGCCACGCCGCCGCCGAAACTGTGGCCCACGACGGTGACCTTGTCGATCCCCAGGATCGTCAGCAGATCGCGCATGCCGTTCGCGAACCCGCCGAGCGAGTAGTCGGCATTGGGCTTGTCGGACTCGCCGTGGCCCAGCAGGTCGGGAGCGATCACCGTGAAGTGCTCGGCCAGCAGATCCATGACCGGGAACCACGTGCTCGAATCACACGCCAAGCCGTGCAACAGCAACAGCGGCGGTCCGGAGCCACGCATGCGGTAGGCCCGACGGTATCCGTGGACCACGACGTACTTGACGTCGTCCACAGTGCCGGCTTCGGGGGCAACCACCATCTGCTCATCGTAGGCCACGTCATCGGAGCGCCGCTGGAGGATCGACGTAGACTCATCCTGTGACGTCAGCATCCGACATCCGTCGATCAGCAGCGCGCGCCTTCGGGTGGATGGCGCTCGTCGGCGTTGCCTTGGGCGTCGCTGCGGGCTTGTTCTCCTCGGGTGCCCTCACCGCGACGGGAGTCACGTCGGCCGACCTGCCTCCGCTGGTCACTCCGACCAGCGATCCCACGACCGAACCCACGCCGACGCCGGAACCCACGACCGAAGCGCCCAAGGACGAGGGCCCCAAACCGACGTTGAAGCGCGTGCCCGGTGATCGGGTGTCCCCCGGCGAGCGCTTCCCGATCGTGGGAACGCTGCCGACGGCCAAGTCCGGTGCCGTCCTGCAGGTCCAGGTCAAGGACGGCGACGATCCGTGGGACGACTTCCCGATCACCGTGACGGCCGGCGGCGGCGGAAAGTTCGAGACGAAGATCTACACGTCACGGACCGGCGACCGGAAGTTCCGGGTCATCGACAAGGCCTCGGGCGATGCGACGCCCGAGATCAAGGTGACGATCGGCTGATTGCCGCTCGACTGCTCAGATCACCTGGTGCAACCACCGCACCGGAGCGCCCTCGCCGGCCTGACGGAAGGGCTCGAGTTCGGCGTCCCACTTCACACCCAGCAGACCGTCCAGCGCCTCGTCGAGCGAGACGTCGCCCTGTGCGGCCTTGACCCGGAAGGCCCTGATGCGGTCCTCGGGGATCAGCACATCGCCGTGCAGGCCGGTCATCGCATGGAAGATCCCCAGCGTGGGCGTGAACGAATAGCGCGCACCCTCACTGCTGGCGGTGGGTTCCTCGGTGATCTCGAAGCGCAGCAGGTCCCAGCCACGCAGCACCGAGGCGAGTTGGGCCGCCGTGCCGACGGGCGCCTGCCACGACAGCTCTGCCCGGTACATGCCGGGCTCGGCCGGCTGCGGGGTCCAGGCCAGATCGACCTTGCCGCCGAGGATGCCGGCTGCTGCCCACTCGACATGCGCGCACAATGCCGAAGGGGCAGAGTGCACGAAGATGACACCCCTCGTGAGGGGGGTGCCGGATCGGACCGTATTCATGGGTACCTCCCTAGGTGCGCCTTCCCCAGCGATCTCGGGTGATACCTGCCCCCATTGTGGCCCAAAGAGCGGCCGACGACAAGAGCGGCCCCGCCGAGCGGTGGTCTAACCAAGAATCCGCTGGCACGCCGCCAGGATCCGGTCCTCGGCCGTGCTCCAGTCCGCGGGGGCGGCGATCGTGTGCGTCGCGGGCACCGTGAGGTGTTCCACGGGTACCGAGGCATCGCGAAGCCGCCGCACGTACCTGACGGCGATGGGTGTCAGCGGGTCGTAGTCGCCGGTCACCACCACGGCCGGTGGCAGGTCGGCCACGCTCTCGGCCTTCAACGGCGACACGTACGGTGTGGCCGGGTCGGTGGAGTCGCCCACGTAGAAGTGGCGCAGGATCTCGATTCCCTCGGCCAGCACGGGATCGTCGGTCAGGGCCGCGATGTCTCCCGAGACGTCGAGCGCCGGGGCGATCAGCACCTGCAGCGCCAACGCGGGCAGCCCCTCGTCCCGCACCAGCAGGGCCAGGGCAGCAGCCACATTGCCCCCCGAGCTGGTCCCGACCACGCCGATGCGGTCGGGATCGACCGCCGGGCCGTCGCCACGGCGCAACCAGGCGACCGTGTCACGCACGTCGTGCAACTGCACGGGGAACCGGTGCTCCGGCGCGAGCCGGTAGTCGACGTTCACGATGACGGCACCCAGCCCGCTGCACAGCATCCGGCACATCCCGTCGCCCAACCGGTAGCCCTGTGCCCCGCCGCCCATCCACCAGCCGCCGCCGTGCAACAGGATCAGCGCCGGCGGTCGTTCCGTCCCCTCGGCCGGACAATAGACGCGTACGGAGATGACCCCGTCCTCGACGGGGACCTCGTCGTACCCGACCGAGCCGACGGGATCGTCGCGATCGCCGAGGAAGCCATAGCGATCGGCGTTCTCGAGCGCGAAGGCGTCGTGTTGAGCCCGCGACCGCGCGACCTCGTCGGCCCATTCCCGAGGCGACTGGCCGGGCCGGGGTTCCCACGCCGGTGCTGCCGGGGTCGGGCTCTCGGCCTGGGCCGCCATCGCGCGTTCGATGAGATCACGCAGCGGCTTCGGCGGGTCATGCGGTTCCATGTGGACTCCCCCTCGAGATGATGGTCACGTCGTCACCCCCACCGACAACCGCGGTTCGAGCACGATCTGCTGCGTCGTCAGCTCGCCGTCCAGGCGCGCCATCAGCATCCGCCGGCCGACCGCTCCCGACTCGCGCAGCGGTTGGATGACGGTCGTCAGACGCAGGGCCGCGGCCAGCACTCCCCCGTCGTAGCCGATCACCGCCACGTCGTCGGGCATGGTCAGGCCCAGCTCCTGGGCGGCCGTGACGACACCCGCGGCCAGTTCGTCGTGATGGGCGAAGACGGCTGTCGGCCGAGGATCGAGCTCGAGGATCCCCGGCAATGCCGCGCGGGCGCTCTCGAAGGTGTCGTCGCACAGCACCCGGTGGAGCCCGCTCTCGGGCAGGCCCGCCTCGCGGAACGCCTCGGCGACACCTCGCCACCGCCGCTGACCTGATGACAGGTAGGCGTCGGAGCGCTGCTCCTCGGCCAGGAAGGCCACCGAGCGGTGACCCCGTTCGACCAGATGACGACCGACGATCAGCCCGCCCAGGTCGTCATTGACGGTCACCGATGAGAAGCCTTCGTACTCGCCGTCGACGAGGACCGTCGCGAGACTGCGCCGACTCAACCGGTCGGCCAGCGACCGGTCCAGCGGGACACCCATGACGATCAGCCCGTCCAGTCGGCCCGACGACGGCAGCGAGGCCAGCAGCGGGTGGGGATCCGCGGCCACCGAGTCGTGGTCGAACACGACGACCTCGGTGCGCCCGGACCGGCTCTCGAGCACGCCCGCGAGCCGTTCGAGGTACGAGGGATAGGACGTGAACGGTGCCAGCACCCCGATACGGCCGACGCCTCGGCGCGCGCGTGAGACGGCGGTCTCCTTGGGCACGAAGTCCAGCTCGTCGATCACCGCCATGACGCGCTCGCGCGTCTTGGCACTCACCCGCTCGGGCCGGTTCACCACGTGCGACACCGTCGCGATCGAGACGCCGGCCAGCCGCGCCACGTCGTAGATCGTGGTGCGGCGGCCCTCGTGCTCACTCATCGACTCTCCCTTCGAGCGCGGCCGTGCCGGGAATGGAGGCCAACAACCGTCGGGTGTAATTCTCCCTCGGATGATCGTGAATCTGGGCAGCTGTCCCCGTTTCGACGAGTTCGCCGTCCTGCAGCACGGCGATACGGTCGCTGAGGTGCCGCACGACGGTGAGGTCGTGCGAGATGAACAGGTAGGTCAACCGGCGGCGACGCCCCAGGTCGGCCAGCAGGTTCAGCACCTGGGCCTGAACCGACAGGTCGAGCGCACTGACGACCTCGTCGCAGACCAGGAACTCCGGTTCCATCGCCAGCGCCCGCGCGATCACGATGCGCTGGCGCTGGCCCCCGGAGAACGCATCGGGATACCGATCGAGCGTGCCGGCGTCCAGCCCCACGTCCGCCAGGGCTGCGACAGCTCGATCACGGGCCTCGCCCCGCGTCAGTCCCAGCGCCAGGCGTGGCCCTTCCGTGAGCGAATCGGCGATCGTCCGCAATGGATTGAGCGCGCCGCGGGGGTTCTGGAACACCACCTGGACCCGCCGGGCCAGATCTCGTGCACGACGGCCCCGCCGCACCACGAGAGGCCGACCGTCGAACAGCACGGTCCCCTCGCTGGGTGCGAGCAGTCCGCTCATGATCGCGCCGAGGGTCGACTTGCCCGAGCCGGACTCGCCCACCAGGCCGAGTACCTCTCCCCGTTCGATCTGCAGGTCGATGCCGTGCAGCGCCCGGGTCCGGCGCCGGCCGGAGCCGAACGACTGACCGACTCCCCGCACGACGACGAGCGGCCCGGCCGCAGGCAAGTGGCTCATGTTCGACTCCCCACCAACAGCGCCGCGATGCGCAGGCACCGGCTGCGTCGAGTGGACTCGTCCGTCACCTGTCCGGCCTCGACCGGAACGAGCCCGACCGGCCGTTCGCGGCAGGCATCGGTGACCAGCTCGCAGCGGTCCGCGAAGCGGCACCCGGCCGGCCAGGAGCCCGGCACGGGAACCGACCCCTCGATCGCGTGGAGCCGCTCACCCGGGCGACCCCGGCGCGGGTCGGCGCCGAGCAGCGCCGCGGTGTACGGGTGCGCGGGCCGCGTGAGGAGCTGGCCGACCGGCGCGAACTCGACGATCTCGCCCGCGTACATGACCGCGGCGGTGTCGCAGACGGACGCGAGGACGCCGACGTCGTGCGTGATCAGCACGAGGGTGATGCCCTCGTCCCTCAGCTGCGCGAAGAGTGACAGCACCTCGGCCTGGACCGTCATGTCGAGCGCGGAGGTGGGTTCGTCGGCCACGATCAGGTCCGGCTTCGTCGCCAGCGCCATCGCGATCCCGACCCGTTGGGCCATCCCACCGGAGAGCTCCCACGGGCGGCCGCGCGCCACCCGGCCGGGCTCGGGCAGCCGCACCCGTTCGAGCAGCTCGATCGCCCGCTCACGCGCCCGGGCACGGCCCAGCTCCGGATCCTGGGCCCTGACGACCTCGGCCAGTTGGGCGCCGACGGTTCCACTGGGATCGAGACTGGACGCCGCGTCCTGGGCCACCCAGCCCACTCGGCCGTGGCGCCGGACGGTGCCCGCGAGGAGCTGGCCCTCACCGCGAAGACGGCCCAGCAGTACCGACGCCAAGACCGACTTGCCGCAACCACTCTCGCCCAGGATCCCCAGTGCCGTCCCACGAGGGACATCCAGGTCGACCCCACGGATCACGTCGCGCCACTGGCCGGCGATGGGGTAACTGACCGTGAGACCCCGCACCGACACCAACGCGTTGTCGGTCGCGGGAAGGAACGGGTCGGACGGGCTGGGGGCGGGCTGTTCACCCACAGCCGTGGGTGGCGTGCGCACGCTGGCCGCCACGGCATCGCGCACACCGTCGCCCACCAGCCCCAACGCCATGACGAACGAGATGATGATGAACCCGGACGGCACCATGAGCCACGGATTCGAGCCCAGGTGCCGCGACGCCTCGGCCACGAGCAACCCCCACGAGGCGTCCTCGTGACTCAGCCGCAGGAAACCGAGCGCCGTCTCGAGGCCGACCGCCGCAGCACCGAACAACGACAACTGGACGATCACGGGTCCGCTCAGGTGGGGAAAGACATGACGCCGCATGATCGCAACCGACCCCAGCCCCACCGAGTGCGCCGCCTGGACGTACAACTCCTCGCGCACCCCCAGGGTCACCGATCGCACCACGCGCGCCAGCCCCGGAGCCCCGAGAAGCCCCAGCGCCGCCATCGCGATCAGTTGCCGCCCCGGGAAGACCGCCAGCACCACGAGCAGGATGATCGCCACGGGAACGGCCAACAACACCTCGGTGGTGCGCAGGACGACCCATTCGACCCAGCCGCGCAGATAGCCCGCCAGCAGGCCCGCCGTCACGCCGAGCAACCCGAACACGGCGACCGCCACGGCAACGCCGGACAGCGTGGTCCGGCCGCCCCACAGGATCCGGCTGAACACGTCCAGACCGAGCATGCCCGCGCCCAGCGGATGATCAGCGCTGGGCCCGGACAGGCTCGCCCCGAGATCCTGTTCGGTCGGTCCGTACGGGGCGATGACGCCGGCGAACACGACCATCGTGACGATGACCGCGAGGTACCCCGCCGCGAGCATCGGCACCCACTGCCGGACGAAGTACGCCGGCCATCCCCGCCTCCTCATGCCCGCACCCGTGGGTTGAGGACGACATAGACCACTTCGACGACGAGGTTCACCACGACGACCAGGATCGTGAAGGTCACGGCGATCGCCTGGATCAGCGGCAGATCGCTGGACATCGTGGCCTGGACCGCCTGGCTGCCCAGGCCCGGCAGCACGAAGACCGACTCGACCAGCACCGTGCCACTGAGCAGTCCGATGAAGACCAGGCCCATGATCGTGACGACCGGAGCCGCAGCGTTGCGCAGCACATGGCGCCAGATCACGGAACGTTCCGCGACTCCGCGCACCCTCAGCGCGTACACGTAGTCCTTGTCGAGCTCGGTCCGGATGCCGTCGCGGGTCTGCTTGGCGATCGGCGCACTGCTGGTCAGGCCGAGCGTGACCACCGGCATCACGAGCGACAGGAACCACGCACCGGGGTCGGAGCCGAACGGCACGTAGCCCGTCGCGGGGAGGATCGGCAGCCGGATCGCGAACAGGAAGACCAGCACGTACGCGAACCAGAACGCCGGCACCGCCAGACCCAGCAATGCGAGCACGTCGACGAGCCGTCCCAGTGCGCCGCGATGGAGCGCGGCGGCCACCCCCAGCGACACCCCCACGACGGTGGCCAGCGCCAAGGACGCGAACACGAGGATCAGCGTGACCGCCAACCGACCGCCGATCTGACCCGCGACGGACGCGTCATTGGTCAGTGACTGACCGAGGTCGCCGTGCAGTGCCGCCCACGCCCAGTCCCCGTACCGCTCCAGCAGCGGCCGGTCCAGTCCCATGACCTCGCGCATCTGCTGGTACTGCTCGTCGGTCGCGTTCAGGCCCAGCACGGACCGAGCAGCGTCACCGGGGACGAGGTCGACCAGCATGAAGGTCAGGAACGAGACGAAGACGATCAGGGCGGCTGCCGTCAGCAACCAGCGACCGGCGAGGCGCACCATCGTGAGCCCGCCGTCACTCGGCCAGGTCGTACCAGTCGAGCGGCGTCGTGACGGGGGCATTCGGCGAGACGGCGACCCCGCCGAGATCGTCTCGACTGACGTACAGCACGGGACCGAAGGCGACCGGCGCGAACCAGCCCTCGTCCGTGAGGTAGGTGATCATGTCCTGGTTCAACTGATCGCGTTCGTCGTCACTCGCGCCGGCCGCCTTCTCGTACAGGGCGGTCAGTTCGTCGCTCTCGGACTTGAAACCGTTGAAGATGCCCGCGTTCGGCAGGAAGAGCCCCTGGCCCAGCAGGTGCATCGGCTGCGCGCCATAGCCCACCGACATCGCCGCGTGGCTGCGGTCGGTCGCTGCCTGCACGTAGGACTGCTCGTCCGTGACGTGGTTCAGCTTGACCGTGATGCCGATCTCCTCGAGGTACGGCGCGATCGCCTCGGCCATCGTGTCGATGCCCGCGAACCGGATCGACAGGACGTCCAGGCTGAAACCGTCCTCGTAGCCGGCGTCGGCCATGAGCGACTTCGCCTTGTCGACGTCGTACGGGTATCGGTCGGCGGCCTCCTCCGACCAGCCCTCGGCGCCCTCGATCACAACCGTGTCGGTCGGGACACCGTACTCGCCCAACAGTGCGTCGGTGATCGTCTTGCGATCGATCGCATAGTTGATCGCTTGGCGAACCCGCACGTCCCCGAGCGGCTTGCTGGTCTCACCGCCGCGGTCGATGAGGCTCAGTCCTTGCCACACGAACGGGATCCACACAACCTGCTGGCCTGCGCTCGTGGCCTGGTCGATCGTGTCGGGACTGCCGGTCGCGAGATCGATCTGTCCGGTAGTCAGTGCGTTGACGCGGGCCTGCTGGTCGCCGATGACCCGGATGACGACCTCGTCGTAGTGCTGGCGGTCGTCCTTCGCGTAGTAGTCGGGGTTCGCGGTGTAGGTGTAGTGATCGCCCGGGACGGACTGCTTGGGGTCGAAGATGTAGGCACCGGCACCTTGCGAGGGGTGATCCGGGGTCAGCTGGTCGGCATTCTTGACCCCGGCCGGACTGATGATCTGGCCGATCCCGTAGCTCTGGGTCAAGAAGTCGGGCAGCATCGGGTTCGGCGAGCCAAGCCGCAGGACCAGATGCGTGTCGTCGATGACCTCGACCTTCTCGAGGTTCGCCAGCAGGTGTGAGTTCGGGCCCTGGCCGTCACGGGCGTACTCCAGCGATGACTTCACCGAGGCGGCATTCACCGGGCTCCCATCGGTGAAGGTCACCCCCTCGCGCAGCGTCACGTTCATCGTGGTGTTGCCGTCCGCCATCTCCCACTCGGCGGCCAGGGCGGGCTCGAGCTTGCCGTCCGATGCCCGGTAGATCAGCGGCTCGTAGGCCAGCAGCGTGTAGTTCACGAAGGCGATGTTGACCGTCGCGGGGTTCACCGAGGTCGCCTCGGTCTCCATCGCGAACGTCAGCCGCTCCCCGTGCACGGGTGTGCCGGTGACGCCGGTCTGCTCATCGCTCTGGTCCGAGGTGCCACCGTCCTCTCCACTGCAGGCGGAGAGAGCCAGCGATGCCACCACGGCAGCGATCAGGACTCGGATGGATCGGATCGGACGGCGCATCTGACACCCCTTGACTGCGTGTGATCTACCTCACAGTGGAACGTGGGGCGGGTCTTGTCAAGTGTTTTGTGTCAAGCACTTTACAACGTGAGACTCCGCTCAGACCGGATGGACGTCGGGCACCCCTGCGGCGCGCAGGAGTTCGACGATCCGGGAGTCGTCCTCCCACGCTCCGACTACGGTGAATCCGTCCGCGGCGATGTCGCGCAGGAGCTCGGTCTTGACCTTGGTCGCAGGCCGGAAGTCGGCCGCCAGCCGCATGTACAGCCCGTCGTGCACGATCCCGTGCCGGTCGAGCCAGTCCAGGGTCAGGTCGCGCCAGATGAACTCGCGTCCTGTCCACAGCACGATCGCCGCTCCCCCGTCACGGGCTGCCTCGAGCGCGGCGAGGACGTCAGCACGGGGCGGACAGTCCGCCGAGGCGGCGTGGAAGGCGCGGTAGTCGGCGTCGGGCCCCTGGGTCAGATGCTCGATCGACGACGTGTCGCACAAGGTGCCGTCCAGGTCGAACACCACAGCATCGCGGGCCATGCCCCCATTCTCGCAGCGCCCCGCGCCCCGGGGTTGCTGGGGAGCGGTGAGTGAGCGTCCATTCCCCGCCTGCGAACGGGCGCTACCTCACCGGCCACCGGCGAGCCAGCCCTGAGGGCGGTGACCTGCGGCCATTCTTGGCTCAGGACGGACGCTCACTCACCGCTCCACGCCCGCCAAGGTGGGGAGGGTGGGGCTCGAACCCACGACCCAGGGATTATGAGTCCCCTGCTCTGACCGGCTGAGCTACCTCCCCGTCGCTCTGAGCGTACAAGTTCGGTCCCGCCCGCCGATCCGTGCATCAGAATCCGGGCGACGCGGTCATGAGAGGCAGAAGGTGTCGCATCCATCCGGATGCCGGACCGGAGGAGGGCTGGACCATGGTGACGTTGGTGATGGGATTCGGCATCGGGGTCGTCTCGACCGTCGGCCTGACGATCGCTGCGGTCGGCACGATGGCCA
>CAYYQO010000091.1:0-10430 GCA_964473845.1 uncultured Aeromicrobium sp.
GAAGTCGACGACCTCGAGCTTGTTGTCGCGGGCCTTGCGCACGATGGTCTCGTAGGCGCGCCAGAACTGGGCGAAGTCCATCGTCTCGGCGGCCTTGATGTTCGGCACCATGAGCTGGCGCGAACCGTCGGCCTTCTGCACGTCGATCGCCAGACCGAAGTTCACGTGCTCGGGGTTGAGCTGGACCGGCTTGTTCTTCTCGTTGTACTCGAAGCCGGTGTTCATCTCGGGCATCGACTTGACCGCCTGGACGACGGCGTAGCCGATCAGGTGGGTGAACGACACCTTGCCGCCGCGAGCGCGGGCGAGGTGGTTGTTGATCACGACGCGCTGGTCGAACAGCAGCTTGACCGGGACCGAGCGGACGCTCGTGGCGGTCGGCACCGCCAGGCTGGCGTCCATGTTGGTCGCGGTGCGGGCGGCGGCGCCCTTCAGCACGACCTTCTCGACCTCACCGGGACCGGTCGACGTCGCGGGGGCGTTGTCCTTCGCGGTCGGCTGGGGCTTGGGCTCGCCCGACCGCGGCTTCGGTGCGGCCGGAGCGACGGCGGGTGCCGGCGGGTTCTTCTCGTCGGCAGCGCGGGCCGCCGGCGTCTTCTCGGGCGTCGCCGGCGCGTCGGGTTGCTGGGCGGAGGGCTCGCGTGCGGGCTCCTTCGCCTTGGTCACGCCGGCCCCGTTCGAGGAACTCTCGGGCTTGGCGGTGCCGTTGGATCCGTATCCTCCCTTGCGGAAGAACTCGGACCATGCCGGATCGACCGAAGCCGGATCGGCGGTGAACTGGTCGTACATCTCTTCGACGAGCCATTCATTGGCGCCGAAGTCGGGGTGAGATGCGTCGGTCGCCGACGCGATGGGGGAGGACTCGGCCACGGCCTGAATCGCCTCTTCCGGGGAATGATGCTGCGTGTTCGCGCACGATTGGTGGACTGATCACAGGGTAACGCGCGCGCATAGCCCGCCGCAGGCAGGTCGCGCAACCCGTCGGTAACCGTGTCGGTGCGTGCGACGAGTGGTCAGACGGTTTCGAGGGTCGCGTCCAGGGTGATGTCGTCGACGCCGTCGAGGGCCTTGCTGACGGGGCAGCCCTCCTTGGCCTCCTCGGCAACTTCCTGGAAGGCCTTGTCGTCGATGCCTTCGACCTCGGCGCGCACAGTCAGCGCGATCCGGCTGATCCTGAAGCCGCCGTCGGGGTCGGGGCCGAGGGTCACCTCGGCGCTGGTCTCGACCGCGATCGGGGTGGCACCGGCCTGACCGAGCAGTGCCGTCAACTGCATCGTGTAGCAGGACGAGTGCGCTGCGGCGATGAGTTCCTCGGGGTTCGTGGCGCCGCCGCCGTCGTCGGACGAACGCTTGGGGAACGACATCTCGAACGTGCCCAGTCCGGACGACGTCAGCTCGACCTGACCCGAGCCGTCCTCGAATCCGCCGTCCCAAGCGGTGCGTGCGGTGCGTGTGGGCATGGGTGCCTCCTGTGGTGGATGGATCGTTCGCTCTCGACGCTAACCACGAAACGCCAGCCGTGCAGGGTGATGTCCGTGACACCCCAGCGGTGGACTCCTAGATTCGACTCGTGGAGGTCACCGAAGTCGCCGAAGGGATCTGGTTCGCCCGGACGGGTGTCGTCAACTGGATCGTGCTGGTCGAGGGCGATCGCGTCGCGCTCGTGGACTGCGGCTATCCCGGTCAGGCGAGCCTGGTCCGAGAGTCCGTGGGCCGCGCCGGCGCGACGATGGACCAGGTCGAGGCCCTGCTCCTGACGCACAATCACGTCGACCACACCGGCTCGATGCCGGCGCTGGCGGCGCGGGGCGTCCGGGTGCTCGCCGGTGCCGACGAGTTGCCGATGCTGCGCGGCGAGCGGGTCGAGAGCGCCACGACCGCCGACGTGCTTGTGCGGGCCTGGCGGCCGAGGGTCCTGCGTTGGGCCCTGACGATCGTGCGGCTCGGCGGCTCGAATCACCCCACGGCGCAGGCCCCGGAGGCGGTCACGATCGGCGTACCGCTCGACGTCGCCCGGTCGCCCGTGCCGATCGCGGTGCCCGGCCACACCTCGGGCCACACGGCCTACCACTTCCCGGCCCAGGGGGTCATCGCCACCGGAGACGCCCTCGTCAGCGGTCACGCGATCAGTCCCGTCCACGGCCCCCAGATGATCGACGACTTCTTCCACCATGATCCGGCACGGGTGCGGGCGACGCTGCCCGAGCTGTCCCGCGTCGATGCGCACACGATCCTGCCGGGGCATGGTCCGGTGCTGCACCTGCCGATCGCCCGAGCGGTCGACGAGGCGTTGAACCGCTGAGTGGGTTCGACCGATCGAAGGGAGTTCGCGGTGGAGACGATCGACGAGTACGTCGTCCGGGTGCTTCCGGACCTGGTGCCGAGCGGCGTCCCGGGCAGGGCCGTCGATGCCCTGCGGGCCGTGTTCGCCGCCCAGGTTCAGAGCCGCCACCTCGACTTCGCGGCACGCCGGCTGCAGCAGCAGGGCCACGGGCACTACACGATCGGTTCGGCAGGTCATGAGAGCAATGCCGCGGTGGGGCTGCTGACGGAGGTCACGGATCCGGCACTACTGCACTACCGCTCGGGTGGGTTCTATGCCGCGAGGTCGGCCAAGGCCCGGCGCGAGGACGGCGTGCGGGCGATCCTGCTCAGCCTGGTCAGCGCCCGCAGCGATCCCATGTCGGGCGGACGGCACAAGGTCTTCGGCCACCCGGCGCTGAGCATCATCCCGCAGACCTCGACGATCGCGTCGCATCTGCCGAGGGCGGTCGGACTCGGACTGGGGCTGGGTTTCGCGCGCGGGCTGGGTCGTCACACGGCCTGGCCCGATGACGCCGTGGTGGTGTGCAGTTTCGGGGATGCGTCGGCGAACCACTCGACCGCGGTCGGGGCACTGAACGCCGCGGCCTACCTGACTCATCGAGGTATCGCGTGCCCGGTGCTGTTCGTGTGCGAGGACAATCGCATCGGCGTCAGCACCGCCTCGCCGTCCGGATGGCCCGGGGCGATGCTCGAGGCGCTGCCCGGGCTCGGGTACTTCGCGGCCGACGGCGATGCCCCGGTGGAACTGCTGGTGCGGACCCGTGATGCGCTCGACTCCGTCCGATCGGCGCGCCGGCCCGCCGTGCTGCACGTCAGCACCGTCCGGTTCCTGGGACATGCGGGTTCTGATGCCGAGATCGGATATCGCACGGGCCAACAGATCCAGGCCGACTATCTCCGCGATCCGCTCGTCGCGACGGCTCGCGCCCTCGTCGACGCCGGCGCGATGACCGGTCGGGAAACGCTGGCCGAGTACGAACGAGTCCGCGACATCGTCCGGGCGGAGTCCGAACGGGTCGTCGAGGAGGCCCACCTGGACTCGAGAACCGCCGTGATGGCGCCGCTCGCCGTTCCGGCAGTCCGCTCGGTTCCGGCCACGCCGGCGGCCGGATCGCCCCGGACTCTCGCGCAGGCCATCAACGCGACCCTCGCCGAGTTGCTCGAGGATCCGCGGGCGCTGCTGTTCGGCGAGGACGTGGCGGTCAAGGGCGGGGTCTACGGCGTGACCCGCGGGCTGCGCAAGCGATTCGGCGGCCAGCGGGTCTTCGACACTCTCTTGGACGAGCAGACGATCCTCGGCACGGCGTTGGGCACCGCGCTCGCGGGATTCGTGCCCATCCCCGAGATCCAGTACCTCGCGTACCTGCACAATGCCGAGGACCAGTTGCGTGGCGAGGCGGCGTCACTCGCGTTCTTCTCGCAGGGCCAGTACCGCAACGGCATGGTCGTGCGCATCGCCGGACTGGCCTACCAGCGAGGCTTCGGCGGTCACTTCCACAACGACAACTCGGTGTCCGTCCTGCGCGATATCCCCGGCGTGGTGCTGGCCGTGCCGAGCCACCCCGAGGACGCGCCGGGACTGCTGCGATCGTGCTTCGAACTGGCCCGCCAGGGTCGGGTCTGCGTGTTCCTCGAGCCGATCGCGCGGTATCACTCGCGCGATCTGCACGCCGAGGGCGACGGGCTGTGGACGGCGCCCCCGACACAGGACGGAGTCATCGCACCGGGAGAGGTCGGAGTCCACGGATCCGGCCTCGATGCCGTGCTCGTGACGTTCGGCAACGGGACCTTCCTGAGTCTGCGCGCCGCCGAGACGCTGCGCCGGCAAGGCATCGACGTCACGGTCGTCGACCTGCGCTGGCTGGCTCCGTTGCCCGAGCCGCAGATCGTCCGGGCCTGCGAGACGTTCGACCGGGTGCTGGTCGTGGACGAGACGCGTCACGCCGGGGGCGTCGGTGAGGGCATCGTCAGCGCACTCGTGGCCGCCGGACATCGCGGCCGGATCGCCCGGGTGGCCAGCGCGGACAGCTTCATCCCGCTGGGACCGGCCGCCGAGACCGTCCTGCTCGGCGAGGACGAGATCGTGCAGGCGACCACCGACCTCCTCCGAGGGTGACCACGTCGGTCACTCACATCACAACTTCGGAGAACGAATGCGCCGGTGGCGCACTAGGCTGACGCGTCGCCGGCACCGACCGACTTCCGGAAGGATCAGCGCATGACTCTGGACCACCCCCGGCCCTCGAGCCTTCCCGGGCTCGCATCCGGGCGATTCCCACAGGTCCCGGCGGAACCGCCCGCCCGAATCCCGGGTGCATCCGCAGCGGACCTGGGCCGCCGCCATCTGGTGATCTTCGTCCTCGCGACGGTGGCGTACGTCCTGGTCTTCGCGTTCGCCGACGCCACGCCCGTCCTGCTGGGGGCCGGCGTCGCGTGGTTTCTGCTGGGTTGGTTCCTGCTCGGCCGGGTCGGTGACCGGTTGGTCGACGAACTGAAGCATGGTTACACGACGCTCGTGATCAACACGGGGTTGTTCTGGATCCGGGTCGAGGGTTGGACGCCGTGGGACTTCGACGGCGTGTGGAGGTACACCCGCAAGGGGGTCCAGGCGCCCGTCGCAGGCGTCACCGATCCGCCGGGACTGTATCCGTCGCCGCACCGTCAGGGGCGGTCGGAACTGTGGACGGGCTGCGTGTGGACGAAGGTCTACCGCAACTGAGGAAGCGCTTGCCTCACGCGGTGAGGTCGATGTCCTTGAACCAGGAGTCGGTCACGTAGTCGGTGGCCCATCCCATCGAGAGATAGAGCTGGTCGGCCTTGGTGGGGGAGTCGGCGTCGACCTCGAGCCCGACCCGGTCACGGCCGCGTTGGGCGGCATCGGCGATCACGGTGCCCAGCAGCGACTTGGCGACGCCGCGCCCGCGGGCCGCGCGGTTCACGCCGATGTACTCGACGTAGGAGCCCTCGACACCGTGCTCGCCGGCAGCCGAGACCGTGCAGACGACCGATCCGGCGGGAACCAGGCCCGTGCCGTCCGTCGCCTCGACGTAGGCCAGCCACCAGTGGTCCCAGCGGTGACCGGGATCCTCGCGCAGTCGCTGGACGAACTCGGGAAAGCTCTCGCGGTAGGAGTTGAAGTGGTCCTGGAACGACTGCTCCAGCATCTGGTGGACGACCTGCAGGTCGGCGGCGACGGGCATGCCGTTCTCGTGCTTCTCGACCGGCCGCACGATCACCCCGGCCCGGGGGGTCAAGGACGCCTCGTCGGCCGTGACGGGCCGTTCCATGTGCAGCCAGGTGCGGCGCTTGGAGTATCCCGCTCGTTCGAGCCAGCCAGCCTGGCGGATGTCGTCCGCGAACGGGCTCTCGTCGAGACGGGTGGACGCGATCCCGCGCAGTCGAGCCATGGCGACTCCGGCGGCCTCGGCCCAGCAGTAGAACGCGTCGGCGATGGCGTCGACCTCGGGCACGCTCCGGTCGAAGTACCCCCACACGAGCGCGCGGCCTGCGGCACGGTCGTGCACGGTGATCCAGGCGCGCGGTACGTCGTCGTCGCCGACCGCGACGATCTGGCGCCGGGTCCACGACGCCTGGCCCGCGACTTCGGACTCGATGCCGGCCGGATCGACGTGCGCCTCACCCGTTCCCTGCAGTTCGTCGAGCCTTCTCAACTCGACGAGCGCGTCGATGTCGGCGTGGCCCGGAACGCGGGCGTGCCACGGTTCTGGAAGGGTCGGAAGGTCTTGACTGGCGTCGATTGTGGTGTCGGGCATCGAACCCATTGTCCTGCACCCCGACTTGCGTGGCGGAAACCGGGTCGTCGGTCGGCGGCTCAGTTCGCCAAGGTCGTTCGTTTGATTCCGACGCCGATCGAGAGCACGGCGGCGATCATGCACAGGGCTCCGCCGCCGAGCCACGCGTAGGTGTAGGTGCCGAACACGTCGCGGATCACGCCCGCCCCGAGCGCGGCGAAAGCGGCGCCGAACTGGTGGGAGGCGAAGATCCAGCCGAACACGATCGTGCTGGATTCGCCGAAGGCCTCGCGGCACAACGCCACCGTCGGCGGCACGGTGGCGACCCAGTCCAGTCCGTAGATCACGATGAACAGCACCATGTTCGGATGCAGTGAGTCGGACAGCAGTTGGGGCAGCAGCATGAGGCCGACGCCGCGGAACAGGTAGTAGACGACCAGCAGGATGCGCGGGTCGAACCGGTCGGTCAGCCAGCCCGAGAAGATCGTGCCGATGATGTCGAAGATGCCCACGACTGCCAACAGGCTGGCCGCCGTCGTGGTGGACATGCCGTGGTCGTGGGCCGACGGGATGAAGTGGATGCCGATGAGGCCGTTCGTCGTGGCGCCACAGATCGCGAACGCGATGGCCAGCGCCCAGAAGGGCCACGTACGAGCCGCGTCGAACAGGGCGCGCAGGGCTCGCTTCGCGGCATTCCCGGTAGGCCGTGGCGGCGGGGTGAACGTTTCGTCGGCCCCGTACGGCAGGACACCGAGGTCACTGGGGTGGTCGCGCATCACGAACCACGCGACGGGAACGACGCACAGGGCGGCCACGGCGACGATGAGCGAGGCCTCGCGCCAGCCGGCGGTCTCGGCGTAGTGCGCCACGATCGGCAGGAACACCAGTTGTCCCGTCGCGCCGCCCGCCGTCAGGATCCCCATCACGAGTCCGCGCCGTTCGAGGAACCAGCGGTTGGCGATCGTGGCGGCGAGCGCGAGGGCCATCGAGCCGGTGCCCAGGCCGATCAACACGCCCCAGAAGAGCAGGAGCTGCCACGAGGCCGTCATGAAGACGCTGCCGCCGGAGCCGATGGCGACGAGGGTTAGGGCGGCGGCGATCACCTCACGCAGGCCGAACCGGTCCATCAGTGCTGCGGCGAAGGGGGCGGTCAGCCCGTACAGCAGCAGGTTGATGCTGACGGCCAGCGACATGATGCTCGTGGACCAGCCGAACTCGTCGTTGAGGGGGACCATCAGGGCGCCGGGTGCCGCGCGGAAACCGGCGGCCGCCAGCAGCGCCAGGAAGGTGACCGCGGCGACGACCCACGCCGGGTGGATCTTCAGCCGCTTCGGCCGGGTGTCGATCGTCATCTGATGACTTTCTTCAAGGAAGTATGCAACGGTAGAGTAACAGTGCGCCACGCCAAGCGACAGAGGTGACGAAGGAGGCCGACATGGCCCTGCGATCGGACTGGTCCGCCGAGTTCTGTCCCGTGCGGCGATCCTTGGACGTCGTCGGCGACCCCTGGATTCTGCTGATCGTGCGCGACGTCCTGCACGGCAACGGCCGGTTCGACGGCCTGCGGGACAACCTCGGCATTTCCGAGGCCGTGCTCAGTCGACGGTTGCGCGCGATGGTCGAGGCGGGACTGCTGACCAAGGTCGACTACGAGCGTGAGGGGCGCACGCGGCAGAAGTACGCGGCGACCGAGGCGGCCGCAGACCTGCTGCCGGTGCTGCACCACCTGGCCATGTGGGCCGAGAAGTACACCGACATGCCGGCCGGCGGGGACCACATGGCCCTCGTGCACGAGCCCTGCGGTCACGAGACGACGCGGGCCGAGACCTGTAGTTCCTGTGGCGAGCCGTTGCGGCCCGAGGACATGACGTGGGTCAAGCCGTGGCTGGACTCGCGACACCGGCTGCAACCCGCCGTCACGTGAGCAACTGCTCGGCGACCAGCGCTACGCCGATCGCCACCATTGCGCCGCCGGACACCCGGGTGACGATGCGGGCGGCCGCCGGTCGGGACCGCAGGATCGTCCTCGAGGCGACGGCGACGATCGAGTAGACGATGCCGCAACTGACGACATGGACGATGCCGAGGGCGACGATCTGCACGGGCACGGCCCACTGGGCATCAGGGTCGACGAACTGCGGAAGCAGCGCCAGGAACAGCAGGAACAGTTTCGGGTTCAGGGCACTGGTGCCCAGCCCGCGGGCGGCCTGCCCGAGCCACCCTCCCTCGGCTGATTCGACGGCCGTCACGCTCGCGTCGGCCGAGGAGCGAATCATGGTGGTTCCCAGCCAGGCCAGGTAGGCCGCTCCGGTGAAGGTGATGGCGGTCATCAGGTCCGGTGCTCCGGCGAGGAGTGCTGCCAGTCCGGCGGCGACGAGGAGCGTCGCTACGAAGTGACCGGCCAGCAGGCCGCCCACCGCCGGGGCGATGCGGCGGTGCTGGACGCCGGCGGTGATCGCGTACGCCCAGTCGGCGCCGGGCGTGACCACGAACAGCAGGGACACGGCCCAGAAGGCGATCAGGGTGGCATTGGACATGACGGGAACATTACGAGCAAACACGCGCAATGTGCTGGCCGGTTCTTCCTCTGATTTGTCCCCGTGAGGGAGAATCACCTGTCATGGACGACATTGACCGGAAGATTCTTGCGGAGCTGCAGCGCGATGGGCGACTGACGGCCACGGAACTGGCGAGTCGCGTCGGCCTGACTCTCTCGCCGTGTCATCGCCGGCTGCGCGCTCTGGAGCAGTCGGGCGTCATCGCCGACTACCGCGCCCACCTGGATGCCGATGCCGTCGGATTGGGGTTCCGGGCACTCGTCTTCGTGACGATGGCCGTCGCGGATCGCACGACGGTCGATCTCTTCGAGCAGGCGGTCGTCGACATCTCCCACGTGCTGACGGCCCAGCGCCTCTTCGGCAGTCCGGACTACCTGCTCCACGTCATCGCCCGGGATCTGACCGAATTCCAGCAGGTCTACGACGAACGACTCGCGACCCTGCCGGGGGTCCAGCGACTGAACTCGACGCTCGTCATGAAGACGCTCGTCGAGGACCGACTGCTTCCGCTCTGACACATCTGCCTCATTCGGCCCGACAATCACATTCTCGATGGTCTCGCCCGCATTGCCGGCGTAACTGACGTTTAATGACGGCGACGTCCGCGGCCAAGTACGGACGCAACTCGAGGGAGTTCACCGTGGGCAGGTTCGTGAGTGGTGTTGCCGCCGTCGTCGTCGCGATCGCGACGCTGTCGTTCACGGGACCTCCGGCGGTCGCGGCCAGCCAGCCCCTGCCGAAGGTCGACGTCACGAAGCCGTGCGTGGGCGTCGTCTCCTTCACTGCAGCCCAGCAGCGTGAGCTGGTCCGGCTGAGCGACCCGCGCACGCTCACAGGATTGGCAGACGGCCGTGAGCGGATGGAGCAGATCACCGACCTGCTGGTCGCCCGCAACGACCGTCGCGGGATCTTCGCCGTGTTCTACCGCAACATCCTGCGCGAAGCGGTCCCCGCGCTGGCCGACTCGAGCGCCTACGACGACGCCGTGTGGGTCAACCGGGTCAGTGAGGAGTTCTTCGTGCGGTACCTCGCGGCACTGCACGCGAGCGTGTCGGGTTCGACGATCCCGTCGCCATGGCGCACGTACTACCGCCAGGCCGCCGACTGCAAGGTGCGCCCGGGACGAGTCGCGATGGCCGGACTGGACGCGCACCTGATCCTCGACTTCCCGGCCTCGATCGCTGCCGCGAAGACCACGAAGGCCAACTTCGACGACTACTACTCGATCGGTGAACTGCTGCAGGCCGTGACGCAGGAGATCGGCACGGAGCTTCAGACCACGTACGGCGCCGACCTGACCGAGTTCTTCCATCTGTGGGCGTTCGGCGACAAGCTCGACGCCGTCGCCGGGCGCGGCGTCACCACGACCCTGCTGTTCCAGGGAATACGGACCGTGGCGTTCGCCTACGGCCTCGGGCTGCGGGACCCGTGGAAGGTCCTGCCGACGTCGATCGCGATGCACGGCACGTACGGCGCCGCCGAGACGGCCTCGGACCTGCTGGCCGCGGTCAAGCTCATCTGACGCAGGAGCGCGCTCCGGGGCGTCGGGGCACGTGCGGGTGGAGGATGGACCCGTGACCGTGTTCCTGGCGTGGACCTCCGACGAGCCGGACGAGCTGGACGGCCCGTGGCAGGAGGCCCTGCCGATCGCTCCGGGCCTGGTGCTCCTGGAGAGCGCCGAGACGCTCTCGGTCGTCTACCACGCACTGAAGTGGTCACTGCCGAAGGACGCATCCCTCATCGTGACGCCCGTCGAGCAGACTCCCAAGTCGCGCGGGATGGCACCCGGCACCAC
>CAYYQO010000091.1:10530-12228 GCA_964473845.1 uncultured Aeromicrobium sp.
GATCGGCACCTGGAGGGCATCGCGGCCATCATGGAGTCACACTTCCGCTACGAGGAGCGGCAGTTGCTCTCCGTGCTCGAGACCCTCCGCCTGGAGTCGGACCCTCGGGACGTGCTCGGGCCACTGTGACCGATGAAAGAGGACCTCATGTCGTACATCCAACGCTTCGACCACGTCGGCATCACGGTCATCGACCTCGACGGCGTGACCGCCTTCTTCGAGTCGCTCGGCCTGGAGGTCGAGGGCAGGACGTTCGTCGAGGGTGAATTCGTGGACACGGTCATCGGCATCGCAGGCACGCGGGCCGAGATCGTGGTCCTGCGACCCCCGGGCGGTGGGCCGGGAGTCGAACTGTCGGGCTTCGTCCGGCCCGATGCCCTCCCCGGCTCACCGGCAGCGCCAGCGAACACGGTGGGACTGCGCAACGTGGCCTTCGAGGTTGTCGACCTGCAGGGCGCCGTCGATCGCGCGGCCGGTCAGGGCCACGGCCTCGCGGGCGGCATCGGCGAGTACGAAGGCGCGTGGCGCATGGCCTACGTCCGCGGACCCGAAGGCATCCTCGTTTCACTGGCCGAGCGCATCGACTGATCCAGGTGGACTGCGGCGTGGCGCACGCAGCACCCTCGCCCGGGACAGCGACGATGACATCGCCGATGGCGCGGGGGAGACTCTCGCACGGCTACGTGACGGCCACGGAATCTTCGAGCTGTCTCGACGGAAGCGGGCTACCTTGGGTCGATCGTGACGGGATGAGCCCGAGGTTGAGGGCAGTTGCCGGTAATCTCTCAAGTACGGAGGTGCTTTTCGATGACGGCTGTGGCGTTCGAGCCTGAACCGGTTCCGCTGGTCCGAGACCGGGCCGGTCGGCTGATGGTGCCCGGCACCCGTATCTCCTTGGACGTCTTGGTGGCCGACTTCAAGAGCGGCAAGTCGCCCGAGTCGATCCATGAGGCATACGCGACGGTGCCCTTGGCGGACGTGTACGCGATCTTCGCCTACTACTTGCGACATCGTGCGGAGATCGAGGCTTACCTGATTGACCAGCAGCGAGTGGGAGGCGAGATCCAGTCGCGGATCGAGTCCGCCGACCCGCCAGAAGGACTTCGCGCCAAGCTGCTCGCCCGACTCGACTCGTGACTCCGCGTTTCCTTGCAGACGAGAACATCGACCCCGACTTCGCCCACGAGCGGGTCGCTGCCGGTCAGCCCATGTCTGGAGTCTTCGTCTTGCCTTCGACGGTTTCGATGGCGGTCGCCCTTGACGACTTGGCGTTTGTCGCCAGCGTGTCCTGTGCGCACGAGTGGGTTGACCGCATCGTCTACCTCCCACTCCGCTGAGACACTGGCGCCCGCGATCCGCGTTGGGGAAATCGAGCAAACCTGCGTCACGCCGTCGCGTTTGAAGTGGCAGGAGTCCAGTGGGCTCAGCTGGGCTGAGCGATGGTGTGGACGGCCTCGTTCACTGTGCGGCCTGCGGTTTCCGGGTCTGCTTGTGGTTGGGCCGAAGCGGAGGTAGAGAGGGCCTCGATCCGATCGAGAGCGGCACCCATGCCGTATTGCTGGGCGGCGATGCGGACAAGTCGATCCTGGTCAAGGCGGGGGAGCAGGTTGTTCAGGGCGACTGTGGCTTCGTCGGGGTGGCCGCCGAGTTCTGGACGGCGGGCGAGATCGAGCGCAGTCTGTTCGACCGTGGTCACGA
>CAYYQO010000092.1:0-12107 GCA_964473845.1 uncultured Aeromicrobium sp.
AGAGCGCGTCGCGGTCGATCTTCTCGGCGACGGTGCGGTACGCCTTGCTGTGCTGTGTCATGACTGGTTCCTTCTTCTCAAGACATTGCTGTCTGTTGCTACCAGGTTGTGGTCCGGGCCCAGCTGGCCCTCCCACGGGGTACGGCGGTCGACGACCGCCGCGGGATCACTTGTCGACGGTGACGCCCATGGAGCGGGCCGTTCCCTCGACGATCTTCATGGCGCCATCGATGTCGTTGGCGTTGATGTCGGGCATCTTGGTCTGGGCGATCTCGCGCACCTGATCCTTGGTGAGCTTGCCAACCTTGTCCTTGTTGGGCACCGAGGAGCCCTTGGACAGGCCAGCGGCCTTCTTGATCAGTTCGGCGGCCGGCGGCGTCTTCGTGATGAAGTCGAACGTGCGGTCCTCGTAGATCGTGATCTCGACGGGGACGACGTTGCCACGCATGGACTCGGTCTGGGCGTTGTACGCCTTGCAGAAGTCCATGATGTTGACGCCGTGCGGGCCGAGCGCGGTGCCGACGGGCGGCGCCGGGTTGGCCTGGCCGGCCTGCAGCTGCACCTTGACGACAGCCGCGACCTTCTTCTTGGGAGGCATTTCGGGTCCTTTTTATTGTGTTACGGGTACTGATCGAGGTCTTGATGCCACGAGTTCTCGCGGCTACTCGACCTTTGACCGCTGTGCGGTCAAACCTTTTGGATGTAATCGAACGGGAGCTCGACCGAGGTCTCGCGGCCGAAGATCTCGACGAGACCCTTGACCTTCTGGCCCTCGATGTTGATCTCGGTGACCGTGGCGTGCAGCGTGGCGAACGGGCCGTCCACGACCAGCACGGAGTCACCGGCGGAGAAGTCGCTGAACTCGACCTTGGGAGCCGCGGAGGCCTGCTTCGTCTCGGCGGACTCGGCGGCTTCGGCGGCGACCTCGGCCTCGACGGCGGGGGCGAGCATCTTCTCGACCTCGCCGAGGCTCAGCGGGACCGGCTGGTGGGTGTTGCCGACGAAACCGGTGACCGACGGCGTGTGGCGGACGACGCCCCACGAATCGTCGGTCAGGTCCATCCGCACGAGCACGTAGCCCGGCAGCACGGTCCGCTTGACCAACTTGCGCTGGCCGTTCTTGATCTCGGCGACCTCTTCGGTCGGGACCACGATCTCGTGGATGTAGTCCTCGGCGTTGAGGGCGACCTTGCGGTTCTCGAGATTCTGCTGGACGCGCTTCTCCATGCCGGCGTACGTGTGGATGACGTACCAGTCGCCGGGCTGGCTGTAGAGGCGGTCGCGGAACTCTTGCAGTGGATCGCCCGCCTCGTCCTCGTCGGCGGTTTCCGCGTCGGCAGCATCGTCCTCGGCCGGGGTGTCGACCTCGTCCGTGGCGGTCTCGTCGGCAGCGCCGGTGTCGGCAGCCTCGACCTGGTCGACAGCGGGAGTTTCGTCGGCCGACGCCTCGTCAGCGGACGTCAGGTCCACGGGCGCGTCGGTCTCGTCGAATGGGGAGGTCACGAAGTTCAGTCCTTGGGGTTAGGCGAAGATTTTGAAGGCGAGCTTGCCGAATCCGTAATCGAGCGCGGAGACGAACGCCATCATGATCAGCACGAAGACGAGCACGACGAAGAAGTAGTTGACGACCTGCGGGCGGGTCGGCCAGACCACCTTGCGCAGTTCGGCGACCACCTGGCGGTAGAACGTGATCGGTGACGTGCGCTTGTTGCGCGTCCCGGCCAGTTCGTGATTCTCGCTCACGGTGCTCCTTCGTCGTACCTCGTCGATCCACGGCGTGGACCGACCTTGCAGGGCACGAGGGACTCGAACCCCCAACCTTCGGTTTTGGAGACCGATGCGCTACCAATTGCGCCAGTGCCCTCCGCCCGATTCCGGGCATGACGAAACAGGGTGAGTTTCGCCGGTTTCGTCAAGTGTACGCGGCCGCCCGCCGAATGTGAAACCGGCCGCCTCGTCGTGCCTCGAACGCCGGCCGTGGGTGGCCGGGGAGCGGTGATCTAGCGTCCATTTTCCCCACCATAACGGCCGCTGAGTCACCGCCCTCAGAGGAGCTCGTGCGCCGCCGGTTGCTGAGCGTTCATTGTCGGAGGCGAAACGGACGCCT
Source organism: uncultured Aeromicrobium sp. (assembly GCA_964473845.1). Taxonomy (GTDB): domain Bacteria; phylum Actinomycetota; class Actinomycetes; order Propionibacteriales; family Nocardioidaceae; genus Aeromicrobium. The sequence continues at coordinate 2,108 of CAYYQO010000092.1, forward strand.
GTTCACCGCTCCCCCGTCACCCCGGGCAGAGCACTGACGGGCGTGACACGATGGCGGCGTGCGGCCGCTGACGACTCTGCCCAAGGCGCATCTGCACCTGCACTTCACCGGGTCGATGCGCCACGGGACGCTGCTGGAATTGGCTGAACGCGACGGCATCCACCTTCCTGCCGCCCTGGTCGAGGAATGGCCACCGCAATTGTCGGCCGCCGACGAGAAGGGCTGGTTCCGGTTCCAACGGCTCTACGACGTGGCTCGCTCCGTCCTGCGGACGGAGGACGACGTCCGCCGGCTCGTCCGGGAGGCGGCCGAGGACGACGCTGCGGACGGCGCAGTCTGGACCGAGATCCAGGTCGACCCCTCCGGGTACGCCGCCCGCTTCGGTGACATCACGTCCTTCACCGACCTGGTGATCGACGCGGTCCGCGACGCCTCGGACCGCACCGGCCTGGGCATGAGCGTCATCATCGCCGCCAACCGCACCCGACACCCGCTCGATGCCCGCACCCTGGCCCGGCTCGCCGCCCAGTACGCCGGACGTGGCGTCCACGGCTTCGGGCTGTCGAACGACGAGCGCCGCGGAAACACCTCGGACTTCGGCCCCGCGTTCGCGATCGCGCGGCGTGCCGGGCTGATGTCGGCCCCGCACGGCGGAGAACTGCTGGGGCCCGAACACATTGCCCAGTGCCTGACCCACCTGCACCCTGACCGCCTCGGACACGGCGTGCGAGCCGCCGAGGACCCCCGCCTGCTCAACTCCGTCGCCGAGACCGGGATCGCCCTCGAGGTGTGTCCGGCGTCGAACGTCTCGCTGGGGGTGTACACCACGATCGACGAGGTACCGGTCCGCGAACTCGTCGCGGCCGGGGTCGACGTCGCCCTGGGCGCGGACGATCCCCTGCTGTTCGGTACCCGGCTGGCCGGCCAGTACGCCCTGCTGCGCGCTGCCCAGAACTTCACCGACGCCGAGCTGGCCGAGCTCGCTCGCGGATCACTGCGGGCCAGCCGCGCACCCGAGGAGTTGCGCACCTCGGCCCTGCAGGGAGTCGACGCGTGGCTGGCCGCCGAACGTGAAACGATGCGGGTATGAGTGAGAACCAGCCGCCGTTCCCTCCGAACGATCCTTCGGGCCAGCCGCCGAACGACCCGCCGGGCGGCTCACAGCCGTCCTACCCCGGCCAGCAGCCGTACCCCGGCCAACAGCAGCCGTACGGCGCCCAACAGCCCTATCAGGGCGGCCAGCAGTGGGGCTCTCCTCGCCCGAAGCATCCGAAGTCCACCACGGTGCTCGTCCTGGGCATCCTCGGTCTCGTGCTGTGCCAGATCCTCGCGCCCTTCGCGTGGGTCATGGGAAATCGCGCCGTGGCCGAGATCGACGCCAATCCGGGCGTCTACGAAGGGCGCGGCGAGGCGCAGGCCGGCCGCATCCTGGGCATCATCGGCACGGTCTTCCTGATCCTGTACGTGCTGATCTTCGCGTTCGTCATCACGATCGCGATCATCGGCATCTCGACCACGAGTTCGTCGTCGGACTACTCCGAACTGTCGCTGATCTCGCTGTTCTGACCGTCGCTACAGCCGGTCATCGCCGACGATGACCGGCTCGTTGACCAGGAGCACGCCGAACCGCTGCTCGACTCCGTCACGCACCTCCCGGGCCAGTTCCAGCAGTTCGCCCGTGGTGGCCCCGCCGCGATTCGTCAACGCCAGGACGTGCTTGGTGGACAGGCCGACCGCACCCCGCCGGTGCCCCTTGGCGAATCCGGCATGGTCGATAAGCCACGCTGCGCTGGTCTTGACGGTGCCGTCCGGCTGATCGAACCGGGGAGCGTCCGCGGGAAGGCCGGCCGCAGCTTCGGCCGACAGGATCGGATTCGTGAAGAACGACCCCGCACTCCACGTGTCGTGGTCGTCCGGATCGAGCACCATCCCCTTGCCGCCGCGCAGCGACAGCACCGCTCGGCGAACCTCGGCCAGCGGCGCACGCTCGCCCACCTCGACGCCGAGCCAGCGAGCGAGTTCCGCATACCGCACCGGAGCGCTGGACCCACCGGCAAAGCGAAGCTGGAACGCGACGGTCAGCACGACGAACCGATCGGGGTCGACCTTGAACCGGCTGTTCCGGTAGCTGAAACCCAGATCGGTGAACATGATCGTGCGGACCCGCTTCTCGCGACGGTCCCACGTGCGCACGCTGACGATCGTGTCGGCGACCTCCTGGCCGTAGGCGCCCACGTTCTGGATCGGGGTGGCCCCGACGGATCCGGGGATGCCGGACAAGGCCTCGACGCCCTCCCAGTCCTGCTCGACGGCATGGGCGACGAACTCGTCCCAGTTCTCGCCCGCCGCGACCGTGACCATCGCACCACTGCAGGCATCGGCCGAGACGTCGATCCCGCGCGTCCGCACCAGTACGACCGTGCCGTCGAACCCGGCGTCGGACACGATCAGATTGCTGCCGCCGCCGACCAGCAGCACCGGCTCGCCCGCCTCGTCCGCGGTGCGCACGGCGTCGACGAGTTCGGACTCGGACGTCGCTTCGACCACCGTGCGGGCCGGGCCACCCAGCCGCAGGGTCGTGACGTCGGACAGGTCCATGGCGGTGACGCTAGCAGGATGCGTGAGACCGGTTGAGAACGCGTACGACCCCCACGCCGAGGTGGCGCGGGGGTCGTACGGAACTGCTGGGGTCAGCGCGTTTCGCGGTGAGCCTGGTGCGTGTTGCAACGCGGGCAGAACTTCTTGACCTCGAGACGATCGGGGTCGTTGCGACGGTTCTTCTTGGTGATGTAGTTGCGTTCCTTGCACTCGGTGCAGGCCAAGGTGATCTTGGGACGAACGTCTGAGCTCTTGCTGGCCACGATGTGCCTCTTCTGGTCGTGCCCAGCCGGAGCTGGGCGTTGGTGCTGGTCTTGCCGTGTTGGTAGCTGGGGCGGGACTCGAACCCGCGACACCACGATTATGAGTCGTGTGCTCTAACCACCTGAGCTACCCAGCCGTGGAGGGACAGATCCTTCCCGCCTCTCAGAGCCCCTTTACGGAATCGAACCGTAGACCTTTTCCTTACCATGGAAACGCTCTGCCGACTGAGCTAAAGGGGCATGCCGACAAGCAAAGATACCGGGTCGGGGGCCGCGTTCCCAAATCGGGGTCGAGCGCAGTCCGTTTCCCTTGGGAATCCAGGGGTCAGTGTGCGGCCCGGGCCAGCCTCGACGGCCACGCCGGACCACCATAGACGAACCCGGTGTAGGCCTGGACCAGATCTGCGCCGGCGTCGATCCGGGCTCGGACATCGGTGTCGGTGGAGACTCCCCCGACACCGATCAAGGCCAGTCCGTCGCCCGCGCGTGCGCGGATCCGGCGCAACACCTCGACGGCACGATCAGCCAGGATCGGACCGGACAGGCCGCCCGCCCCGGCGGCGTCGACGACCTCGCGCGAGGTCCGCAGGTCGGTCGGGCGCGCGATCGTCGTGTTCGTCGCGCTGATGCCATCCAATCCCAGCGTGAGCGCCAGTTCAGTGACCTCGTCGACGTCCTCGTCGGCCAGGTCCGGAGCGATCTTGACGACCAGGGGCACCCGGCGGCCGTGATTGGCGTCGGCGACCGCCTTGACCGACGCGAGGATCGGCTCGAGCGAGTCGACCGCCTGCAGATCGCGCAGTCCCGGCGTGTTGGGGCTGGAGACGTTCACGACCAGGTAATCCGCGTAGGGCGCGAGCAGCCGCGCACTCTCGACATAGTCCTGGGCGGCCTGCTCGACCGGAACGACCTTGGTCTTGCCGATGTTGACCCCGATCACGGCGCGGCGTCCGGCGGCTGTCCCCCGCAGTCGATGCAGTCGCGACGCGACCTCGGCGGCCCCGTCGTTGTTGAAGCCCATCCGGTTCACGATCGCGCGGTCGTCGACCAGCCGGAACAGGCGCGGACGATCGTTGCCCGGTTGGGGCTTGGCCGTGACGGTGCCGATCTCGACATGGCCGAAGCCCAGCGCGAGCAGGCCCGGCACCCCTCTGGCGTTCTTGTCGAACCCCGCTGCCAGGCCGAACCGGTGGGGGAACTCGACCCCCATCACGGTCACGGGACGCGGTTCGACGCGGTAGGCCAAGCGGCTGATCGGACGGCCGGCCCGGATCGCCGCGAACGCACGTTCGTGGATCCGTTCGGGGTCCATGCGGGCGAAGACGGAATCGAACAGTGCGTCGTAGGCCACGGCGACCAGCGTACGCACCCGAACTCCGCGACTCGCGGCCGATCCGGTTTGCGTCACCACGATATGATGGGTTCATCACATCATCAGGAGAGCCGATGCCGCTGCGTCATGCGCCCTTGTACGAGATCAAGGCAGACCTGTTCAAGGCCCTCGCGCACCCGGTGCGCATCCGGATCCTCGAGTTGCTGACCGAGGCCGACGAGCGGCCCGTCAGCGACCTGCTCCACGCCACGGGCCTGGAGTCTTCCCATCTGTCGCAGCACCTCGCGGTACTGCGGCGATACCGCGTCGTCGCGTCCGAACGGCGTGGCAGTTCGGTCTGGTACCGACTCACGAGCGACCACATCGTCACCCTGCTCGCTGCGGCACGCGGCTTCCTGCGCGACAGCCTCTCCCAGACGGAATCGGCCCTCGCCGACACCGCAGGGCTTCCGGAGATCAGTCAATGACCGTGAAGGCCCCATGAGCGCCTGGCTCCTGCCGACAACGGCCGACTTGGCACCCCTGCGCCGCACGTGGCGTGGTGATCTCCTCGCCGGTGTCACGGTCGCGATCGTCGCCCTTCCGCTGGCACTCGGCTTCGGCGTCGCCTCGGGCGTCGGCGCAGCAGCCGGGCTGGTCACGGCCGTCGTCGCCGGCATCGTGGCCGCGGTCTTCGGCGGATCGCACGTCCAGGTGTCCGGCCCGACCGGCGCCATGGTCGTCGTCCTCGCGCCGATCGTGGCGGTGCACGGCGTGGCCAGCGTCGGCCTGGTGGCCGCCATGGCCGGACTCGTCCTGGTCGTCGCCGGATACCTGCGGCTGGGTCGCGTCGTCAGCGTGATCCCCTGGCCGGTGATCGAGGGTTTCACGCTCGGGATCGCCGTCATCATCGGCGCCCAGCAGATCCCGCAGGCCGTCGACGTGGCACCCCGGGTCGGTACGAACGCGGTGGCCGATGCGGTCCGTGCCGTCCTGCACCCCGGCCCGCAGGTCGCCTGGACGGTCGGCGTCGTGGCCGTGGTGGTGCTCATCATGGTCGGCGGTCGACGCCTCTCGCCTCGTCTGCCCGATTCCCTGCTGGCCGTCGTCGCCGTCACCGTGGTCGCCCACCTGATTCATGCACCACTGGGCCGGATCGGCGCCCTGCCCGATTCCCTGCCGACCCCCGGACTGCCCGAGATCGGTGACCTCGCCCACCTGGAATCGCTCCTTCCTGCGGCGCTCGCGGTCGCGGCCCTCGCGGCGATCGAGTCGTTGCTCTCGGCCAAGATCGCGAGCCAGATGGCCGACGTCGGCCCCTTGGATCCCGATCGCGAACTCGTCGGACAAGGACTCGCGTCGCTGGCCTCCGGCGCGTTCGGCGGCATGCCGGCAACCGGGGCGATCGCCCGCACCGCCGTCAACGTCAGCGCCGGTGGACGGTCGCGATTGGCCGCGATCTCGCACGGGTTCGTGCTACTGATCGTGGTCTATGCGGCCTCGTCGGTGGTGTCCCAGATCCCGCTCGCCGCCCTGTCGGGCGTCCTGCTGGTCGTCGCGTTCCGGATGGTCGACCGCGAAGCCGTCGTCGCCCTCCTGCACGCCGGGAGAGGCGCGACGCTCGTCTTCGTCCTGACCGCCGCCGTGACGATCGCCTTCGACCTCATCGACGCCGTGCTCATCGGCGTGCTGGTCGCGGCGGTCTTCACCCTGCGACAGGTCGCCAATGCCAGCGGCGTGCGGCGAGACGCGCTGCCCGGCCCCGAGCAGCCCGGTGACGAACACATCGCGCTCGTGACGATCAACGGTCCGGTGTTCTTCGCGGCGGCCGAGCGGCTTCACGACGACGCGCTCGCTCTCGGCGATGCCCGCGTGGTGGTGCTGCGGCTCTCCCAACTGACGATGCTCGACTCCACGGGAGCCCGCCGCCTGTCCGAGTTGTTGACGACCCTGCGTCGACGCGGGGCGCGCGTCGTGCTCAAGGGGGTGCGTGACCAGGACCGGGTGCTGCTCGAACGCGTCGGCGCGATCGGCGCGGAAACCCACGTGTTCACCGATCTCGACACCGCCGTGGCCTTCGCGCGCGAGCTCCAGCGGGAGATCGAGAGCCTGCCGCCGCAGTTCCGCCGACACGAGTGAACTCAGTCGCCGGGACGGAACCACGCGGCGACCCACCACAGAACGCCGTAGGGAGCATCGGCGTAGGGCACGGACACCTGCCAGCCGGAACCCAACTCCTCGCCCAGTTCCCTCAGCGCAGCCACGCCGGACGACCACATCTCGTCCGCCAGCACGGGGTCGAGGGACGCGAGCCGGCGACCGTCACCGGAGCGTAGCGCCAGGTCCAGGTCGTCGTCGAAGTCAAAGGAACGCTCGTCGAGGTGGCCGGGAGCCCTCTCTGAGCGCTTCGCGCTGCCGTTGGCCATCACCAGCACGACCTCGGCAGCCGGATCGATCCGACCACGGAAGTCCACGGCTTCGAGCAGCGCCCGCGCGACGGGTTCGGCGAAGGGGTCATCCCCCACGATCGCGACTGCTTCGGCCGTGGAGGTGGTCGCGCGGACGACACCTTCGGCGGAGATCCGTAGGTCGGCCACCGGATCGACTTCGCTCGCATAACGCGGCAGCAACGCCGGGACAGGCGGAACGACGATGATGCGCTGGATCATGCCAGCCCCCGGATCGCGCGGGTCGGCGGCCGTCGTCCGGCGATCGCCCACGCCATGTCGACGACCTGGCGGGACTCCGGGACCTGGTGGACGCGATACACGCGCGCTCCGGCCATGGCGGCCACCGCCGTGGCGGACAGGGTGCCGAGCAACCGCTCGCCCACCGGTCGGTCGAGGGTTTCGCCCACGAAGTCCTTGTTGGACAACGACACGAGCACGGGCCAGCCCGTCGCCACCATCTCGCCGAGGCGGCGGGTGAGTTCGAGGGAGTGGAAGGTGTTCTTGCCGAAGTCGTGCGCCGGGTCGATCAGGATGCTCTCGCGGGCGACGCCCAGGGAGACGGCTCGCTCGGCCTGTCCGACCGTCGAGGCGATCGCATCGACGACCACGTCGTCGTACTCGATCCGGTGGGGCCGGGTCCGTGGCGTGACTCCCCCGGTGTGGGTGCAGACCAGCGCGACATCGAACTCGGCGGCCACTTCGGCCAGGTGGGGATCGGCTCCGCCCCAGGCATCGTTGAGCAGGTCGGCCCCGGCCTCGCACACGGCGCGGCCCACCTCGGCCCGCCACGTGTCGACACTGATGACCAGTTCGGGGAACGCCTCGCGCACCCGCTCGACGAAGCCCACGACGCGGCGCTTCTCCTCGTCCGCGTCGATCTCGAAACCCGGGGCAGCCTTGATGCCGCCGATGTCGACGATCTCGGCACCCTCGTCGACGACCTGGTGCACGCGGTCGAAGGCCGAGTCCTCGGCCCACGTGGCGCCCTTGTCGAAGAACGAGTCGGGCGTGCGGTTCACGATCGCCATCATGAGCGTGCGGTCGTCGTCGAAGCTCTGGCGTCCCAGCCGCATCGTCATCGGAGCACCTCGCGGGCGGGCGGGCGTTCCGTGAGGTCGACGTCGCGCAGGACGGGACGGACGCCTTCGTCGCCGGGCAGGAACTGGCGCAGCGCCACCTGGTCGACACCGAGATGCCGATCGGTGCGCGCCAGCACGGTCGACATCAGCTGCGCGGACATCGCACCGAGCGCCTGCAGCGACTGGTGCGAGTGCGCCCGATGGTCGAGGTCGACCTGGGCGATCGCGTCGATCCCCCGCGCATCGGCCACGTCGATGAGCGCCGCCAGATCGACGCCGTACCCGACCGGCACGCGCAACGTCTCGTACACCTCGCGGCGCACGGCCCACTCGCCGGCGAGCGGTTGGACGACCTGGGTCAGTTCGGGACGCGCCAGTGCGAGCAGCGGGCGCGCCACCAACTCGGTGGCCCTGCCGCCCCCGTGGCGCTCGTCGGATGCGCCGTCGCGGAAGGGTCGCTCGTAGAACCCCTTGACCAGGGCGATCGTCGGATCGGTGAGCAAGGGCCCCAGCAGGCCCGTCACGAAATGGGTGTCCCATTGCGTGAGGTCGGCATCGACGAAGACCAACACGTCGCCCGTGGTGACGAACTGGGACTTCCAGAGTGCCTCGCCCTTGCCCAGATGGCTGCCCAGGTCGGGCCGGATGGCGTCGAGGTGATGGACCGCGGCTCCTGCCTCACGGGCCAGCCGGGCCGTGTCGTCGGCGGAACGGCCGTCGATCACGACGAGTTCGTCCACCAGATCGCTGTCGCGGACGAACGCGTCGTGGATGCGCCCGACGACTTCACCCACCGTGGCGGCCTCGTCGCGGGCCGGGATCACGAGACTCACGCGCTGGCCGGATGCCCGCTTGACCGCCAGCAGGTGGTCGAGTTCCCACCGCCGCCAGTGATACGTCCGCCGGTCGAACCACGTGTCTGCCACGCGTTCACCGTACCCGTGGCGTCAGCGCGCCTGGTCGTCGACGATGCGGCCTCCGAGCAGACGCTCGATCATGAATCGCGCCTGGGTCACGGACGGCACGTCGTTCCCGTGTTCGTCGGCGGCGGACCCGGTGTCGTCGAAGCCGATCCCGGCGATGAGTTCGTTGCGGACGGCCTCGAGCCCCGCGACGTCCCACGTGAACCGGTCCTCGATCTGCTGACGCCGGACGTCCTCCAGCAGATCGAGCTCGTACGCGTCGGGCACGAGTTCATAGAGGCAGTTCAGTGACCAGTCGTCGCCGGATCGGCGGTCGGGATCAGCCGGAGTCATGACACGACGATAGAGGCTCGCGCCGACAACAGTCTCAGGAAGTGGACTCGGACGATCCCGTCGGCGACGATGAGGTTGCCGCGATCCTGTTCGGCGGCACGACGGCCCTGTACTTCCTGCGCGACAAGGGGCAGGTGCAGGCCGGCCAGAACGTGCTCGTCAATGGCGCATCGGGCGCCATCGGGACCGCCGCGATCCAACTGGCCCGTCGCTTCGGCGCGACCGTCACGGCCGTGACCAGTACGCCTCACGTCGAACTCGTGGCCCGACGGGGTGCTTCTGCTCGTCGCCGCCGACCTGCCCACCAACCTCCGTGCCCGCGGCAATGTGAGGACCGGGGCGGCACCGGAGCGGGCCGAGGACTTCCGCGAGCTGCTCGGCTGGGTGGCCGGCGGCGATCTCGAGACCGTCGTCAGTCTGACCAGCGATCTGGACGGGATCGTCGACCTGCATGCGCAGGTCGATTCCGGCCACAAGGTCGGCAACGTGATCGTGCGTCCCTGACCGGCAACACATCAGGCCCCGACCAGAGCACTTCTGCTGGTCGGGGCCTGATGTTCCGCGGAGTTCCGCGCGTGTGGCAGGTATAGGATTCGAACCTATGTAGGCAATGCCGGCTGATTTACAGTCAGCTCCCTTTGGCCGCTCGGGCAACCTGCCGCGACAGTCTGCAAGATTACCCCAGCACCCCGTCGACCCCACAATCGGGTTCGCGCATCTCGTTCCCGCCCCCGGCGGGCGAGATTTGTAGAGTTGCGTACGTTTTATGGGCTGAGAAGGTACGCAGGTCTACAAATCTGGTCGAGCAGACGCGAGATCACCGCCCAGCCCGACATACGGCGCAGGGCTTAGGGTGGGGCCATGGCCGACTCCTCCTTCGACATCGTCAGCAAGATCGACCGCCAAGAGGCCGACAACGCCCTCAACCAGGCGGCCAAGGAGATCGCGACGCGATACGACTTCAAGAACACGGGCGCCTCCATCGATTGGAGCGGCGAGTGGGGCGTCGAGATCACCGCGAACGCCGACGAGCGCGCGCTCG
>CAYYQO010000093.1:0-12067 GCA_964473845.1 uncultured Aeromicrobium sp.
CCCGAGATGATCTTGACGAGCGTGGACTTGCCGGCCCCGTTGTCCCCGACGAGGGCCACGACTTCGCCGGGCCGTACGTCGAGGTCAACGTCGGTGAGAGCCTGGACGGCTCCGAACCGTTTGCCGATGCCGCGCAGTGAGAGCACGGGGTCAGTCATGGGAACCTCTCCCTCGGTGGTGATCAGGACAGGCCGGCGTCGGCGCAGGCGTCGGCGTACTGCGTGGTGCAGATCTGGTCGACGGTGTAGAACTCGTCCTTGACGACCGTGTCACCCACATTGTCCTTCGTCACCGCGATCGGGTCGAGGATGAACGAGGGCACGCCCTGGAAGTCGGTCGTGCCGCTGATGTCCTCACCGTTCACGAGGTTGACCGCCAGTTCCGCGGCCTGGTGCGCCTCGATCGGGATCGGCTTGTAGACCGTGATGGCCTGCTGGCCGGCGAGAATCCGCTGGATGGCTGCCAGTTCGGCGTCCTGACCCGTGATCGGCGGCACCTGCTTGACACCCGCGGCGTTGAACGCGGCGAACACGCCACCGGCCTGGCCGTCGTTGGCGGCGTAGACGCCCGCCAGGTCGCCCGGGTCGATCTTGTTGAACTGCGAGCTGGTGAACTTCTGGGCGTTGTCGGGGCTCCAGTCCGGGTTGTCGTACTCGGCCACGACATTGAGGCCACTGTCGTCGATCACCGAGTGGGCGCCCTTCTTGAACTGCGCCGCGTTCGGGTCCGTCGGCGAGCCGTTCAGCATCAGGATGTCGCCCTTGCCACCGGTCGCCTCCACGAGAGCCTCACCCTGCATCTGGCCGACCCGCTCGTTGTCGAAGGAGATGTAGTAGTCGGCACCCTCGATGAAGCGGTCGTACGCGATGACCGGGACGTCCGAACCCTGCGCCGACTTCACGATCGTGGTGGCGGCCTTGCCGTCGACCGGATCGAGCACGAGCACCGCGGCGCCGTTCGTGATGGCCGACTCGGCCTGCTGCTGCTGCTTCGCCGCGTCCTGGTCGGCGTTGAGGTAGTTGACCGTGCAGGAGTCGCACAGTTCCTTGACCTTGGCCTCGAAGAGCGGCTTGTCGAAGCTCTCGTAGCGGGTGGTCTTGGTTTCGGGCAGCAGCAGGGCGATGGTCTTGTCCCCGTCCGAGCCGCTGTCGCCGTCGTCGGACCCACAAGCTGCGAGGCCGCCGACGCCAATGATCAGAGCCGCCGTCACTGCGGCGGAGCGAGCGATGCTGTTCACAATTCCTCCAAGAATGGTCGACCCACACCGGCGTGGGAGCACCACCAGTGAACTACGTCACAGGTTTGACGTCAAGAGGTGAACACTACAAGCCGATTACGGTCCCTACTCTTGAGTTTATGTTCAGCTCTTGACGACAAAGCGTGTCTCCGTCACAGTGGTGGCCATGGCCACGAGTCCCGGCACGACCGCTGCGCTGCGAGCAGCCAATCAGAGCCGTGTCGTGCGCGCCGTGCGCGAGGCCGGCGGACTGAGCCAGGCCCAGATCGCCCGTCGTACGCAACTCGCCCCGGCCACGGTCTCGGGGATCATCCGCGAGCTCGTCGACGCAGGATTCCTCGATTCGCAAGCCGGCTCGGGACGCCGTGGCGCGACGGTCACCGTCTCCTCCGACGCCGGCGTGGTCGCCGGCGTCGACTTCGGCCACTCGCACCTGCAGGTCGCCATCGCCGACCTGGCCGGGCACATCCGCGACTCGCGCATCATGTCGCTGGCGCCGGACGTTCCCAGCGACGATGCGCTCGCGCTGGCCCGCTCCCTCATCGACGAACTGCTCGCGGCCACCGACCTGACGCATGCCGACCTGCGCGCCGCCGGCATGGCGATCCCGGCGCCGATCGGGCGCGACGGGGTCATCGACTCCGGCTCGATCCTGCCCGGCTGGGTGGGGGTCGACGCGCGATCGGCCGCGGAGAAGGTCTTCGAGTGCACGACCGTCGTCGACAACGATGCGAACCTCAGCGCGCTCGCCGAATGGACGCAGGGCGCAGGACGCGGCCACGAGGACCTCGTCTACATCAAGATCGCCTCGGGCGTCGGCTGCGGACTCGTGCTGGGCGGCCGCGTGCACCACGGTGGTCTCGGCACGGCCGGCGAACTGGGACACCTCACGATGGACGAGTCCGGCCCCCTGTGCCGGTGTGGCAGTCGCGGTTGCCTCGAGGCGTACGTCGGCGGGGCCGCCCTGATCGCGCAGTATGCGCCCACCGGCGGCGAACTCGACGTCCCCGGATTCGTCCAGCAGGCACTCCACGGCGACCAAGGTGCCCGCCGGTTGATCGAGGATGCCGGGCGCCACCTGGGTGAGGCGGTGGCCGCCGTGGCGAACCTGCTGGGTCCCGAGGTCGTCGTGATCGGCGGTGACCTGGCCTCGGCCGGGGACGTGCTGCTGGACGAGGTCAGGGTCTCGATGCGACGTCACGCGCTCACGCCGGTGGCGCGCGAGGTCAAGGTCACCGGATCGGAACTCGAGGAACGCGCCTCGTGCGTCGGAAGCGTGCTGATGGCCCTCGAGGCCGTGGAGTTGCCGGGCTGATCAGGCCAGTCGGCGGACAGCTGCGTCGATGCGTTCGTCGGTGGCCGTGAACGCGAAACGTACGTGCCGCGCCCCGCTCGCTCCATAGAAGTCGCCCGGCGCCACGAGGATGCCCCGCTCGGCGAGCCAGCTGAGCGTCTCGCGGCACGGCTCGTCGCGGGTCGCCCACAGATAGAGCGAACCCTCCGAATGGTCGATGCGGAACCCCGCACCTTCGAGCGCCGTGCGCAGCAGGGCACGACGACGTGCATACCGCTCGCGCTGCTCGTCGACATGGGCATCGTCGGCCAGCGCCGCCTGCATCGCGGCCGTGACAGGGGTGGGCGTCATGAAGCCCAGGTGCTTGCGCACCGCCAGCAGTTCGGCCACGACCGACCGGTCGCCCACGACGAACGCATCGCGGTAGCCGGCCAGGTTCGAACGCTTGGACAGCGAGTGGACCGCGAGAATCCCCTCGAGCGACCCGCCATTGATCTGAGGGTCCAGCACCGAGACGGGCTCGCCCTCCCAGACGAACTCCAGATAGCACTCGTCGCTGACCAGCAGGGCACCCGTCTCGCGGCAGTAGTCGACCCACGCCTTGAGGTGCTCGGGTCCCACGACCCGGCCGTGCGGATTGGCCGGGAAGTTGATGAAGACCAGTTTCGGCCGCTGGGGTCCGAACGCGACACGCGAATCGGTCGCGATCGCCGTGGCACCGGCGAAGGCCGCACTGACCGCGTACGTCGGATAGGCCGTCTCGGGCACGCCCACCACGTCACCGGGCCCGAGACCCAATTGGACGCAGAGGTTCGCGATCAGTTCCTTGCTGCCGATCGTGGCCAGCACCTCGTCGGTCCCGATCCCGGTGATGGCAAACCGGCGCTGCAGCCAGTCGATCACCGACTGGCGCAGTGACTCGGGCCCCAGCACCGTGGGATAACCCGGCGAGTCCGCGGCGGCGATCAGCGCCTGCCGGGCGACCTCGGGGGTCGGGTCGACGGGTGTGCCGATCGACAGGTCGACGATGCCGCCGGGGTGTTCGGCGGCTCGCGCCTTGTCAGCGGCGATCGTGTCCCAAGGAAAGTCGGGAAAGCGTTCCGACACCCGTCCGGCCACGACGGGTCACTCCTGGTTCTGCGGAGGCAGTGCCTTGATGAACGGGTGGTCGGCGTCGACCACACCCATCTTCGCGGCACCGCCGGGTGAACCGAGGTCGTCGAAGAAGTGGACGTTCGCGTCGTAGTAGTCCTTCCACTCGTCCGGGGTGTCGTCCTCGTAGAAGATGGCCTCGACGGGGCAGACCGGCTCGCAGGCACCACAGTCGACACATTCGTCGGGGTGGATGTAGAGCATGCGGTTGCCCTCATAGATGCAGTCGACGGGACACTCGTCCACACAGGCACGGTCCTTGATGTCGACACACGGTTGGGCGATCACATACGTCACGGGGTTACTCCTTCGGTTCGCGTCAAGTATCGCCCCTCGACCCCAGCGGCCGCAGGTCAGGTTCGCCTCATGAGATCGTGGCAGCATGGATCTGGTCGGCAAGCGCATTTCCGTCCGTCACCGCAGCACGGATGGCGTTCGTGACGTGATCGGTCGCGTCGTGCACGCCGACGCCGGCGGAATGCGAATCGAGCGACGTGACGGGGATCTCACCTTCGTCCCGACGGGCACGGTCCTGGCGATGCGCGAGGTCCCGGACCGGCCGATCCGCACCCGGCGGGCGAGCGCGATCTCGACCGAGGACCTGACCCGGGTGACGTCCAGGGGCTGGCCCGCCACGGAGTCGGCGCTGCTCGGCGAGTGGGAACTGCGCGCGTCAGGCGCCTTCACCGGCCGCGCCAACTCCGTGGCGGTCCACGGAGACCCCGGATCGACCGACCCGTTCGGTGCCGTCGTCGACTTCTACGAGCGGCGCGGACTGCGTCCCTTGGCCCAATTGGTCGTGGACTCTGACTGGGACCTCCGCTTCGAGGAGGCCGGCTGGACGCCCGTCGAGGGCCAGCCGCCGGGCGCGATCGTGCAGGTGGCGGACCTGCGGCAGACACCCGCACCCGATCCCGAGGCGGAGGTGTTGGATCACGCCACCGAATCCTGGTTGGCGCACTACGGCCGGGTCGACGATCCCGTCGTCGCCCGCGCCGTGATGGAAGGTCCGCCGACCGTCGGCTTCGTCTCGATCGGGGACATCGCGATCGGCCGGGTGGTCGTGACCGGCGAGTGGGCGGGCCTGGCCGCCGTCGAGGTCGATCCGGGACATCGCCGGCGGGGCCTGGCCCGACGCATCGTCGACACCTCGCTGGCATGGGCCGCGGCCCACGGCGCCGACAAGGTCTATCTGCAGACGATGCGCGACAACGAGCCCGCGCTGGCGCTCTACGCTCCCTACGGCTTCACGACCCACCACGCGTACCGTTATCTCACGCCGGAACGCTGAGCGGGTGGCTGTTCAGTCGTCCTTCGGCTTCTTGCCGCACACCACCGTGTCGGCCGCCTGGTAGAAGGCGGTGTCCTTCTCGGTCTTGACCCGCTTGCCGTTCTGGTAGAAGTCACGGTGGATGTCGATGTCGAACCCCGTGACCGGCGACTGCGAGACGCACGCCGAGGTGTCGTCGTACCGCTTGCCCGGTGCGCGGAAGTTGTAGCGCTCGCTCTGGCGCGACTTCACCTCGTACACCTTGGTGCCGTACATCTCGACGTTCATCTTGCCGCTCGTACCCGGCGTGCTCTTGTCGACCCAGGCCCGGATCACGACCCCGGTCTTGTACGGATTGCGGAACTGCAGGTCGAGACTGCCGTAGTAGATCGTCGCCTCGCGACCCACCGGATAGCGGTCGATGTAGAAGGCGTGCGGGTGGTGCTCGATGTCGTCCAGACCGGCGAAGAACGCGGCGTTGTACGCCGTGGTCGCGACCTGGGACACCCCACCGCCGAGCTCCTCACGGAACACCCCGCCGTTGATCACGAAGCCCGAGGTGAACCCGTTGGCCTCGGTGCGTTCGCCGACGATCTTGTTGAAGCTGAAGGTCTCGCCCGGCTTGAGGATCGTGCCGTTGATCCGTCGGGCCGCCTCGGCCTGGTTGATGTTGCGGTAGTCGGCGTGCGGGTACTCGGTCGTGAAGGCGCCGATCTTCTCCTTGATGCCGAGCGCTTCGGCGTCGTTCGTGGTGAAGTCGGGCTGGACGGCAGTCGCCTCGACCGTGATCGACCGTTCACCGCCGGTCTGGGTGACGACCGGTACCAGCGCCTTGGCCATGGTCTCGGCGTCCAGGCCGATCCCCGCCTTGCTGGGGACGATGACCGGTTTTCCGCCCTCGAAGCGGAACGAGGCATCGACGGCCTGCCGCCCGATCCCGGTGGTCGAGTCCGTGAGCGGCTTGGCCAGGTCCTTGGCGTCGACCGTGGGCACCAACGCGCCGTCCCGGACGACGAACGCGAGCGCCGGGGCGAAGGCGGTGACCGGCAGGTCGACCGAATCCTGACCGACCTTCAGCACCACCGGGCCCGACACGGCGGTCTGGGCCGCGCCGCGCAGTGCCGTCTGCAGTCCGGCCTCGTCGACCGACGGGGCGACCGATTCGACCGGCACCGTGAGCGGCTGGTCCGTCGTGAGCCACGAGTCGCGGATCAGCTCGGCGAACTCGTCCTGGGGCACCTCGTTGCCCGCCTTCGGATTGCGGGCCTTCGGCTTCGCCTCGGGGAAGGTGATCTGTGGCTCGACGACCGGTTCGTCCACGGCCTCGGCAATCAGGGCGACGGCCGCGGACAGCTTTTCGTCGTCGACGGTCACCTCGGGATCGTGATCGGATCCCCCGGCGAACAGGGCGATCATGTCCCGCGGGTCCCACGAACTGCCGCCCGCGGCGGTGACGCTGGCCGGGACATCGACGGCCAGTCCGGCCTGTCTCGGGACGATCTCGAACTTCTGGTCGTCGAACGTGGCGATGATCGGTTCATCGATCCGGTCGGCCAGCTGGTCGGTCAGCTCGGACTCGGCACGCGCGGGGCTGAGGCCACCGACGTCGACCCCCGCGATCGAGGTGTCGGCAGGCAGCCTCTGGCCGGTCAGGACATAACCGGCGACATAGGCAGCGGCCAGCAAGGCAACGACTCCCCCGGCCGCGAACATCACGCGACGTCGACTCACCGGCCACCCCGATAGGCAGTCTTCTCGGACTCCTCCTGGCGCACGATGGAACCGTAGTGGGAGCGGTAGTACAGCAGTGGATCGTCCGACTCGTCCTGGTAGTCGGCCCAGGTCACGCGGCCGACGAGGATCAGGTGGTCGCCGCCGTCGTGCTCGGCCTCGGTCTCGCACTCGAGCCAGGCGAGCGCATGGTCGAGCAACGCCAGGCCGGCCGGGCTGCGATGGTGGGCCACGTCCGCGAGTTGGTTCTCGAGCGGGCGACCCCGGTGGGCGAACCAGGCCGACGCCTCGCGACCGCGCTCGTTGAGAATCGAGACGCCCCAGCGACGCGACTGGCGCACCGCCTCGTGGAAGCGGCTGCCCTTGTTCGAGCACACCAGGACGAGCGGCGGGATGAGTGATACCGAGGTGAAGGCGCTGGCGGTCATGGCGTGATCGATCTCGTCGTGAACGGTCGACACCACCGTCACGCCGCTGGCGAATCGCGACAGCGCACCCCGGAACGCGGCCTGATCGACAGATTTCTCCACCCACCCAGCCTACGGGCTCGAATCAATCTGCACTTCCGCCCCACGCGTGCGCGAGATCACAGTCCGGCGAAGAGGTCGTCCTCGAACCCCGACTCGCCTCGCGGTCCGGGCTCGCCCTTGGCCAGCCGGAAGTACTCGGTGCCCCACGTGATCGCCGCCAGGTCCAGGCCCATCGCGAAGAATTGGCCGTCCGGGGTGATCTGGGTGGAGTGCGCCCTCATCGCGTCCAACTTGGCCGGGACGTGCTCCGGTGCCGAGATCGCCGCGTCGAGGTCCTCGTCCTCGACGAAGAACGGCGGCAGGTTCTCGAGGTCGAAGTCGAAGGGTGCGTCCAGGCCGGACTCGGCCATCAGCCGAGCGCCTTCGCGCAGTCGATTCGCCGACTGGGCGACCCAGTAGACCTTCGCGACGTCCCAGGCTTCACCGAGATCACGTCGGTGCGAGGCGGTGGCCGCGAGCGCGACGGCGTAGTGGGCAACCCGGTGCGCCTGGATGTGGTCCGGATGGCCGTAGTTCCCGAACTCGTCATACGTCACGATCACCTGGGGACGGACCTCGCGGATCACCTCGACCAGGTGGTTCGCGGCCTCGAGCAGGTCCGCGCGCCAGAAGGCGCGTGGGTCGATCTCGTCCATCGCGGCGGCGTTGCCGTTCTCGTCCCAGACCATCCCGGAGTCGCGGTAGGCGCCGTCGCCCCCGAGCCGACGGAAGTCGGTGACCCCGAGGTGCGCCATCGCTTCGGTGAGTTCGCCCAGCCGGTGCGGCCCCAAGCGGTCGTCGTTCTCGGCCGCCAGATGGGCCAGTTCCGGGACGAGCACCTCGCCGTGTTCACCGAGCGTGCAGGTAATGAGGGTGACGTGCGCTCCCTCGGCGGCGTACTTGGCCATGACCACGCCGCTGCCGATCGACTCGTCGTCGGGGTGGGCGTGGACGAGCAACAGGCGACGATCAGGCATGCGCCCAATGTAGGCCCTGACAGGATGGAGCCATGACGGACTCCTACCCCCGATTGGCTGCCCGCACGCTGCGATTCACGCTCGGTGTCCCCCGCAACCTGACGGTCTCCCCCGATGGCGCCACGGTGCGATTCATCCGCACTCCCGACGGCGTGACCCGCACAGGACAGTTGTGGGAGTACGACGTCGCGACCGGGACGGAGTCGCTGTTGGTCGACCCGCAGGACGTGCTCGGCGGAGCGGACGAGGACCTGTCCCCCGAGGAGCGTTCCCGTCGCGAGCGCAGCCGCGAATCCGCCGGCGGCCTCGTCTCGTACGACGTCGACGACACCGGCCGGTGGGCCTGCTTCACCCTCTCGGGCCGGCTGTTCGCCGTGCACTTGGGCGCCAAGGGCGTACGCGAACTGCCGATCTCCGGCACGGCGATCGATCCCCGGCTCGACCCGACCGGTCGCCACGTCGCGTACGCCACGGCCGAGGGCGAACTGCGCGTCGTCGGCGTGGCCGGCACGGGCGACGCGGCCCTGGTCTCACCCGCGAACGAGACCGAGGTGTGGGGACGGGCCGAGTTCATCGCGGCCGAGGAGATGGATCGGTTCCGGGGCTTCTGGTGGGCTCCCGACGGACGCTCCCTGCTGGTCGAGCGTTACGACGACTCCCACGTCCCGGTGTGGCACATCGCCGACCCCGCGAACCCCGACCGCCCTGCCACCGAGCAGCACTACCCTGCCGCCGGAACCACCAACAGCACGGTCACGCTGTGGCACGTCCGCCTGGACGGCACCGAGCCCACCGAAGTGGAGTGGGACCACGAGGCCTTCGAGTACCTGGCCCGCGTGGACTGGTCCGCGCACGGGGACCCCGTGATCCAGGTACTCAGCCGCGACCAGCGGTCGAGCCTCGTCATGGCCGTCGACCCGGCTACGGGCGCCACCCGGGCCCTGCGGGAGCTGGCCGACGATGCGTGGGTCGAGTTGTCGTCGGCGCCGCGGTGGGACGCCCGGGGCCGGCTCATCACGGTCGAGGACACCGACGACCGGCGCCGGGTGTGCACGGACGGCACCGCGATCAGCGGCGACGACTGGCAGGTCCGCGGGATCGTCACGGTCGATGACGACGGCGTGGTCGTCACCGCCTCACAGGAGCCCACCGAGGTCCAGGTCGTCCGGTTCACCCACCACGGCGAGACCGAAGTCCTCACGCAGGGTGCCGCGGTCCACGGCGCGGTGATCGGCGGCGACACGACCGTCATCGTTCGCAGCGCTGCGGACTCGACGGCGCCGACCGTCACGGTTCACGCCCCTGGCGCCGAGCCCCGGCCGATCCGCCTCCTGAACGAGCCGGCTCCGTTCAGTCCTCAGGTCGAGTTCGTCCGGTTGGGCGAGCGCGGCCTCAGCGCGGCCGTGCTGTTCCCGCGCGGCCATGTCCCCGGCTCGCGGCGCCTCCCACTGCTGATGGATCCCTACGGCGGTCCCCACGCCCAGCGGGTGCTGGCGTCGGGTCGGATGTTCCTCGAGCCGCAGTGGATGGCCGACCAGGGCTTCTGCGTCGCCGTCGTCGACGGCCGTGGAACCCCCGGGCGCGGAACGTCATGGGAGCGCGAGATCCACCACCGGTTCGCCGACGTGACCCTGGCCGACCAGGTCGACGCCGTTGCCGCCATCGCCGAGCGATACCCCGATGACGTCGATGCGGACCGGGTGGGGATCACGGGTTGGTCCTACGGCGGATACCTCGCGGCGCTGGCCGTGCTGGCCCGGCCGGACGTGTTCCACGCAGCCGTCGCCGGGGCACCCGTCACCGACTGGCGGCTCTACGACACGTGTTACACCGAGCGCTACCTCGGTCACCCGGACGAGTTCCCCGGGGTCTACGACCAGAACTCACTACAGCACTTGGCCGCGGGCCTGGAGCGTCCGCTCATGCTGATCCACGGCCTGGCCGACGACAACGTCGTGGCGGCACACACCCTTCGACTCTCGTCAGCGTTGCTGGCCGCGGGTCGGACCCACACGGTGCTGCCGCTGTCGGGCGTCACCCACATGACCCCTCAGGAGGAGGTCGCCGAGAATCTCAAGCGTGTGCAGATGGAGTTCCTGCAGCGGCAATTGGCTTGACCAGCCGCAACCGGCGGCCGCCCTGGGCGGCGACGGGCCGGTTGATCGGGACGACCGCGGCGTGACGGCGAGGTGCCTCGACGAGCGATGCCATGGCCTTGCCGAACTCCTCGACGGCGACGTCCGCCTCGTCGAGTCGGCCCACCTGGAGGTGGAAGGACTGCCACATCTCGGGGTACTCACGAGCGATGACGCGCGGGGCCTCGCTCATCTCCGAGACCTTCTCGACGAACGCCTCGGCGTCGACGCGCAGCGGATCGGCTCCGCTGTAGTGGATCACCATCGGGGGAAGCTGGTCGAAGTCGCCGTACAGCGGCGAGACACCGGGGTCGCGCGGATCGGCGCCGGAGAGGTAGGCACGCGCCCAGCGCGTGGCCAGAGCTGGGGTGAACCACGGATCGGATGCCGATCGACGGGTGCGCTCGACATCGGCGTCCAGGTCGAGCCAAGGACTGATCATGCCGATCGCGGCGGGCATCGGCAGGCCGAGGTCACGGATCTCGAGGGCGAGCGACAGTGCCAGTCCGGCACCGGCGTCATCGCCGGCGAGGACCACGGTGCGCGGGTCCACGCCGTAGGACGGCAGCGCTCGGTACAGGGCGACGAGCGAGTCGAGAGCCGCCGGGTACGGGCTCTCGGGAGCCAGCGGGTACTCCGGCAGGATGACGTCCATGCCCGAGTGCAGCGAGATGTTCGCAGCGAAGGCGCGGTAGGCCTTGGCGGAGCCGACGACGTGACCGCCGCCGTGGAGGTAGAGCATCGTGGCGCGGCCCGCAGCAGGACCGGCGCCTTCGACGGTCACGAACTGCACGGGCAGTCCGGCGATCACGTCGAAGTCGTAGATGGCACCCTCGGGAACCCGGGCAGCACCGGAGACCGAATCGGCCATCGTTCGTTTGGTGCCCAGGCTGACCCGGTGCGAGTTCATGACGGGGCGGGCCATCATCAGCCGGGCCCGGACGAGCGGCTTCGGAACGCTCATGTTTTCTCCTCTGCGAAGGTCGGAGCAGCAATCCGACCTAAGTAAGTAGGTGTTGACTTCAAGGAAGTGACGCCAGATTAGTTCGAATATGACGCGGGTTTCAATCTGAATTCGAAAATTACTGATTGCTGCCACATTTTCTCGCCACATGAGTCACATTGGTCACATGACCCCCTCTGGTTTCTCGGCGGTTTTCACGCTTGCCGACTCCGTGGCTTACGGTTTCTGCCGTGACTGCTGATCGCACACCCAAACGGCGGATGTCCGCCGAGCTTCGGCGTGCCCAGATCATCGAGTCGGCGCGGCGCGTCTTCGCCCAGAAGGGATTCGCTGCCAGCCGTACTCGTGACCTGGCAGCCGAAGCCAACATCAATGAGGCGATGCTGTATCGCCACTTCCCGTCCAAGGAAGAACTCTTCGAGGCATCCGTCCTCGAGTCCATCGACGCGGCCATGGTGCGCGCGATGGAGAACGCCAAGGGCATCAGTCGCGACCTGACCGGGTCTGCCGCCCAGATCGAGGACGGCATCCGGACGTTCTTCCGTGACCTGGTCCACATCGCCGTCGAGCTCGGTCCCCTGATCGGCGCCACGGCCTTCGGCCCCGAGTCACCCGTACGGACCAAGCTGATCGAACGCCTCGACGCCTTGTTCGACGTCGCGACCTCGATCACCGTCAACGGCATCCCGGATCTCATGCGGGACGAGGTCGATGTGCGACTCGGCCTCGAGGAGGTGTTCGGCGCGCTGTGGTTCGCCGCCGAGATGGCCCGCTGGACGAACCGCCCGCTGGACCGCG
>CAYYQO010000094.1:0-12065 GCA_964473845.1 uncultured Aeromicrobium sp.
TCGCGGTACCAGTTCAGGATCGAGTCCATCGAGTCGTCGACGGCCAGGATGAAGCAGGCGCTGACCTGCTGGGGGCTGGAGGTGCCCACGTTGAACCACACCGGGCTGTTGAAGCTGAAGACCTGGTGCAGCAGCATGTAGGTCAGCTCGTGCTCGAAGATCTCGGCGTCGGCTTCGGTCGCGAAGTAGCCGTGGTCCTTGCCGGCCTTGACGTAGGTCAGGACGACCCGGTCCAGCAGCTGACGCAGACTGGTCTCGCGCTCATCGCTGCCGACGGCACCACGGAAGTACTTCGTCGTGACGATGGTCGAGGCGTTGAGGCTCCAGAAGTCGGGGAACTCGACTCCACGCTGCTCGAAAACGGTCTCGCCGGTCTTCCAGTTGGTCTGGACGACATCGCGCCGCTCCCAGGTGATCGCATCGTAGGGATGAACACCCTGCGTCGTGTGGACACGTTCGATCTTGAGGCCGCCCCGCTTGTGAGGGCTCTGTGCGGACTTGCGGTTGGTGCGAGAGGCGGGTCCCGAGGTTCCGCCGACCGTCTCGGTCATGTGGTGCTCCTATATCTGTGTGCTGCGTGGCATGGGGGTGGGTTGTCGCTGAGTCAGGAAACGAACTGGACCGTGACTCGGTGATGCTCAAGAACCGTGGCTGGGAGTGGGTGACTGACCGGCCCTGTCGGCATGATCGGCCATGAGACCGGCGATCTCGGCAACGAAGTCGTCGGCCGAATCGAAGGACTTGTAGACGGAGGCGAAGCGCAGATAGGCGACTTCGTCCAGATCCCGCAAGGGTTCGAGAATCGCCAGCCCGATGTCCTGGGTGTTGATCTCGGCCTGGCCGGAGGCGCGCAGGATGTCCTCGACCCGCTGACCCAGGCACGCCAGGTCGTCGGTGGACACCGGACGGCCCTTGCAGGCCTTGGCGACGCCGGCGACGGCCTTGTCGCGATCGAACAGTTCGGTGGCGCCGGAACGCTTCAGCACCGTCAACTGCATCTGTTCGATCGTGGTGAAGCGCTTCTCACACTGCGAGCAGGCGCGACGGCGACGAATCGAACCGCCCTCGTCGGCGACCCGGGAGTCGAGCACGCGCGTGTCGGTGTGCTTGCAGAACGGACAATGCATCGTCTCCTCCTTCTGTTCCGAGGCGTTTTCCCCGTGAATCGACCTGGGGAAGAACTGTGGACATCTCCACTGTGATGTGGGTAACACGTTCACATCTGTGGACCTATATGTGGAAAATCACATCCGTGTAACTACTAGATGTAGTGGTCACTCTACGTGGCTGATCAAGGCTTAGCAACAACTTCGCACACAAGTCCGACAGATTCCTGGCGGAGCCGCCGGCATGACGCGTTTGCGCAGGTCAGCCGGGGGTCACCGGACATCAGGTCGCGGAACTCGTGCGTGTCGGCGACGATCAAGGTGTTCCCGGAACCCATCACCACGACGGCATGCAGGGCACGACCACGGAGAGGAGACCCATGACCCCGACGCCCCCGGTTCCCCCAGGTCCGACGCAATGACATCGGTCCTCACCGAGGAGCAACGTCGCGCCCGAGTCCTCGCCGTGGCCGTTCTCTTGGCCCGACTGGCCGACGCCACCGTGGTGCGTCAGGCCGTCGACACCGCGATGGCCACGGTCGCGGCAGAGAATCTCGCCGACGACCGGCGGGTGCTCGCCCTGGCGTGGCAGAACGCCGAGAAGGCGGCCAGGAACCAGCCCGATGACCGGAGCCGGTCCCTGCTGGCTCGCCTCGGCCCGGGGCCGCCCGACATCGCCCCCGACGACCCCGACGCTCGCACGGGCCTGTTGTTCGCCTGCTGTCACAGCGCGCTGCCCGAGGCCGCCCGCATCGCCCTCACGCTGAGCCTGTTCAGCGGGCTGACCGCGCCCCAGCTGGCTCGGGCCTTCGGCGCACCGGAGGCGACCATGACCCGGCGCCTCGAACAGGCGGAGTTGCGATTGCGCGACCAGGTGCTGCCGCGACCGCCCGGCAGTGCACCCGTGGCCGACTCGTTGCGAGGCGCCCTCGGCGTCCTCATGCTGATCTTCGACGACGGTTACGTGCACCCCCAGCACGACACCAACGTCGTCGACCTTCCCGCCGAGGCGATCCGGCTCGCGCGAGCGGTCGTCGGGCTCTTTCCCGGCGATCCCGAGGCACGCGCGCTGCTGGCGCTCATGCTCATCGCGCGGGCCCGGCGCGACGTCCACCTGGCACCTGACGGCAGCGTCGTTCCGATCCAACTGCAGGACCGCAGCAGATGGCGTCACGAGGAGATCGACGAAGGCCTGTTCCACCTGCGCAGCAGCGTCCGACAGGACCGGCCCGGCCCGTACCAGCTACGGGCATCCATCCAGGCCGTCCACGTCGACGCCGCCGACGCCGCCGACACGGACTGGTCGCGGATCCTGTCCTTGTACGACCAGCTCCTGCGGGTCGCGCCCTCGGACGACGTGGCGCTTGACCGGGTCAACGCACTGGCCGAGGTGCGCGGCCCGCAGGTCGCCCTGCGCGAAGTCGAGCGGCTGGGCCTGGACTCCCACCTGTCCCACGCCACCCGGGCCGACCTGCTCGAGCGCGTGGGCCGCCACGAGGAGGCCGACCGGGCGTGGACGGCCGCGGTCGCACGTACCCAGGGGGCGCACGAGCATGCGCGACTGCGTGACCGCGGGGCGCCCTGACCACGTGCACTTGCGGAGTCCCGGCGCCGACCTACGGTGGAAGCATGTCCACCACACCGAAGTACACGGTTCCCGGTCTCAGCATCAAGGACGGCGAGCAACTCGCCACGACGCTGCAGGACCGGCTCAACGCCTTGAACGACCTGATGCTGACGCTCAAGCACGTTCACTGGAATGTCGTGGGCCCCCACTTCATCGCCGTCCACGAGATGATCGACCCCCACGTCGTCGAGGTGCGCGACATGGTCGACGAGACCGCTGAACGTATCGCGACCTTGGGCGCTGTGCCGCTCGGCACCCCAGCGGCGATCGTCGACGGACGGACGTGGAACGACTACGCCCTGGGCCGGGCCACGACGACCGAACACCTCAAAGCGCTGGACGAGGTCTACATCGGGCTGATCGACGATCATCGCAAGGCCCAGGCCGAGGCAGCGGACCTCGATCCCGTGACCGAGGACATGCTGATCGGACAGATCAAGACCTTGGAACTGTTCCACTGGTTCGTCCGCGCCCACCTCGAGAGCGCCGGCGGCAAGCTCTCGACCTGAGGATCGCGCCGGTCAGCGTCGCGCCGCGAGCACGGCCAGCCCGTGCCCCGCGAGCGCGGCGACGGCCTGCAGGGCCATCGACGTCACCACGACGGCGACGCCGAGCCACCAGTAGACGGGGCCCTCACCGAAGCCACTGAGCAACACCAGCCCCAGCGACCCGAAGCCCAGCACGCCGCCGGCGACGACCCACGCCAGTGCTCCCATGTCGGCCGGCCGAATGCGTTGCCAGCCGTAGGCAACGGCGGCCAAGGCCATCAGGACGGCGCAGCCGGCGAGCACGTTCACCTCGGTCAGGGCACTGCCCATCCACGCCGACGGAGTGTCGACCCCGTGGGCTCCGGACCGCACCGGCAAGGCCCAGGTGACGACGCTGGCGAGCAGCAGAACGGCAGCCCGGCTGATTACCTGTCCGCGAAAACGCGTCATCAGGTGGATGTGGTGGCCGTGGGCGACGATGGCCATGGCGAACCCCTCTTCGACGTCACTGTGGAGGCCCACGCTACGCCGCACACGCGAAGATCGGTCGACTTCGGCGTGAACGTGTGTCGAATCGGCGACGTCTGGACGCACGACAGCGCCCACCGGCCCCTTCCCCGAGGCATCGATGGGCGCTGTCGGCGCGCGGTCAGTCCCGGACGGGAACCGCCAGCGTGGCCCCGATCGGCAGCGATGCGCCGTCCTCGAGGGCATTGAGCCGGATGATCTGGTCAACCGTCGTGCGGATGTCCACATCCGGGCGGGCTTCGGCAGCGATGCTCCACAGCGTCTGCCCCGGCTGGACGGTAACCGTCGAGACCGCGCCGGGGGCCGGAGCCTCGGCCGTGGCCACGACGGCCGACCCGAACACGATGGCCAAGGTGCCGATCACGGCGAGCGCCATCGCCACCACGGCGATCCGGCCACGGCCGGTGAGGCGCACCGCATCGGCCGGCACGGCAGCGGATCGATAGGTCGTGCGCCGCACGTTCGACCGACGCGAGAAGTCGATGGCGATGACACGGGGCTGGTCGAGGGTGATGCTCATGATGCTGCCTCCAGGGGAAGTTCGGGCTTCTGTTCGATTCGAGCAGGTGTTCTATCGAACACATGAACGACTGTACGACTCACCTCCGACAGAATCCAGCATTGTCGAAATTGTGTTCGAATCGGCGTGTCGCCCGCTGCGGTCCCCCTGAGGTCGCGCCCAACGGCGGGCGCCGATAGCGTCGACGACATGTCGACCCTGCGCACCTTGATCACCGCCTGGCGTCAGGCATCGTCACGCCAGGCCCCGCTGCTGGCCGCCGGCGTGGCCTTCTATCTGTTCACGTCGATGTTCCCCGCCCTGATCGCCGCCGTGTCGATCTACGGCCTGGTCGCCGACCCTGCCACCGTCGCCGACCAGACCCGACGGATCTCCGAGGCGCTGCCCGACGACGCCGCCTCCCTCGTCAACGGCCAGATCGAGCAACTCACCTCGACACCCTCTGGTTCCCTGGGCCTCGGCGCCGCGATCGCGATCCTCCTGGCCGTCTATGCGGCGTCGGGCGGCATCGGCAATCTCGTCACGGCGATCAACCAGCTGTACGGATTGCAGGACCGGCGGTCCTTCATCACCCGCAAGCTCCTCGCGCTCGGCCTGACGGCAGCCGGCGTCGTCTTCGGCCTGCTCGCCATCTCTCTGGTCGCCGTCGTGCCGATCGTGCTGAACTCACTCGACGCCGTGCCGGGTGTTCGCATCGCGGCCCACGCGGCTCGCTGGGTCATCCTGGCCGGCGGGATCGTGCTGGCCATCGGCGTGCTCTACCGCGTGGCACCCGACCGCCCGGGCCAGCGCGTCGTCACGAAGGGTGTCGTCCTCGCCGCCGCGATCTGGCTGCTCGTGTCTGTGGGCTTCTCGGTCTACGTCGACCAGTTCGGCAACTACGGCAAGACGTACGGAGCGCTGGCCGGCGTCGTCGTCCTGCTGTTGTGGTTGTGGATCGGCATGTACGCCATCTTGCTGGGAGCCTGCATCGAGGCGACACGTGAACACATCGTCACAAAGGACACCCTCGCCGCGGACGAGGAGGTCGCCCGCGAACGCACCGACGATGCGGAGATCGCCGCCCGGCTCGACGAGTTCAACGAGACGCTCGACGAACGCGGCACCTCCTGAGCCGCAGGTCGGTGTCGTTCGCTCGTCGGACCGGAATCCGTCAGCCCAGTGCGCGGCCCACGACGAACGCGAACGCACCGACCACCACGACCAGGGCGATCACCGCACTGATCAGCTCCACCGGTCGAGCCGCGTGATCGGGAACCCCGTGCTGGGCCAGGTCGACCTCGAAGTCCGGCAGGAGCAATTGCAGGTCGACCGCCGCCGCGTCCTCGACCCCGTGTTCACGCAACACGTCGCGCGCGACCGACTCGATCAGGCCCAGCTCGTCCGCCGTCGAGATCCCGATGCCCGAGACCTCGACGCGCCACCGCTCATCCTCACGCGTACCCACCACGACGTAACTCACGATCGACAGCCTAGATCACACCGACGCGGACACGCCGCATCGAACACGTGTTTGATCCGGGACGTGACTGCGACTACGTTCGAGCCATGAGCGACAACCTCGACGATCCAGTGGACATGACAGGACTGACCAAGCGCCAGCGTCGCATTCTGGTGTTCTTGAAGGATCACATCGAGAGGCAGGGTTACCCGCCGAGCATGCGCGAGGTCGGTGCCGCGTGCGATCTGGCCAGCACCTCATCGGTGTCGCACCAGTTGCGGATGCTCGAACGCAAGGGCTTCATCCGGCGCGACCCGAACCGGCCCCGGGCCCTGGAGATCTACCTGCCGGACTCCAAGCCGGCGTTCAGGACCCGTCCGTCCGACGACGACACCGATACCGGCGACCAGGCGCCTCAGCCCGCGTACGTGCCCATGGTCGGCCGGATCGCCGCGGGCGGTCCGATCCTGGCCGACGAACGCGTCGAGGAGGTCATGCCCCTGCCCCGATCGCTGGTCGGCGACGGCACCTTGTTCCTGCTCGAGGTCAAGGGTGATTCGATGATCGAAGCGGCGATCTGCGACGGCGACTACGTCGTGATCCGCCAGCAGCAGGTCGCCGAGAACGGCGAGATCGTCGCCGCGCTGATCGATGGCGAGGCCACGGTCAAGACGCTGAGTCGCCGGGACGGCCAGGTCTGGCTGCTGCCCCAGAACCAGGCCTACGCGCCGATCGACGGCACCGACGCCCAGATCATCGGCAAGGTCACGGCGGTCCTGCGCCGAGTCTGAGTCAGTCCGCGCCGGCCGGGCGGGCCTGCCACGCACTCGTGACCATGTCGTCGAGCGAGTGACGCATCTTCCAGTCCAG
Organism: uncultured Aeromicrobium sp.; assembly: GCA_964473845.1. Classification (GTDB taxonomy): domain Bacteria; phylum Actinomycetota; class Actinomycetes; order Propionibacteriales; family Nocardioidaceae; genus Aeromicrobium. The sequence continues at coordinate 6,581 of CAYYQO010000094.1, forward strand.
ATCACGGGCCGCCAGTTCGCCGGAGGCGACGATACGTGCGGGGTCGCCGGACCTACGGCCCACGACGTCGGGTTCGAAGTCGATCCCGGTCGTCTTCGACACCGCATCCATGATCTGCCGTACCGAGACGCCGTCACCGCTGCCGAGGTTGTACACGGCAGCCAGTTCGCGATCCCCCAGCAGGCGCCGCACAGCCGTCACATGGGCCTCGGCCAGATCCACCACGTGGACGTAGTCGCGCACGCAGGTGCCGTCGGGGGTGGGGTAGTCGTCGCCGAAGATGCGCGGCCGGTGGCCCTGGGTCAGCGCCCCGATCACGAGCGGGAACAGGTTGTGTGGGCTGGAGTCGTACAGATCGGGCTCGCCAGATCCCACGACGTTGAAATACCGCAGTGACGTGTGCCGCAGTCCGGTCGCCACGGCCTGGTCACGCAGCATCCACTCCCCCACGAGCTTCGACTCGCCGTAGGGCGACATCGGGGCGGTGGGTGTCTGCTCGGTGACCACCGCCACATCGGGAGTTCCGTACACCGCCGCACTGCTCGAGAACACCAGCTTGTCGATCCGGAGGCGCTCCATCGCCCGCAGCAGGCTCAGCGTGCCTCCGGCGTTCTGGCGCCACGTGTGCACCGGCCGTTCGACCGACACTCCGGCGTACTTGAACGCCGCCAGGTGGATCACGGCCTCGATGTGGTGATCGCCCAACCGGTCGACGAGCTGCTTCGCGTGCAGGACGTTCAGGTCCAAGAACGGCACATCGGCTCCGACGAACTCACGATGGCCGCTGGAGAGGTCGTCGACGACGACCGAATCCAGGCCTGCGCGCTGCAGGGCACGCACGACATGAGCACCGATGTAACCAGCGCCGCCGGTCACGAGGATCGCCATGCAGGCAGCCTAAGGGGCTACCTCACTGCTTGAAGTGCAGGGTCCCCACGGAGCTGTTCTTTCCGCGCGTCACCTTGATCGTCTTCTTGCCGGAGAAGGAGCGCGAGATGCCACGCCACGAGTCGGCGTTGACGATCACCCGGTAGCGGCCCGAGGCCAGCCCGGTCACCTTGAAGCTGCCGCCACCGTCGGTCAGCGCCGTACGGTAGACCTTCTTGCCGTCCACCGAGACCAGCCGGACCATCAACTCGGTGCGGGGCTTGATCTTGGCCGCGGTGACGCGTCCGCTGACCGAACCACCCTTGTAGTTCTTGATACCGACCCGCATCGCCGAACCCTTGACGTACACGAGCTTGTAGGACCCCGTGGTCCAGGCTCGGCAGTGCTGGCGATACATCCGGTGGTTCTTGGCCTTCCACTTCTCAAAGCCGCGATCGAGCCCGTTGAAGTAGCCGTCGTTGTTCTTGTACCGGCTCTTGTACCAGGCCGAGCAGCCGGTGCGGCGGCCCATCTCGAACCAGTACCAGCCCTCGCCGAGGCTGACGGTGCGTCCGGTGCCCGCGCGCACGACGTCGGAAGACATGATCTTGCGACCCTTGGCGTACTCGCGGATCGTCAGGTAGCGGTCGACCTTGGCCGAGCTCTTGGGGCCCTGGTACCCGCCGACCGAGACCGACACGTTGGTGCGACCCGAGGCGATGTTGTGCACGCGGCCCTGCAGGCCGGCGTTGGGCAACTGGAGCATTCGGGCCGAGGAACGGGCATTGACCCGGTTGTCGACGACGGCGTGGCACGTACCCCACGCCCGGTCGCCCGCGCCGAACCACAGTCCACCCGAGGCGGGCTTGACGGCGTAGATGCGTGCCGCCGAGGTCGGCAGGAAGCCCACCTCGTAGCGACCCGCCGAGTTGGTCCGCGTGCGGCCGTAGACGTTGGCGCAGGCCATGAAGTCCAGATCGCGCAGCACCTTGGCCGACTTCGACCAGTAGGGCGGCCGTCCGACGACGGTGACCTCGGTGCCCACGACGGGCCGCGAACCGTTGCGCACGGTTCCGGCGATCGAGGAGTAGCGGGAGTTGGCGACGTAGCGGTACTTGCCGGCCTTCGTCACGCGGATCTTGGTGGCCGATCCCATGTCCCGGGCACCTCCGGCGAAGCTGCCGTTGCCGGCGCCGCGCCACCACCAGGAGCGTCGTTCGCCGCCGGCGGTGCCGATGACGTGGATCTTGTAGGTGGCCGACGGCTTGTTGTTGGCGCCCATCCGGACGCGGAAGGAGAACTTCCCGCCGTTGCGCTCGACGTTGGTGGCGCTCGACACCATTACGTTGCGGTTGCGCGAGCCGAGGCGCCACAGCTCGACCTTGACACCCGAAGCGGCGGATCCGCCCGCCCGGGCGACCTGACCGGAGATCGTGCCGTACTTGACGGCTGCCTCGACGCGGACACGCTGGGGGGCCGCACCACTCATCTTCACGACCGTGGTGGGCTGAGCCTTCCAGCCGGTGTTGCGGAAGGTGACCCAACGCGCCGAACGCGCCTTGACCGTGAACTTGCGCTTCTGGGCGGTGGCACCCTGGGCCCACACGTGGCCCTTGCAGGCCTTCTTCTTCGTGCATCGCGCCCAGATGCTGCCGTACCCGTTCGACGTCATCGCGACGACGGACGTACGCGTCGACAAGGTCCCGGCGGCCTCAGCCGGGGCAGCGAAGACGAAGAGGGACCCGACGAGCGCCAGACATGCGGCGACGAGCGAAGGCAAACGGAACGGCATGGATTCCCCGAGTTGTTGAAGGCAAGACCGACACAGGCTATCAAACCGACGCCGGATCGCCGGCCTTCGCGGCTTCGTCGAGTCGCGCCAGCGCCCCGACCACGACGGAGCGGTCGGTCGTGGACCACAGCGGGGGCAAGGTGGCGGCGAGAAAGCTGCCGTAGCGCGCCGTCGCCAGTCGCGGGTCGAGAATGGCGACCACTCCGCGATCGGTCGAGCGACGGATCAGTCTCCCGGCCCCCTGGGCCAGCAGGAGCGCCGCATGCTGGGCGGCCACCTGCATGAATCCGTTGCCCCCGCGCTTCTCGACGAGTCGCTGGCGCGCGCTCATGAGCGGGTCGTCGGGCCGCGGGAACGGAATGCGGTCGATGATGACGAGCGTGCACGTGTCTCCGGGCAGGTCGACGCCCTGCCACAGGCTCAGCGTGCCGAAGAGGCACGTGCTGGGCTCGTCGGCGAACCGGCGCGCCAACTCGGGCAACTGCGCATCGCCCTGGCACCAGATGTCGAGGTCCGGCAAGGAGGCGCGCACGTACTCGGCGGCCTTCTCGGCCGCGCGGCGCGAGGAGAACAACCCCAGGGTCCGACCGCCGGCCGCCTTGACCAGTGCCGTGATCTCACCGAGTTGTTCGGCTTCGAGGCCATCGCGCCCCGGTGGCGGCAGATGGCGCGCGACGTAGAGGATTCCCTGGCGGCCGTAGTCGAATGGCGAACCCACGTCCAGACCCGTCCAGCCCGTGCCCTGCATGTCGAGCCCCAACGAGGCCGCCACGGGCGCGAAGGAGCCACCGAGGGTCAGGGTCGCGCTGGTCAGCACGACGGTCTTCTCGCCGAAGAGCTTCTCGCGCAGGGCCCCCGAGACGTCGATCGGCGCGATCCGCAGGTGCAGCCCGCCGCGTCCCTCGCCCAGCCACAGGACCTCGGTCTCGCGTCCCGCCGTCATGCGCTCGGCGACCGTACGCACGTCCTCGATCGCGCTGCGGGCCTGTTGCCGGCCGGGGTCCGCTTCCTCACCCTTCTCCTTGGTGAAGGCCGAGAAACAGGCGCGGGCCGAGTCGCGGACGAGCGACAAGGCACCCGTCAGGGCCGGATCCGGCGCGTCGATGCGTCCGGGCTGGACGTGCGTGAGCGCATCGGCCAAGGCGTCGGACGCGTCGCCCAGGTCATCGGCCGCACCCCCGTCGTCCAGGTACGACCGGGCCCGGCGGGCGGCCCGCTCGATCAGACCCGGATCGAGCTCGTCGGTCGAGGCCTGCGTGACGCGGGCCGCCAGTTCATGCGCCTCGTCGATCACGACGGCATCGAACTCGGGCAGCATCGGCACGCCCTCGATGGCGTCGATCGCGAGCATCGCGTGGTTCGTGACCACGACATGGGCCTTGGCCGCGTCCTCGCGGGCGCGTTCGGCGAAACACTCGGCGGCGTACTCGCAGCGCGCCGCGCCGAGGCATTCGCGGGACGACACGCTGACCTGGCGCCACGCCCGGTCACCGTGGGACGGGGCTGCGTCGCGGTCGCCGCCGTGTCCGGCTTCGGCCTGGTCCTCAGCCCATTCGCGCAGCTCCACGACCTCGGCACCCAGTGACCCCTCGGGCACCTCGACGAGCACGCCCTGCTCGTCGGGGGCCCCTTGGCGCACCCGGTGCAGGCAGGCGTAGTTGGCCCGGCCCTTGAGCACCGCGTGGTGAGGCACCGTGTCCATCGTGCTGCGGGCCGCCTCCTTGAGCGCCGGCAGATCACGCTCGACCAGCTGGTGCTGCAAGTTCAGCGTGGCCGTGGCGACCACGACCCGTTCGTGGTGCAACAGCGCGGGAACGAGGTACCCGAGCGACTTGCCGGTGCCGGTTCCCGCCTGGACCAGGAGGTGACGTTCCTGCTTCAGTGCGTCGGCCACCGCCTCGGCCATGGCGACCTGGCCGGGCCGTTCACTGCCACCGACGGCTTCCACCGCGGCGGTCAGGACCGCCCTGACGTCAGGCTTGGAGGGCATGCCCGAACGCTACCGGTCGTTCATCCGGTGGCCGACGGTGATCCACAGGAGAGCTGGAACGTCCCGGGCTCAGCGTGCGACAGCGAACGGCGCGAGTTCGGCCGCCAACTGCGCGTGGACGCGCGCCACCACGTGGGTGCCCTCGGCCTCATGGTCGAGTGTTTCGATCTCGCCGTGCAGGTGAACCTGGTTGACGAGGTCGCCGCGCGAATACGGCACCACGGCATCGACGAACACCTCGGGCACCGGGAGATCGGCCTCGATGGCGCCCAGCAACTCGTCGATGCCCTCGCCCGTGCGAGCGCTGACGACGATCGCGTGGGGTTCCCTGGCCAACAGGGAGCTGAGCACGATCGGGTCGGCCGCGTCCGCCTTGTTGATCACGATGATCTCGGGCACGCCGGTCGCGTCGATGTCGGCGAACACCTCGCGCACCGCAGCGATCTGACCCTCGGGATCGGGGTGCGAACCGTCCACGACGTGCAGGACCAGATCGGCGTCGGCCACCTCTTCCAGGGTCGAACGGAAGGCCTCGACCAACTGGTGCGGCAGGTGCCGCACGAATCCCACGGTGTCGGACAGCGTGTAGACCCGCCCGTCGGAGGTCTCGGCACGCCGCGTCGTCGGATCCAAGGTGGCGAAGAGCGCATCTTCGACCAGGACGCCGGCACCCGTCAGGCGGTTGAGCAGGCTGGACTTGCCCGCATTGGTGTACCCGGCGATCGCGACCGACGGGATCTGGTGGCGCCGGCGTTCGGCCTTCTTGGTCTCGCGCGTGCCGCGCAGTTCCTTCAGTTCGCGACGCAGCTTGGCCATCTTGGCCTGGATGCGCCGAC
>CAYYQO010000095.1:0-11964 GCA_964473845.1 uncultured Aeromicrobium sp.
GTCCGTCGAATACCGTCATGTCAAGCCTCCTGCTCTGGCGTGGCACCACTTTCCCATGCCGCACGGGGACGGTGGGGGACGTCGGCGGGGTGCCTCGGCGCCGGACGCCGTCGGGGCTAGGCTGGGTTCTGCTCGACTTCCACCACCCAGAACATCACTTTGAGGAGCCTGTCGTGGCCATCATCGACGACGTCGCCGCCCGCGAAATCCTTGACTCTCGAGGCAACCCGACCGTCGAGGTCGAGGTCCTGCTCGATGACGGCACGCTGGGACGTGCCGCCGTGCCGTCCGGTGCCTCCACCGGCCAGTTCGAGGCCGTCGAACTGCGCGACGGTGGCGACCGCTACCTCGGCAAGGGCGTCCTGAAGGCCGTCGAGGCCGTCAACGGCCCCCTGGCCGAGGCGCTCGTCGGCTTCGACGCCGACGACCAGCGCGCGATCGACGAGGTCATGCTCGACATCGACGGCACGCCCAACAAAGCCCAGTTCGGCGCCAACGCGATCCTGGGCATCTCGCTCGCCGTCGCCCACGCAGCCGCCGAATCCGCCGGGCTGCCGCTGTTCCGCTACGTCGGCGGTCCCAATGCGCACGTGTTGCCGGTCCCGATGATGAACATCCTCAACGGTGGCGCACACGCCGACTCCAACGTCGACGTCCAGGAGTTCATGATCGCGCCGATCGGTGCCGAGAGCTTCGCCGAGTCGCTGCGCTGGGGTGCCGAGGTCTACCACGCGCTCAAGGGCGTCCTGCACGACAAGGGCCTGTCGACGGGCCTCGGTGACGAGGGCGGCTTCGCGCCGAACCTCGAGAGCAATCGGGCCGCGCTCGATCTGATCGCCGTGGCCGTCGAGAAGACGGGCCTCAAGCTCGGTTCCGACATCGCGCTCGCCATGGATGTCGCCTCCAGCGAGTTCCACGAGAACGGCAGCTACACGTTCGAGGGCGTTGCCAAGTCGTCGGACGAGATGATCGCGTACTACTCCGAACTGGTCGCGGCGTACCCGATCGTGTCGATCGAGGATCCGCTCGACGAGGAGGACTGGGCGGGCTGGACCGCGATGACCGCGTCGCTGGGCGACCAGGTCCAGATCGTGGGCGATGACCTGTACGTCACGAACGTCGAGCGACTGAGCCGCGGTATTGCCGAGAAGGCCGGCAACGCGATGCTGGTCAAGGTCAACCAGATCGGCTCGCTGTCCGAGACGCTCGACGCCGTCGACATGGCGCACCGGGCGGGTTTCCACAACATGATGAGCCACCGTTCGGGCGAGACCGAGGACGTCACGATCGCCGACCTTGCGGTGGCCACGAACTGCGGCCAGATCAAGACCGGCGCCCCCGCTCGTTCCGACCGCGTCGCCAAGTACAACCAGCTGCTGCGCATCGAGGAACTGCTCGGCCCTGCGGCCAGCTACGCCGGCGCGCAGGCCTTCCCGCGGTTCGCCTGAGCCCATGTCCGGTCGCCGTCCGTCCTCGTCTTCGCGTCGCCCCACCCCGGGGCGGCGCGACGCCCGCCCGACCCCGCGGTCGGGCGGTTCGACGACGAAGCCGGCGGTGGCCGCCAAGGCCGAGGGGACCGGCACCCGCTTCACGACGCGTGCCCTCATCCTGCTGGGGGTCACGGTCATGCTGATCGCCTCGTACACGGCCTCGGTCCACGCCTGGTGGCAGCAGCGTGCCGAGATCGCGACGCTCGAGGCGCAGAACCGCCAGGCCGAGGCCGAGATCGCCGATCTGGAGGACCAGCAGAAGCGGTGGAGCGACCCCGCGTACATCCGCCAGCAGGCGCGTGAGCGGTTCGGCTGGGTCATGCCGGGCGAGGTCGGATATCGCGTGATCGGTGTCGACGGCGAACTCAAGGGCCAGACCTCGAAGCTCGAGGAGCCCGAGGTGGCCCCGCGCAAGCCCTGGGTCGAGCGGCTGTGGGGCTCGGTCGGCGAGGCCGGTGCCGAGGCCGCGGCCGCCGAGGACGCCCCGGCCGAGAAGGACCCGGCCCTGGAGTCGGACGAATGATCGATCCCGCCGACATCGCCGCGGTCCGCGAACAACTCGGCCGCACGCCGCGCGGCATGCTCGAGATCTCCTCGCGCTGCCCGTCGGGTCATCCCAACGGCGTCAAGACCGAGCCGCGACTGCCCGACGGCACGCCGTTCCCGACGCTGTACTACCTGACGTGTCCCCGGCTGACCGGCGCGATCGGCACCCTCGAGGCCTCCGGCCTGATGGCCGAGTGGACCCAGCGGCTGGCCGACGAGCCCGAACTGGCCGTGGCCTACCGCGCGGCGCACGAGTCCTATCTGGCCGAACGCGAGGCCATCGGTCACGTCCCCGAGATCGATGGCATCAGCGCGGGCGGCATGCCCGACCGGGTGAAGTGCCTGCACGTGCTGGTCGGTCATTCGCTCGCGAAGGGTCCGGGCGTGAACCCGCTCGGCGACGAGGCGGTCCGGTTGCTGGGCGACTGGTGGACCGGTTCGGCGTGCGCTCCACTCGCCGAGGCCTGAGCCCGGTTTGCGCCACTGGGCGAGCGACCAGCCGTGACCGATAGCCTGTTGCGCATGGCTGGGACCAGCGTGGCTGCGATCGACTGCGGGACCAACTCCATCCGCCTGCTCATCACCGAGGTCGACGGCACGACCAAGACCGATCAGCTCCGCGAGATGCGTATCGTGCGGCTGGGGCAGGACGTCGACCGCACCGGCCGGCTCGCCCCGGAGGCGATCGAGCGCACGCTCGAGGCATGCCGCGAGTACGGTCAGGTCATCGAGGCGATGGGCGTGGAGGTCGTGGCCTTCGCCGCCACCTCTGCTGTGCGCGATGCTTCCAATGCCGCCGAGTTCGCCGATCGGGTCGAAGCCGTTCTGGGTGTCAGGCCGCAGGTGCTGACCGGCCAGGAGGAGGCGTTCGCCTCGTTCGAGGGTGCGACGGGGGACGTCGCCGAGGTGCTGACCGCCGTGATCGACCTCGGCGGGGGTTCGACCGAGGTCGTCCACGGTCTGGGCAAGCCGACGTTCTCCCATTCCTTCGATCTCGGATCCGTGCGGATGACCGAGCGGTTTCTGGCCACCGACCCGCCCTCGGTCACCGAACTCACCGAGTGCATGACGTACTTGGATGCCGTGATCGCGCCGGTGGTGTCGGGGCTGGCTCCTGTCGACGAGGTCGTCGGCGTGGCCGGCACGATCACCACCATCGCGGCGCACTCGCTCGCGCTGCCGTCCTACGACCACGAGGCGATTCACCTCGCCCGGATCCACATCGACGACCTGCGTTCGGCCTGCGGTTCGCTCATGCAAATGCCGATCGCCGACCGTCGGGCGCTGCCGTTCATGCACCCGGGTCGTGCCGACGTGATTGCGGGCGGCGCCGTGATTCTCGACCGCGTCCTGGAGCATCTTCCGCTGAACACCGACGAGCTGGTCGTCAGCGAGCACGACATCCTGGACGGTATTGCGTGGAGGGCGGCGAGGCAGGCATGACCAGGGTTTCAGTCCCGGACGAGAGTTGGATCCCGGTTCTGCAGGACCTGCCGGTCGAGGTGGTCGTGTGGGACGGCGCGTCGCGCCAGCCCGACGGCACGCTCGATCTCGCGGTGTGGCCGTACACGGTCAATCCCACGGCTCTCGGCGATGTCGACCCGAGCCGGATCGGCCTGATCCAGGGCCAGTCGCTCGGCTATGACGGAGTCGCAGAGTACCTGCCGGCCGGTGGCCGTTACGCCAACGCGACCGGCGTCCACGAGGACTCGACCGCAGAACTCGCCGTCGCGCTGTTGCTGGCCGCGGTGCGCGACCTGGACGTCTTCGGCGAACAGCAGTCACGCGGAGAGTGGCGCAAGAAGTTCACCGGCAGCCTGCAGGGTCGCCGGGTGCTCCTGCTGGGAGTCGGCGGCATCGGCAGTCGCGTCGCCCAGCGGCTCGACGGGTTCGGTTGCGAGCTCGTGCGGGTCGGCTCCAGGGCACGGGACGACGAGGACGGGCACGTCCACGGCACCGCCGAACTCGCGGAGCTGCTGCCGACAGCCGATGCAGTCGTGGTGGCCGTGCCCTTGAACGACGCCACGGAACGGCTGGTCGACGCCGACTTCCTGGGCCGGCTGCCCGATGGTGCCACCGTCGTCAACGTGGCGCGCGGTCTGACGGCCGACACCGATGCGGTGCTCGCCGAGGCGGGTCGGCTGCGGTACGCCTCGGACGTGTTCGACCCCGAGCCGCTGTCGGACGACCACCCGTTGTGGTCGGCGCCCGGCGTCATCATCACCCCGCACGTGGGTGGGATGACGTCGGCGATGCGCCCGCTGATCGAGGCGGTCGTGCGCCGTCAGATCGAGCGCATCGTCGTCGGTCAGGAACCCGCTGACGTCGTCGTCGACACCCGCTCCGCCTCGAACTCGTAGGCTGGGCGCGGCTCCCGTAGCCCAATTGGCAGAGGCAGACGGCTTAAACCCGTCCAAGTGCGGGTTCGAGTCCCGCCGGGAGCACGGAGGAGTGTCGGTCGCCCGACTGGCGACGGGCTGTCAGGTCTGCTTGATCTCGGCGGCCGACCAGGTCTCGTCGAGTGCGAGTGGGTCGGTGACGGTCCAGCCGTACTCGCCGACGCCGTTCTCGAGGATCGTGAACGGCAGGTCGTCGCTGGGGTAGAGCACCCACACACGGTTGACCGAACCCATGCGTGGCAGCACGTCGTCGAGTCGCATGTGGAACTCCTGGGTGTTCGACACGGCGATGATGGCCGTGTCGATCCCCGTGGGCCGGACCGGCTCAGGCGGCTCGGGTCGATTCTCGGCACCGGTCCAGGTGTCGTCGAACAACCCCTCGAGTTGTTCTGGCACTTCGTCATCGAAGGTGTCGACACCCTCGGGTAGGGGATCGAGCAACGCGGTCTCCTCGACCGAGTCACCGACGATCCACAGGCGCGACCCCGCTCCGATCCCGAGTAGCTCGGCGACCTCGCTTTCGTGGTTCATTGGGCCATCCTAGTCGCGCTGATGTCCCGGATCGTCCGACCGACGGCCAAGCCCTTCGCCTCGAACCGCGTGACCGGCCGTCCCTCGAAGCGCGGTGCCCAGTCGCCGGATGTCGTGAATCCCGGCGCCCGGCCGACGACTTCCAGCATCTGGTCGGCGTAGTCCTGCCAGTCGGTCGCCATCCGCCAGACGCCGCCGGGCTTGAGGACTCGGTGCACGAGCGGGACGAAGTCGTCGGTGACGAGGCGTCGTTTGTGGTGGCGTGTCTTGTGCCAGGGGTCGGGGAACCACAGGCGTAGTTCATCGAGGGACTCGGCCGGCAGCACATGGGTCAGCGAGGGCACTGCGTCGACGACCGCGAGGCGGACGTTCTCGATGCCCTCGCGACGCAGGGCCAGGAGGGTCTGCGCGACGCCGGGCACGTAGACCTCCAGGCCCAGAAAGTCGGTGTCGGGGTTCGCCAGGGCCGCGTGGACCAGCGATTCGCCGCGGCCGCTGCCGATCTCGAGGACGAGCGGTGCGCTGCGCCCGAACTCCCGTGCCGGCTCGATGCGGAAGTCGTCCGTGACCGAGGTGCTGGTCCGGCCCCGCGGGACGTCGATGACGAAGCGGTCCGCGACGTCGTCCCAGGCATCCTGCTGTCGTTCGCTCAGCCGACCGCCGCGTCGCGTGAACGAGACGATCTCGCGCCGGAAGGGGGTGGCGGCGGGATCTTGGCGGTTCTCGGCGGCGTCGGGCATGGTCCGAATCTATCGAGCCTGCGATCGTGGTCGGCATGGCGATCGTTCCGGACACGAAGGACTGGACCTGGGTGCTCGAGCGCCGCTGCGACGACTGCGGTTTCGACGCCGCTGTCGTCGACGTGGCGGCGGCGGGGGAGCAGGTGCTCGCGATGGTGCCGCGCTGGCGGGTGGCGTTGGCGCGACCCGGCGCGCGCGATCGGCCGGACGACTCGACGTGGTCGGTGCTGGAGTACGCGTGCCACGTACGTGACGTGTTCCGCCTGTTCGCCGACCGGCTCCGGATGATTCGCGAACAGGATGATCCGGTCTTCGGCAACTGGGACCAGGACGACACTGCGCTCGAGGACGGCTACCTCCGGCAGGACCCGGCGGCCGTGGCAGCGCAACTGGCGCCCGCGGCCGAGGCCTTCGCCGACGAGGTCGCGGCGGTGCGTGATTGGCAACGCCCGGGCCGCCGCTCGAACGGCTCGGCGTTCACGGCGGACACCCTGACCCGCTACGGGCTCCACGATCTCGTCCACCACCTGGCGGACGTCCGGGGCTGAACCTACCCGCCCGCCCTCTCCACTTTTGGTACGGGATCGACCTTTCTTGGCCCGCCGAACGTGGATCCCGTACCAAAAGTGGAGAGGGGGCGCGCGACGGCGAGGCGACAGGGGCCGGAATCGTCGGTGGCGTGTCGTGCGCACTAATGCGGAATGCGTGGTACCGTCCGATGCATGGATGCAACCCAACTGCTCAAGGGAGTTCTCGATGTCGCGGTGCTCGCCGTGGTCGAGGGCGAGGACGGGTACGGCTATGACGTGGTCCGTCGACTGCGCGCGGCCGGGCTCGAAGAGGTCGGGGACGCCTCGGTGTACGGCACGCTGCGGCGGCTGTACTCGGCCGGCGCCCTGACGTCCTACGTGGTTCCCAGCGAAGAGGGACCGCATCGCAAGTACTACGGCATCACCCCCCAAGGACGAACGATGCTGGACGCGCAACGCAAGACCTGGGCCGAGTTCGCCCGCACGATGGACCGCCTGCTCGAAGGAGACGCCGCATGACCGCCACCACACTTCCCGCCGAGATCGTCGCGTTCGCCGCCGCGGTCCGGGCCGCGCTGGCGGATCTGCCGACCGATGAGGTCGAGGAGCTGACCGAGGGACTCGAGGCCGATCTGGCCGAGGCCTACGCCGAGGACCTGGCCCGCGAACTGCCAGACCCGTCCGACTACGCCGCCGAACTGCGCGGTGCCGCCGGGCTGCCGACACCGGACCCCCAGTCGCGTCCGCGCCGCCTGGGAGCGATCGTCGAATCCTTCGCCGAGATGGGTCGCGACATCAACCGGTCACTGCGTCAGAGTCCGCTCATGGAGTCGGTGCTCGACTTCCTCGTCACCTTGCGCCCCGCGTGGTGGATCGTGCGGGGGTGGGCCGCGTACCAGACGTCCGCGTTCATCGTGGGAATGTGGAAGACCGATGTGCTGCCCCAGCATCCGTGGGGATGGATCGTGCTCGTCGTCATGGTCGTCGGCAGCGTGGTCGTCGGGCTGCGGTCGTGGCCGGCCTGGGCGCGGTTCCTGATCGTGCTCGGCAATGTCTTCGCCGTGATCATGCTGTTCGCGGCGTTCGGAAACGTCACGACGGGCGCCGAACTCCAGCGGGCCTACGATCAACAGAACGTCTACTACGACGACGATTCCGGCATGCAGGGCGACGGCACGGGCGTGTGGTCGAACGGCTCGGAGGTCACCAACATCTTCGCCTACGACGCGCAGGGCGCACTGGTCTCGGGCGTGCAGTTGTTCGACCAGGACGGCAAGCCGATCGCGACCTCGGTGCCCGGCGGCAACGGCTGCCTCGTCCCGATGGACGAGTACGGGGAGTGCTCGAAGCCCGGGGCGTGGACACCGGCGCAGCTCGAGACGGGCGCCACGGTCTGGAACGTCTATCCGATGAAGATGGCCGAGTCGAGCTTCGAGGATCCGACCACGCCGATCACCGGGGCTGAACCACAGGACCGTTCCGCACCGTTCCTGAAGGTCCCGGCGCTCATGACGGTCGCACAGGACCAAGCGCCGGCGGACGAGGACGAAGCCGATCCGGATGCGACGACGAAGAAGTCGCCTGAGTGAAATCGTGCCGAGTGGGTGAAATCGTGCCGAGTGGGAAGTGTTCAGCTGCTGGTGGCGTTCGTTAAGGTAGAGACAACGACCCCGCCACCACCGGCGAGTGGGGCCAGATCCTCCCGGAGGAACTCATGAGGAGCAGCAACCCGGTCTTCGCCCGCAGCGAGGAGTTCAACGGCCGCGGAACGACGCAGGCCGACCCGTCCCAGTGGCAGATCGACCTGTCCGGCACCGGCGCGCCCGGTGTGCAGACGCCGACGTCCAGCGGTCGGATGACGCTCGATTCCGTCGTCGAGAAGACGGCCATCACGCTCGGCACGGTGGTCCTGTTCGCTGCAATCGCCTGGTTCGCCATCGGTGAGATGTTCATCGACTCGATCACCGTCAATGAGTCGGCCGTCCAGAAGGCGTGGATGTTCGCGATGGGCGGCATGATCGTTGGCCTCGTCCTCGCCATGGTCAACTCGTTCAAGAAGGTCATCAGCCCGCCGCTCGTGCTGGCCTACGCCGTCGCCGAGGGCATCTTCGTCGGCGCGTTCTCCAAGATCGTGGCGACCTGGGTCGGCGACGCGACGATCGTCTTCCAGGCCGTGCTCGCCACCTTCGTCGCTGCCGGCGCGACGCTCGCGGCCTACAAGTTCTTCAACATCCGTGTGACCGACAAGTTCCGCAAGGTCGTCACGATTTCCGTGTTCGCGTTCCTAGGCGTCATGGTCGTGAACTTCGCGCTCAGCATGTTCGGCGTGCTCGACCAGGGCGGTCTGCGCAGCTTCGGCATGCTCGGTCTGATCGTCTCTCTCGTCGCGATCGGCCTCGCGGTCCTGTGCCTCATCATGGACTTCGACTTCGTCGAGCGCGGCGTCGCGGCGGGCCTGCCCGAGCGTGAGTCCTGGCGCGCGGCCTTCGGCCTGACCGTCACGTTGATCTGGCTCTACCTCGAGATCCTGCGCGTCCTCGCGATTCTGCGCGGCGACAACTGACCTCAGCGCGCAAGGCCCGTCACCTCAGGTGGCGGGCCTTCGCCATGTCCGGGCCTGCAGATTCCCCGGTTAAGTGGGTTTCCTGTCACTGAACGTGGGAAATTACCCACGCTCAGTGACTGTTTCCCCGGTTAACCGGGGAAACAGTCACTGACTTGCAGCGCAGGTCAGCGGCGGCGGCGCAGGACGGCCCAGCGCCGGCCGCCCCGGGCCGGGGCGACCTGGGTGCCGCCGTGCTCGGAGGCCCATTCGGCGGCGACGTCGAGCGGCATCTGCTCGGCGGGCTCGTCCTCGATCGGACGGACGCCACGGGTGCGCCACTGCGCGACCGCCGCTGCGACGAGGAAGCTGGACATCGTGGCGTAGCCGTCGGCGCTGGGATGGAAACGGTCGTCGCCGAACAGGGCGTCGCCGTTGACCAGCAGCAGCGGCTCGAGCACGTCGGCCAGCGACACGACGCGGGCCCCGGCCTCGACGGCCGCGACGGTCTGGCGCCGGGCCAGATGGCGACTCCAGTACCGGCACACCGTGCGCAGCGGCATGGGCAGCGGCTTGACGGTGCCGAAGTCGGGCACGGAGCCCACGACGACCTCCGAGCCCATCGCGCGCAACCGCCGGACGGCCGCAGCGAGCCTGCGCGCCGAGCGCTTCGCAGGGACCTGGTGGGTGATGTCGTTCGCGCCGATCAGGATCACGGCGATCTGGGGATGGTGTTCGGCCGACGCGGTGATCTGCTGCTCGAGGTCCTTGGACCGTGCGCCCACGGCCGACTCGTTCTGGATGTGGACGGGAGCATCGAGGATGTGGGACAGCCCGAGGCCGATCAGGGCCGACGGCGTGTGCTCGGCGGACTTCATCCCGTAGCCGACCATGGTCGAATCGCCCAGCAGCAGACAGCGGATCGGTTCACCGGGATGGTCATCGCCGTAGATGCCGTTGCCGGACGGTGGCCGGTCCGAGGTGGTGCCGATGCGCTTGCGGGCCAGCAGTGCCTCGCCGATCAGCAGGCCATAGGTGCCGAAACTGACCGCCGCCGTCCCAGCGGCGGCCTTGGCGGTGGTCTTCGCGGGGCTCGGCACACGTCCAGTGTAGGAAGCGCGTCCAGTCGTTCGGATCGGGTTCCTAGGATGGACCTGTGAATGAGCTCGTTCCCAACCTCCGCGACCTTGGCGGCACGTCCGTCGACGGTGGCGCCATCGCGTCCGGATTGCTGCTGCGTAGTGCGCTGCCCCTGGGGGACGACGTGGCTCCACCGGAGATCACCTGGCCACCGTCGGTGGTCATCGATCTGAGATCCGTGGCCGAGGTCGAACCGAAGCACCCGCTGGCTGGGCCGGGTGTCACGGTCCACAACTTTCCGCTGCTCAGCGCGCTGCGCCCCGGGGTCGCGCCACCCGACACGCTGGCCGAGCTCTACCAGCTGATGCTGCGCACGACGGCGCGCCACCTGGTCGACGTGGTGGACGCGGTGGCAGCATCGCAGGGACCGACTCTCGTCCACTGCGCGGCGGGCAAGGACCGCACTGGAGTCTCGATCGCCATGGTGCTGGCCCTCTTGGGCGCCAGCCGCGACGACATCGTCGAGGACTATCTGGCCACGTCACACCATCAGGACCAGATCGTGGCCCGATTCAGCCGCGTGTACGGCGAACGCCGCGCCACTCTGCCGAGCGGCTATCTCGCCGCGCCCGTCGAGGCGATCACGGGCGTCCTCGACACGTGGGACGAGTATCCGGGCGGGGCCACGGCCTGGTTCCAACGGTGGGGCGGTCGTCCCGAGTCGATCGACCGATTGCGATCTACGCTGGTCGCATGACCGCAGATCACGCCATCGAACCTCGCGATGTCCCGCTGGGCGGGGTGCGAGGGCTGCGGGTGTGGCGCACGTTGCCCAGTCGGCAGTTGCCCACGATCGGCGCCTGGTGTTTCGTGGACCACTTCGGTCCCACCGATGCGGTCATGTCCGTGTTGCCGCACCCCCACACAGGGCTGCAGACGGTCACGTGGCTGATCGAGGGCGAGCTGCGCCATCGCGACAGTCTGGGCAACGACGTCGTGCTCAGACCGGGCGAGCTGAACCTGATGACGTCAGGCGACGGTGTCTCGCACTCGGAGTTCTCCGTGGGGGAGTCCGACGGGATGCACGGCGTCCAGTTGTGGGTCGCGCTGCCCGATCATCGCCGGCTCGGCCCGGCCGGGTTCGAGCATCATCCCGACCTGCCGCGGGTCGAGGGCGAGGGCTGGAGCGGCATCGTCCTGGTGGGTGAATTCGCCGGCCAGACCTCCAAGGCGACGGTGCACACGCCGATCGTGGGGGTCGAACTGCGGCTGGAGCCCGGCCGTCACGAGTTCGATCTCGACCCGGACTTCGAGTACGGGGTGTTGCCGCTCGACGGCTCGGCCGTGGTCGGAGGTCATCCCGTGGACCACCGGACGTTGCAGTACTTCGCGCCGGGTCGCGCGGTGCTGGCGATCGAGGTCGAACAGCCGACGATGGTGATGTTGCTCGGGGGAGAGCCCTTCGACGAGCAGCTGGTCATGTGGTGGAACTTCATCGGCCGGACGCACGAGGAGATCGCCGACGCTCGTGATCACTGGGAAGCCCAGGCGCCGCGTTTCGGTCACGTCGAGGGCCACGGCGACCAAATCATCCCGGCACCGCCGCTGCCCCAGGTGCGGCTGAGGCCGCGGGTCCGTCGGAACTGACGTCCACTTTCGGCGAACGTGACACCATTGATGTCAAGATAACTCGGAGTTACCGTTGACGGCGTCCCGAACTCGGATACTGTCGGTATCCGGAGGTGGATCATGACGTACTTCACAGACAAGGTCGCGGTCGTCACGGGAGCGGGCTCGGGCATCGGCCGAGCGCTCGCCCTGGGACTGGCCGAGCGTGGCGCCCGGGTCGCCATCAGCGACGTCGATGCGAACGGGCTGGCCGAGACGGAGCAGTTGCTCACACAGCGCGGTGCCCGGATCCGGGTCGACCACATCGACGTGTCGGAGCGCGAGCGAATGCTGGCCTACGCCGACGAGGTCGCCGCCCACTTCGGGGTGATCCACCAGATCTACAACAACGCCGGCATCGCCTTCACCGGTGACATCGAGCAGATGGACTTCAAGCACCTCGAGAAGGTCATGGACGTCGACTACTGGGGCGTCGTG
>CAYYQO010000096.1:0-11579 GCA_964473845.1 uncultured Aeromicrobium sp.
ATCACTGCGGCCGCAGGGACATCGGGCCGTACACGACGGTCCCGTCCTCGAGCAGGTGGACCTGCTCGACGCCGTCCTCCAGCAGGTCCTCGAAGGCCGTGCCGATCCAGGACTCGGCGTCGGCGCGGTTGTCGAAGTCCTCCGACGTGCCGGTGCTCTCACCGGCGCTGTTCTCGTACTGCCAGGACCAGGCCATGTCAGGCCTCCTTCGTGGACGGTTGGACGAACGGTGGCTTGGTGACCGTGAAGGCCTCCTGCCGGCCCCGGATGTCGACGGTGACCGTGTCGCCGTCGGCGACGCCGGGTTCCAGCAGCGCCAGGCCGATGCCCTGACGCAAGGTCGGCGAGAACGTGCCCGAGGTGATCTCGCCCAGCTCGTTGCCCTCGGCGTCGCGGACGGTCATGCCCGGACGCGGGATGCCGCGGCCGTCGGCCAGCAGGCCCCGCAGCGTGCGGACGGTCTTCTCGGCGCGTTGGCGCTCGAGCACGTCCTTGCCCCAGAACGCCGGCTTGGACCAGCCGACGGCCCAGCCCGTGCGGGCCATGACGGGCGAGATCTCGGGCGACAGTTCGTGCCCGTGCAGCGGATAACCCATCTCGGTCCGCAGGGTGTCGCGGGCGCCCAGACCACAGGCCCGGACACCGAGCGACTCCCCCGCGGCCATGACGGCGTCCCACACCTGGGCGGCCTGCTCGGCCGGGACGACCAGTTCGTAGCCGCGCTCGCCGGTGTAGCCCGTGCGGCACACGGTCAACTCGACGCCGTCGATCGCACCGACCGCGAACGACATGTACTCGTGATCGACGGGCAGACCGAGCGTCGCGAGCAGGTCGTCACTGTGCGGCCCCTGGATCGCGAGCACGGCGTAGGCGCGGTGTTGGTCCTCGACCTCGATGCCCGCGGGCGCGACTGCGGCCAGCCGGCGCACGACCTCGGCCGTGTTCGCCGCGTTGGGGATCAGGAAGACCTCGAACTCGCTGCGCAGATAGGCGATGAGGTCGTCGACCGTGCCACCGTCCTCGGCGCAGCACAGCGTGTACTGCGCCTTGCCCGGCGCGATGCGCCCAAGGTCGTTGGTCAGGCACGCGTTGACGAAGTCGACGGCTCCCGTGCCCCGCACGACGGCCTTGCCCAGATGGCTGACGTCGAACAGCCCGACGGCCTCGCGCACCGCCTTGTGCTCGGCCAGCACACCGCCGCCGGCGTACTCGAGCGGCATGGTCCATCCACCGAACTCGGCGAACTTGGCGCCGAGCGCCTCGTGACGTTGGTGCAGGGGTGACTGGAGCAGGTCCATGCAAGCCAAAGTACCGCTGACTACAGTGGCGACATGCCCACGGTCCACTTGCGTGCTTCCCTGCCCACCGTCGACGCGATCGTCACCCTGCTTCCGTCGGGATCCGAACTCCCGGCCGGGGTGCCCTGGCCCGCGCTCGGCTTCACCGGCGATGCCGGTCAGGTCGCCGTCGTCCCCAGCGGCGACGCCCAGGTGACCGCCTGGGTCGCGACCGAGGCCGACCCCACCGCCGAACAGCAGCGCCGCGCCGTCGCCAAGGGTTTGCGGGCCGTGCCGAAGGCCACGAAGGTCGGCATCGACCCGAGCGCACTCCCCTCGGCCGACCTCGAGGCGATCGCCGAGTCCGCGGTCCTCACGACCTACTCGTACCTGCAGTACAAGGGTGAGAAGGCCCGGAAGAAGGCCACGGTCGTCAAGACCGTGACGATCCGGAGCGCCGACGCCCGCAAGGCCGCCGCCAAGGCCGCCGTCGAGCAGGCTGTCGTGATCGCCGAGGCGACCTGCCTCGCCCGCGACTGGGTCAACACTCCCCCGGCCGACCTGCGCCCGCCCGCGTTCGCCGACGCGATCAAGGCCACCGCTCCGACCGGCGTCCGCGTCACCGTGTGGGACGAGAAGCGTCTCGCCAAGGAGAACTGCGGCGGCATCCTCGGCGTCGGGGCCGGTTCGGAGCAGCCCCCGCGCCTGGTCAAGCTGACCTACAACCCGACGGGCGCGAAGACTCACCTCGCCCTCGTCGGCAAGGGCATCACGTTCGACTCGGGTGGCCTTTCGCTCAAGCCCGGAAACTCGATGATGACGATGAAGTGCGACATGGGCGGCGCGGCCGCGATCGTCGCCGCGACCCACGCCATCGCGAAACTGGGCCTGCCGATCCGGGTCACGGCGTTCGCCTGCATCGCCGAGAACCTGCCGAGCGGCACCGCCACCCGCCCCGGCGACGTCCTGCACATGCGCTCGGGTGCGACGGTCGAGGTCCACAACACCGATGCCGAAGGCCGCCTCGTGCTGGCGGACGGCCTGGCCCTCGCCGTCGAGGCCAAGCCCGACCACATCGTCGACGCGGCCACGCTGACCGGCGCCGCGATGGTCGCGCTCGGTACCCGCACGGCCGCCGTACTCGGCAACGACGACGAGCTTCAGGAACAGGTGCTGACCGCCTCCGAGCGGGCCGGCGAGCCGATGTGGCGACTGCCCATCACCGAGGAGATCGGTGCTGCCGTCACGGCCTCGACGATCGCCGACGTGCGCCAGCACAACCCCAAGCCGTACGGCGGCACGCTGTACGCCGCGGCGTTCCTGCGCGAGTTCGTGGGCGACGCCTCGTGGGCGCACCTCGACATCGCCGGCCCGGCGTTCAACGACGGCGGCGTCTTCGACTACACGCCCGTCGGCGGCACCGGGGCCGGCGTGCGCACACTCGTCCGCCTCGCCCAGGATCTGGGCTGACCATGGCGGTGTTCGACCCGGCGCGGCTCGACCTACCGGTGCTCGATGCACTGCTGGCCGCCGAACTGGCGGAGTCCGACATCGCCTCGGTCGCGGCCGCCGTCGTGGCCGACGGCGCACTGGTGTGGTCCGGTGCCATCGGCTCGGTGGATGGTCGCGACGGAGCGCCCGTGACACCGTCGACCCAATACCGGATCGGTTCGATCACGAAGACGTTCGTCGCCGTCGAGGTCATGCGGTTGCGGGACGAGGGCCGGCTCGACCTCGCCGACCGGATCGACCGGCACCTGCCGGACGTCCCGTTCGGACACGTCACGATCGCCCAACTGTTGACGCACACCTCGGGACTGCAGGCCGAGACCGACGGTCCGTGGTGGGAGCGCACCGCTGGCGGCGACTGGGCCCACCTGATCGGTTCGACCCCCGGGCTCGTGCACACCCCGGGCACGCGATTCCACTACTCCAACGTCGGATTCGCCGTCCTGGGCCGCCTCGTCGAGGTGATGCGCGGCACGTCGTGGTTCGAGGCGATCAGCGCGGGCATCCTCGGGCCGCTGGGCCTGCCGGGCATCACCGAACAGCCCGGCCCTGCCGCCGCAACCGGCCTCTCGCACCACCCAGCGGACAACCGGCTCATGATCGAACCGCACCACGACGCCGGTGCCATGGCCCCGGCCGGCCAACTGTGGTCGAGCGCCGAGGACCTGTCGCGGTGGGCGTCCTTCGCCGCCGGTCACACGGGTGACGTCCTGACCGCCTCGACGTGGGCCGAGATGACAGTGCCGCTGGCCGTCGACCATCGGCCGGACGTGCCGTGGGCGACGGCGCAGGGCCTGGGCTGGCGGATCTGGCCCGACCACGGCACCGGCCTGCGCGTGGGGCACGGCGGTTCCATGCCCGGCTTCCTGGCGACCCTCATCGCCGAACCGGCGGCCGGGCTGGGAGTCGTCGTGCTGGCGAACGACACCCTGCGACTGGGCGATCTCGCGACGAAACTGCTCGACGCAGCGCGCGTCGCCGTTCGGCCTGCCGAGCCGGGACCGATCGACGTGGCACCCGATGTGACGCCCCTCGTGGGCGACTGGTTCTGGGGTCCGGTCCCCTACCGGCTCGAGCCGACGGCCGACGGCTTCCACCTCTGCGACGTGAACGGCAATCGACGGTCGCGCTTCGTGCGCGACGGCGACGGCTGGCGCGGGCTCGACACGTACTTCGCCGGTGAGCGCCTCGTCGTACGGCCCGACGGTGCCCTCGACCTGGCCTCGTTCGTCCTGAGCCGCGAACCGTACGACCCCACGGTCGAACACCCCGGTGGACTCGACCCGCGCGGCTGGCACTGACCTCCCGGGACCCGTCAGATCAGCCCGTGCCGAGGCGGTGCGGTGCCATCGATCGCCCAACGACCCAGATGCTGGATCTTCCAGCGCACCGGGTCGTGGGCGGTGTGCGTGCGGGCGTCGCGCCAGTGCCGGTCGAGGCCGCGGCGGGCATCGGCCGCACTCGCACCACCGACCTCGACGATCGCGGCGCTCACCTCGTTGGCGGCACGGTCGGCCAGCACCTTGGCCGCGGCCACCGCGAGTGAGGCGTCCGCGGGGTTCTGGTCGACCGTGAGCGCCGCCTGGGCCAGCGCCGCCTCGGCCGCCCGGGTCGTGACCTCGAGTTCGCCGAACCTCTGGATCGTCAGCGGATCCTGAGCTGCCGTGCTGATGTCCCAATCCCCCACCGCCTCGAACCACGGCCGCGCAGTCGTGCGGACGACCTCGGCCGCAGCGCCGAGCGCTCCGCGGGCCAGGCCCGTGTCGATCGCCGCGTGCAGCAACTGCGCGAACGCACCGTAGGCGTGCGGACCCGTGATCGCCTCGGAGCGCGGTGCCGTGAGATCCCGCGGAACGCGTACGCGTGAGAAGGTCACGGTGCCGCTGCCGGTCGTGCGCTGGCCGAAGCCGTTCCAGTCGTCCACGACCTCGACGCCAGCCGTTCCCTTCGGCACGTAGGCGATGTGGTCGACGCCGTCGTCGTCCCGCGCCAGGACCGCGAACCAGTGCGCGAAGAGACTGCCGGTCGCATAGAACTTTCGCCCGTCGACAACCGCCTCGTCCCCGTCGAACGTGATGCGTGTCGCGATGTCGGTGATCGTCCTGCCGCCACGTTCGGACTGCGCGTTGGCGATCCGCTGTCCGGCGATCACGTCGGAGAAGATCGTCTTGCGAAGCCGCTCCCCGCCCGCGAGCTGGACGAAGCGCAGGTAGACGAAATGACTCTGTGGGATCTGGGCAATGCTCGGGTCCGCCGTCGCCAGCAGTCGCGTGACCTCGGCGGCCGCCACCGCCCCTCCGCCGGGCCCGCCGTGTTCGGCCGGCACCGTGACGGCCAGGGCCCCGGTCGCCGAGACCTCGTCGATCTCGGCCGACGGCAGGCTGCGCTCGGCGTCGCGCGCTGCCGCCCCGTCCGCGAGGCGGGGCAGCAGCGCGCGGATCGCGTCGAGGCTCACGTGTACCACGTGGGCTCGGGGACGCGACCGAGCAACGCGAACTCGCCGACCTCGCGCCGCTTGTAGGCGACCGGGTCGTGCAGCGTGTGCGTGCGCGCGTTGCGCCAGAACAGGTCCAGACCAACGGCGTTGCTCGTCGCCCTGGCTCCGGTCAGTTCGAAGATCTTCGTGCCGACCTCGAGCGCGATGTCGGTGGCGATCTGCTTCGCCGCCGCGATCCGCACCGCGACGTGGCCCCGCTGTTCGGGCGTCAGCTCCTCACGTGGAGCGTGCAACAGCGCCGAGATCTCACGGCCGGCGTCATCGGCCAGTGCCTCGGCGGCCCACAGCTGCGACTGCAGTCGGCCGTACCCCTCGAGGATGTACCACTCCTGCGTCGCGGACTCCTTGTCGTCTCCGCCGTAGGGCCAGGCGCGGGTCGTCTCACGGGTGTACGCCGCGGCGGTCCGGATGCCGCCCGCCGCGATGCCCAGGTAGAAACTGATGAACACCAACTGGATCGCGGGCAGGTTGAGGGTGGCGTAGTCGGTGCCGACGAACTCCTTGTCGACGTAGCCCGCGGCGCCGGCCCACGGCACGCGCACGTCCGTGATCGTCACCCCGCCGGACGCCGTCAGGCGCTGGCCCAGGTTGTCCCAGTCCTCGGCGAAGGCGATGCCGTCCTGCTGGGCCTCGACGATCGCGAAGACATGCTTCTCGGTGCCCTCGATGACCCCTTCGAGCACCACGAGGTCCGCCACGGACGCCCCCGTCGAGAACGACTTGCTGCCGTTGTAGACGAGTTCGTCACCCTCGTCGCGGATCGTCAGGTCGCTGTCGCGGGGATTGACGGCGCCACCGAAGAACAGGTTGTTCGTCGTGTAGAGCTCTTCGACCGCGGCGATCTGGTCGGGCGTGCCGACCAGTCGCACCGCCCACGCCCACAGGTAGTGGTAGCCGAGCAACTGGCCGATCGACCCGTCGCCCGAGGCGACCTCGCGGATGATCCGGTAGGCGAGGTCCCAGGTCCTGCCGGCTCCGCCGTGCTCGACCGGACCCAGCAAGGTCGTGAGGCCGGACTGCTTCAGTAACTGCACCTCGGCACGGGGCTCGGCCTGCGCCCGGTCGCGTTCGAGGGCGTCGGTGGACAGGATGCTGGCGACGTCGGCTGCACGGGCCAGCCACTGCGCATCGGTCTGCGGGACGGACTGGCCGGCCCAGGGCGAGGAGGCGAGGGCCTCCTGGACGGTGATGGTCATGATGGTTCTCCTGGTGGTGTGGGTGGGTCAGGCGGAGGTCAGTTCGCCGGCGCGGATCGCGTCGGCCTCCAGATCTCGGACGATGGGCAGGACCTTGGTGCCGAAGTACTCGATGTCCTCGAGGTAGTGCAGGAAGCCCAACAGGAACAGGTCGACGCCGAGTTTCTTGTACTCGACGATCCGCGTCGCGATCTGCTCGGGCGTCCCGACCAGGCCCGTCCGGAAGCCGTCGTTGTACTGGACGAGGTCGCGGAACGACGAATCCGCCCACATCCCCTTGCCGTCTCCCGTCGAGCTGCCGGCCTGCTGCACGGCCTGACGGAAGCCCTCGACCGCCTCGGGGTTGGCCTTCGCGATGATCTCCTCGAGCACCTCGTGTGCCTCGGCCTCGGTGTCGCGAGCGACGACGAAGGCGTTGAGCCCGAACCTCACGTCGTTCTCACGCCCGCTGAGCGCCGCGTTCTGGCGCACCTCGAGGTACTGCTCGGTGAAACCGTCGAAGTCCTTGCCGTTGGAGAAGTACCAGTCGGCGACCTCACCACCGTTGGCACGGGCGGCCGTGGAGTTGCCGCCCTGGAAGATCTCGGGATGTGCCCGGCCGGGCACATCGACCGGCCCGGGCTTGAGCGTGAAGTCGTGGATCCGGTAGAAGTCGCCGCGGTGCTCGAACCCGGTCTCGGTGAACAGCCCCCGCAGGACGCGGATGAACTCGTTGCTGCGTCGGTAGCGCTCGTCGTGCTCAAGCCACGGTTCGCCGAGCCCGGTGAACTCGTCCTTGAACCAGCCGCTGACCACGTTCACTGCGGCGCGACCGCCGGAGATGTGGTCGGCGGTGATGATCCACTTGGCCAGCACGGCCGGATGCCACAGACCGGGGTGGACCGCGGCGATGACCCGCAACTTCTCGGTCTGGGTCAGCAGGCCCAGGCTGAAGCTCGTGGACTCATGCTGCTGGTCCGCACCGTACGAGGCCGTGTAGCGAACCTGGCTCAGGGCGTACTCGAAGCCGACCTGCTCGGCCAGCTGCGCCACCTTGACGTTGAAGTCGTAACTCCAGTCGGTGCGCTGCTCGATGGTCGAGGTGACCAGTCCGCCGGAGACGTTGGGAACCCAGTAGGCGAACTTGAGCGGATC
This sequence comes from uncultured Aeromicrobium sp., assembly GCA_964473845.1. Lineage (GTDB taxonomy): Bacteria > Actinomycetota > Actinomycetes > Propionibacteriales > Nocardioidaceae > Aeromicrobium. Next base: position 7,614 of record CAYYQO010000096.1, read on the forward strand.
GCGTCGCTGCGGGTCGTGGCCGATCGATGTCATGGAAGCTCCTGGGAGTGAAGGTGGTGCGGTCTCGATGGGCTCCACCGTGCAGGGCCGAATCGGCCGAACACCCCCGATCCCATTCCTCGGACCCCTGTGAAATCCGATGGGGCCATCGGCTACGCCTTCCACCCCCTACACGCTCGGGCCGGCTCCGGGTTTCGCGCCCACGATGAGAGAAGCCCTCGACGCCAGCGGTTTTCGTGGCTGACTGGGGTCATGCGCATCGAACAGCTGGAGTACCTCACGGCCGTGACCCGCCACGGTTCCCTGCGTCGGGCGAGCGAACAGCTGCACGTCTCACAGCCGGCCCTGAGCGAGGCGATCCGCAGTCTGGAACGCGAGCTCGGAGTCACCCTGCTGGACCGGCGCCGCACGGGAGCGCGGATCAGCGAGCAAGGCCTCGAACTGCTGCCCCGCATGGCGACGGTGCTCGAGGCGGTCGGCGACCTGCGGTCGGCCGCGGGCACCCAGTGCCGCGAGAGCCGCTCGATCCGGGTCGGCACCGTCAGCGCCGGCACCTCGGCCCTCCTGGTTCCCGGCATCCGCCGGTTCACCGCCGCCCATGACGGCACCCGTGTCGACGTCCTGAGCATCCTGCCGGCCGACATCCAGCGCGGTCTCGGCGAAGGCAGCATCGATCTCGGCCTGGTCAACGTGCTGCCCGGCGATGACGTGCCCGCTGGCCTGCACGCGACGACACTGCTGCAGGGCCGACCCGTGGTGGTGCTGCGTCACGACGACCCGTTGACCGTCCACGACGAGATCGATGTCGAGCAACTGCGCTCGTCGACGTTCGTCGCCATGCGCGAGGGCTATGTCATGCATCGCTTCGCGCTGCGCCTGTTCGGGGGCGCCCTGCCCCCGGACGTCATCGCGACCGACGGTGCCGAACACGGCAAGTTCATCGTCGGTTCGGGCGGGGGCGTCACGATCCTGCCCGACTACAGCGTCATCGGCGACCCGCTCGAGGAGGCCGGAGTGCTGACGACGCGGCCCATCGCCGGCGTCCGCACCGCGGTATCCATGCTCTCGTGGCGTCGGGCCGGTGCACGCGTGCCCACGGTCGTGCGGCTCTTCGAGGAATCCCTGCAGGCGCTCGCGAGTGAGCATCCCAAGGGCCGCTGGGCCCGGGGCTGAACCGGTGACAGGTCGCGCCGATCCCCCCATCGGACTTCCCGACGGACCGAGGCGTGAGATCGGCGGGGCCACCGCCCGATCGGACGGCACCGTGGTCGCCACGAACCGCACCAGGAGGATCCATGAGCACCACCGCCGAGTCGCCGACCACGACCACGACCCCCGTCCGCCCCGGCTCGCCCGCCTGGCGAGCCCTGCTCGACGGCATCGCCGAGGGCGCCGCCGACCGTGAACGCGATCGCGAGGCGCTGCACGGCGTCATTGGCCGGTTGAAGGACGCCGGCGTCGGACGGCTGCGACTGCCCGAGGCCGACGGCGGGGCGGGACTGACGATCCCGGAGTTCTTCGCCGCCCTCGTCGATCTGGCCGAGGCCGACTCGAACGCGGCCCACGCGCTGCGCACGCACTTCTGGTTCGTCGAGCAGCAATTGCAGCAGGCCGATCCGCAAGCACGTGCGCGCGGCATCGCGATCATCGGCTCCGGTGCGCTCGTCGGCAACGGTTTCAGCGAACAGACCCGCAAGCCCGTCGGCCTGCACTTCGAGACCGCGTTCACCCCCGACGGCGACGGCTACCGACTCAACGGCACGAAGTTCTACTCGACCGGAACGATCTACTCCGACCTGACCCAGATCTGGGCGGCCGCGCCCGACGGACGCATCGCCGGGGCGGTGATCCCCGTCGACCGCGACGGCGTCACGATCCTCGACGACTGGGACGGCTTCGGTCAGCGACTGACGGGCACGGGCACGACGCACCTGCGGAACGTGCGGGTCGAGCCCGAGGAGTTCTTCGACCTCGGCGATCCCGACGACCAGACGACTCCCGGCTACCAGGGCGCGTTCCTGCAGCTGTACCTGCAGGGAGTCACGGCCGGCATCCTGCGCAGTGTCCGCAACGACGCCGTGGACTGGGTCCGGCGGCGGGCCCGGAATTTCAGTCACGCCGCGACGGAGTCGGCTGCGCGTGACCGCCAAGTGCTGCAGGTCGTCGGCGAGATCAGTGCCGACGTGTTCGCCGCCGAGGCGATCGTGCAACGCGCGGCCGAGGCGATCCAACGGGCGGCCGACTCGGCCGTCGACGGGGTGCCGACGGCCGAAGCCGCGACCGAAGCCCAGCGCGCCGCGGCCGAGGCCAAGATCGCAGTCGACCGGTTCGCGCCCACGACGGCGGGACGGCTGTTCGACGTCGGTGGCGCCTCGGCGACCCAGTCGGTGCACAACCTGGACCGCCACTGGCGCAACGTGCGGACCGTCTCGACGCACAACCCGGTGTTCCTCAAGGCGTCCGCCGTGGGTGGTCACCTCGTGGCCGGAGAGGACTTCCCGGCGAACGCGTACTTCTGACGGGCCTGCCGGTCAGAGCCCGAGCTTGCGCGCCGCTTCCTCGACCTTGTCCCACCGGGTCCGATCGCCGGCGCGATCGGGGTGGGCCTGGCTGCGGGCGGCGCGCAGCACGCGCTCGAGATCGGACTTCGAGGGGTTGCGCGGCAGCGGCTCGGTCCCGGCGATCGTCTCGAGCGTCATGATCGCGGCGAACTGCGCAGGGCTGTAGTCGCCACGCTCGACCTCGACCGTGGTCTTCTTGGTCGTCTTGCGTGCGTTGAAGTCACGCATCCGCTGGGGGTACCCCACGCGGTTGGCGTCGTAGATCGGGATCTTGAGGCTGCGCGCCAGATCAGCGGCCACCTTCTCGTTCGCGATCCTGCGCCGGGTCCACTCGCCGTCACCGGCGACCATGACCACGGTCGTCTGGGTGACCGACGTCTTCGGTTCGACGAACGCCTCGACCCCCCGTCGGGAGGTCGCGAACTCGCGGAGCGCGCTCAGATCGGCCTTGCTGGCATCACGGTCCGACACGACCGCACCAGCGGCGGTTCGACGACGTCGTTTGAACAGTCCCACGCGTCAATTCTGCCGGACCGGACCCGACGGCGGCCAGCCATCGGCAAAACCTACGCAGAAGTCACTTCTCACGGCGCTCCCCCGGTGGCAGTGACAACCACGCAGGTGACAAGATGACAACAGACCACCTACCCGGAGGACATCGTGCCCGACGACGCACCCCATTCGTTCGACATCGTCATTCTCGGAGCCGGAAGCGGGGGCTATGCGTGCGCACTGCGCGCTGTCCAGCTCGGCAAGTCCGTTGCATTGATCGAGAAGGCCAAGGTGGGTGGCACGTGCCTCCACGAAGGCTGCATCCCCACCAAGGCCCTGCTGCACGCGGCCGAAGTGGCCGACACCGCCCGTGAGGGCGACAAGATCGGCGTCAACACCACGTTCGACAGTGTCGACATGGTCAAGGTCAATGCCTACAAGCAGGGCGTCATCGACCGCCTCTACAAGGGACTGACCGGTCTGGTGAAGTCCGGCGGCATCACCGTGATCGAGGGCGAGGGTCGTCTCATCGACGGTACGACTGTCGAGGTGGACGGCCAGCGGTACACCGGCACCAACGTCGTCCTGGCCACCGGGTCCGAACCGCGCACGCTCGGCATCGAGATCGGCGGCCGCGTCATGACGAGTGAGCAGGCCCTCACGCTCGACGAGGTCCCGAAGCGCGCCGTCATCATCGGCGGCAGCGTCATCGGCGTCGAGTTCGCCTCTGTCTGGAACTCCTTCGGCGCCGAGGTCACGATCATCGAGGCTCTCCCCACGCTGGTCCCGCTCGAGGACCCGGTCCTGTCGAAGGGCCTCGAGCGCGCCTTCCGCAAGCGCAAGATCGCCTTCAAGACCGGCGTGAAGTTCACCGGCGTCGAGCAGAACGACAGCGGCGCCGTCGTCACGCTCG
>CAYYQO010000096.1:11589-11915 GCA_964473845.1 uncultured Aeromicrobium sp.
GGCCGGTCTCGGCTTCGAGGAGGCCGGTGTCACGGTCGAGCGCGGCTGGGTCCCCACCGACGAGCGGCTGCGCACGAACGTCGACGGCGTCTTCGCGGTCGGCGACCTGGTTCCCGGGCTGCAGCTCGCCCACCGCGGCTTCGCGCACGGCATCTTCGTCGCCGAGGAGATCGCCGGGCTCAACCCGCGGCCGATCGTCGACTCGTCGATCCCCCGCGTCACGTACTGCGAGCCCGAACTGGCCTCCGTCGGCCTGACCGAGGCGCAGGCCAAGGACAAGCACGGCGAGGTCGAGTCGATCGAGTACAACCTCGGCGGCAACGGCA
>CAYYQO010000097.1:0-11892 GCA_964473845.1 uncultured Aeromicrobium sp.
AACCACTGACCCGCACGGTGTCGAGAAACTCCACCACACAGCGGGACGTCACCCACGAGCCGAAAATGAAAACCCCTGAAATCACTGGGCTTTCAGGGGTTTTCGTGTGTGGGCGATACTGGTTTTGAACTAGTAACCCGACCTCCTCCCTGGACCTCGACGTGCAGCTGGTCTCTCAAGGAGGAGCCATCATGTGAGCGCGTCGAGCCCCGTTTGATACGTCGTTGACGAAAGCCTCTGCAGGCGCCATGCTTGGCGCGCAAATGGCAGTTACACCAATGGAGATTGGTGGCCACTAAACGGGGAGTCGGGGGAAGATCACATGAAGATTCACAATTCGTTGATGGGTCCGAGCGCCAGGGGAGTCGCTCGGGAGATTTCCAGGATCGCGGTAGTCGGCGTGACCGCAGTCGTCCTCGTGGGGACGTCGTGCTTCGCTGCTTCGGCGGAGGAGGATGCCAACCCGGTGGTTGGAATCGCGCCGCTTCCGAAGGGGTTCGCGACGCTTGCGGATACCCCGGAGGTGAAGGCGGAGTTGGCTGAGACGGAAGCCAAGTACAAGGTCTTCGAGCTCTGGGCGAAGAAGGCTGAACTCTCACAGGGAGGCGCTTCGTCGAGCGACCTGAAGGCTGTCGATGCTCAGATCGCGTCGGCGGAGCTGAAGGTGCAGAAGGTGGCCGGGGAGCCGCTCGGGAAGGTTTCCGTTTCGAAACTGGCGGCCACCGCCGCGGGCGACACGACCGTGACGCCCATGGCTTTCCCGACTCCGGCTGAAGCGCGCTCGCTCACCTTGACCCACTCGTCTCAGTCGAATGGGTACTACTGCGCGCCCGCGAGTACCGCCATGGTCATTCGCATGTCAGGTGGAAGCGAGACGAGCCGGTACAACTCGGGTCACAAGATGTCGCAGACCGTTCTCGCTAGCAGTACCTACTTGGCGACGTCCAGTTCACAAGGCACGAGCATGCACCGGGTGCCCATCACACTTCAGCGCTGGATGGGTCTGAGTACCGATGTCTACGCGGGACCCACGGCCACCAAGTTGAAGAACCTCACCGCAGGCGCGATCGGCGTCCTGGGTCACGGAGTCGAGTACGGTACGCACGAGACTGCGGGCGCGAAGCACTACAACAACCATCCGAGCAACCGCAGCATCGATCACTACATCGCCGGCTTCGGCTACTCGAGCAATGGCTCGAACGTCAAGTGGGCCGACCCGGCAACCAGTATCTGGTCGGGTTTGGCGACTAAGGGGAACATGTCCGCTTCAAACATGGCCGGCTTCGTCTCTCGGTTCGGCATCATCGCGTGATGACCCGTCGCGTGCCGTTGGCCCTTGCTATGGGGCTGTTGTTGGCGGCACTCGGCGGCTGCACCGACGCCGGCGGCTCTCCTGAGGAGCCGTCGGCGTCGGTCTCGTCGAAAGCTGAGATCGACCGACGCCTGGAGGTTTCTGGAGCTACGCCCGTCGCGAAGGAAGGAAGAGACTTCCGCGTCGTGGGCGAGACTCCCGCAGTGATCGACGGGAGGATGGCGTTTTACAGGGGCACGGCCGCCGACGGGACCGAGGTGCTTGTGAAAAGCGATACTGGGCCGCCGTCCTCCGGAACTGAACCCGACCCTCGGGGCAATGCCTTGATCTTGCGTGATCCGGACGACGGGTCCGTCGAGACAATCTCGCAGCCCGGCACTCGTGAACGGTGGATCCAGGTCGTCGACGTGATCGTTGCCGGGAATCAGGTGGTGTGGACGGACACGCCGTCGCGCAGCCTGTACGAGCTCCCGTGGAGGATGTTCGCGTATGACATCGCGACGGGCAAGAAGAAGCAACTGGCGTCTTCGGACGACTTCGGTATCGAGAACCCCCCGCTCCCAGGTCTGAAGGGGATCGTTCCGCACGTCGCTGAGGACTATGTGTACTTCCCGGCCGTGGATGAGGTCAAGAAGTCCGATCCCGAGGGTTATGGCCGCGCGTCGATCTATCGCGTGCCGTTCGAGGGGGGCGACCCAGAACTTGTCGCCAAGGGCGCCAACGAGGTCTACGGTGACGCCGATCCCTCCAAGATCCAAGTCCGTTTCGGCGGCGATCGGATCGTCCAGTGGGACCCAGCTCAAGGGCCCGACGGCGAGGTCCGCGAAACGAGCACTCCCGCGCCGGAAGAAGCGTTCGCCAATGACGGGACGCGTGTCACGGCCGACAGCTCGGCCGGCGTACAAGTCGACTCTCCCAAGCACGGGCGCTTTACCGTGAAACTTCCGAACGGCGCGCGCGCTTACTACCTCAACGCGACGGACCGATGGGTCAGCTTCACCGTCGACCGGAACAGTGAACAAAAGGGATACCTGCTCGACATGAAGATGGGCAAACTGACGAGGCTAGAGGGTGTCTGGAACGCTTCCACCGTTCGGTCCCACGGAAACCTGCTCGACGTACCTCTCGATTGGGAGGCGGACCTTCCGGAGTCGTTCCCCTTGATCTCTCTTCTGCCGGATTAGTTCCAATTGGAGCCGCAATCTGGCGGTTTCGGACCTCCAAACACGAGAGACGGGTTAATGATCGGGTCGGCAGCGACCTTTGGCCGAGGCCCGGAGTCCGAGCGATATGCATCTCGGAGTCGATTCATCGGCACGGTGCGTTCGCGCGCAGCGGCTGCACCCTCTTGACGGTTGACTCAAGACGTGTTGAGCGCGTCGTGCCCCAACCGAGTGGTTGGTCACGACATGGTGCCGCTGTCTGGGGTCGGGGCGGTGCCGTTCAGCAGGTCCTCGAGGGCGGCGGCGGCACGGCTCTGTGCATCGTGGAGGAGATGCGCATAGGTGTTCAGCGTGACTTGGGCGCTGGCGTGGCCAAGGCGTTCCTGAACCACCTTCACGGACTGGCCTGCTTCGAACAGCAGAGAGGCGTGGGTGTGGCGCAGTTCGTGCACGTTCAGTCTCGGGAGGTCGAGCGCGGGGTGAGCGTTGCGGTAGTGCTTTTGGGCCCTCAGGAAGCTCGAGTGCAGACCTGACTGGGTTGCCGCGCGTCCCGGTCGCGAGGGGAAGACCGGGTCGTGACTGCGGAGGCCACGCAGGGCCGTCACGTTCCCAGCGCCACCGGCGAGCAGAGGCGGCAGTTCGCGGCGCCATGCCTGGATCAGGTGGTCGCAGGTGGCGTCGAACGTGACCGTACGAGGTCTGCCGCCCTTCACCGAACCAATGACGTAGCGCTCACCGGCGGGCAGGGTTTCGTCGTAGTGGAGGGCGCGCTCGATCCGGATCTGCCGCTTGGAAAAGTCGATGTCGCCCCACCGGAGCCCCAGCAGTTCTCCCGACCGCATCCCGGTCCGGGCGAGGATCACCCACTCCGTGGCGCGGGGTTGGTTCTCGGCCACGGCCCAGTCGCAGAAGCGCGTGAGTTGGTCGACGTTCCAGATCACGAATGGCTTCACTCGCTTGGCGGTCTCGCCCTTGGGCCGGCCGGAATGTTTGGAGTTGGCAGGGTTCTTCACGATCAGTCCTTCGTCCTGGGCGGCAAGGAAGACGGTGTTGACCCAGTTCGCGTACCTGGCGACGGTCGAGGTCGCCAAGGCTCTGCGGTGACGTTTGGCCGACGGGGGCTGCTTCGTCCCGCGTTCGAGTCCGCGGTAGGCCGCGGCGAGGTCGGTGGCGCGGATGTCGGACAGTTGCAGGTTCCCGATGTAGGGGTCCATGGCGTCGATGACGCGCTGGATGTACATCCGGGTGCCATTGCCGACGGAGTGGCCGTCGAGCCACCGGCGGGCATACGGCGTGAAGGTGTCGCGGCCGACGGCTTGCGGGATCTTGCGGATCACGTCAGCGCGCAGCAGGGTCAGCGCTTCGTCGGCCTCCTCGTAGCTCCTGAACCCCGCGCGTACGTGGCGACGGGTCCCCGCCTCGGGATGGCCTGGATCGACCGGTATGTCGATGTCAAAGCGCCACCGCGGAGCGGACCTGGTCTGGTAGCGGGTGACCGATCCGGTGCCCTTCTCGCGCCTTTGGCGGGATGGGGTCGGCTTCGCCCGCGCGGTCATGGGGCGACCTCAGATGATGGTCTGCTGGTCGCGTCTACTCCGAAGGCGGCCAGGAACGGGCGTCGGGGGATAAGGAGGCGGCGGCCGAGGCGGACGACGGTGATTGTGCCGTCCTCGATGGCCCGGTCGATGGTGCGTGGGTCGACGTCGAGCAGACTGGCGACCTCGGTGCGGTTCAGTACTTCCCGGTCGGTGCTCAGCAGGTCGGCCCAGGTGCGGATCGGGGCTGTCATGGTGTGATTCGTCATACCCGTGAGGTGCGCGCTGAGACCCATCCCGGGGTGCTGAAAGCACCTGGAGGCTGGCCGTGCGCCGCCACGGGTTTTTATGCCACCGACCTCCGAATTAGGGTGGATAGTCACATGGATACTTACATCGGACGGTTTTGAATCCATGGGGAGTGCCGCCATTTCTCGAGAAACTGCAGGTCAGAGCATGAATGCGCCCTGGAAGCACCCGAAAGCCGTTCTATGGGACATGGACGGGACGATCGTCGACACGGAGCCGATGTGGATCGGCGGTGAACACGCGTTGGCCCACGAACACGGGGCCATCTGGACCGAGGAGGATTCGCTGAGCCTGGTCGGCAGCGACCTGCTCGCCGCAGCGGTTTACATCAAGCACCGGCTCGACTCGGACCTCACGCCCGAGGAGATCGTGACGTGGCTCGGCGATCGCGTCGCCGCGGGTCTGAGGGAACAGCAGGACTGGCGACCGGGTGCCCGTGAGCTGATCGAGGCCTATCGTGCTGCCGGGGTGCCGCAGGCGCTCGTGACGATGTCGTACGCGTACATCGCCGAACCCGTCGTCGATGCCCTGGGATTCGAGGCGGTCGTCACCGGGGACTCGGTCACGAACGGCAAGCCCCATCCCGAGCCGTACCTGGCGGCCGCCGAGAAGCTCGGCGTGCAGGCCGCCGACTGCCTGGCGATCGAAGACTCGCGCACCGGCGCGGCCTCGGCGAACGCCGCGGGTTGTTTCGTGGTGGCTGTCCCGCACGCCGTGAACGTGCCCGAAGCGCCCCGGCGCGCCGTGATCAGCAGTCTGAGCGGCCTCACTCCGGGCGATCTGGCGCAGTTGTCGCAGATCCGCCGGTAGGTTTGCCACATGACTGGTTGGCGCGTCGCGCGCATCGCGGGGGCAGACATCATCGTTCGCCCGTCCCTTGTGCTGATGGGCGTGCTGCTGGTCATCGTCTTCGCGCCCCAGTTCGAGTCGATGGGCGGGGGACCGAACCCGTACCTGACGTCGGTTGCGTTCGTCGTAGCCCTGTTCTTCTCGGTCTTCCTCCATGAGCTGGGGCACCTGGCCGCCGCACGATCGTTCGGCATGACCGTGCCCAGGGTCGAACTGCACCTGCTCGGCGGTGAGACCCGGATCGAAGGGGATTCGCGCCACCCGGGACAGGAGCTGGTGACCTCGATCGTCGGCCCGCTGTGCTCGCTGCTGATCGGGCTGGGTGCGCTGTGGGGCGCCGGCGGTACGACCGGTGCGACGCACGCCGTGCTGTGGTCGGTCGGCTTCATCAACGTGTTGATCGCCATCTTCAACATGTTGCCCGGGCTGCCGCTCGACGGTGGGCGAGTACTGCGTGCTTTGATCTGGGCCGTCACCGGCAGTGAGGCCAAGGGCGTACGCGTCGCCGGCTGGATCGGCCGATTCGCCGCGCTCGGACTGGTCGCGTTCGCGCTCTGGATGATGGCGACCGACGACGACACCTTCGCCCTGGGTCGTGCCCTGTTGGTGATCGCCGTGGCCCTGTTCCTGTGGCAAGGTGCGTCCCAAGCGCTCAAGCACGGCGTCGCGGTCGCCAGGATCGGAACGCTGACGGCGCAGCGACTGATGCGCCATGAGCCGCCGCCGCGCGGTGCCGTGCCGATTTCTGCTCATCTCGCGGGGCGTGACCTGTTGCTCGCCATGGCCGAGAACCCCGCCAATGCCTACGCCCTGGTCGACGATCAAGGCACGGTCGTGGGCACCCTCTTCGCGGACACGGTCGACCGCGCCTATCGTGAGGCCGGATGAATCACCAACGCACCGGCCCGTTCGTCGAGGGCGAGTGGATCCGCCTGTCCGACCCCAAGGGTCGCAAACACAATCTCCAGCTCGTCGCGGGCAAGGAATTCAGCACCAAGAAGGGCCAGGTGCGCCACGACGACATCATCGGCCGGCCCGAGGGCATCGTCGTCGAGACGTCGCTGGAGTTCCCGTACCAGGTCTTCCGGCCACTGCTGTTCGAGTACGTCGTCTCGATGCCCCGCGGGGCCGCCATCATCTACCCCAAGGACGCGGCCCAAATCTTGGTCATGGCCGACATCTTCCCGGGTGCGCGCGTCATCGAGGCGGGTGCCGGATCAGGCAGCCTGACCTCCTACCTGCTGCGGGCCATCGGGTCGGAGGGGCACCTCGAATCGCACGAGCTGCGCGAGGACTTCGCCGAGAAGGCCCGTACCAATGTCGAACAGGCTATGGGCGGCGTGCCCGCGACGTGGACACTGACCGTCGGCGACCTGCGCGATGCGGCCGACGGGCCCGAGGCCGACCGTCTCATCCTGGACATGGTCGATCCGTGGACGTGCATCCCGTTGGCGATCGAGCGACTGGTCCCGGGTGGGATCGTGTGCGCCTACGTCGCCACGACGACCCAGTTGTCACGGTTCACCGAGAGCCTGCGCGAGTCGGCCGGGTTCACCGAACCTCACGCTTGGGAGACTCTCGTGCGTGACTGGCACCTCGAGGGTCTGGCCGTCCGGCCCGACCACAAGATGAACGGACACACGGCGTTCCTCGTGACGGCGCGGCGACTCGCTCCGGGGCAGCGGCCGATGCCCAAGACGCGTCGTCCGGCTCCCGGTGCCTACGGACCGGACTACACCGGGCCCCGCCCGCCCGAGGTAGAAGGGTCACCTGAGATCGGTCACGAGTAACTGGACCTCGACGACCGGCGGCGCTGACCACCATGTCACGCGGTTTGACGATCGCCACCAGGCCGACGACAGTCTCAAGCGCATTCCTTGGCGGGCAGTCGGTCCTGTTCGATCCCGTCCGCGATCAGCCAGCGACCATCGACACGCACCACCGTCACCCCGCGGGCGCCCCACCCGCTCTCGGGGTACTGGACCTGCTTGCCGCGCGGCTTGAATCCCCAGCCGTCCTCGTTCTCACACAGCAGCAACGTGGCCCGGTCGCCGCTGAGGTCGACGACCTCGGCGTCCTTGACCTCGGACTGACCGACGCGCACGAGCCCGGACTCGGCGTACTGACGCGCTTCGGCGCGCTCCTTCTCGATCCGCCGTGGCGCGACGGTTCCGGCGTAGGCATCCGCAGGGACATCGCCGGAGTTCTGGATCGTGCGCTTCTCGGTCAGGAAGTCGGCGTAGGCGGCGATCACTGCGGCCTCCTCCGCGTCGGCGGTCGAGGTCGGCGTGGGCGTCGTCGCGCTCGACGCCTTCGCGTCGTCACCCTCGTCGCCGCAGCCGGACACACACAGGACCAACGTCAGAGCACACGCTGACATGACGAATTTCCCCCAAGACATGTGATCACCCTACGAAGTCCCGGTGGGGTCGGCGGTCCGAGCAGGCCACTCGCCCCCGGACGCAACACGATCGCAACAACTTCAGTTCCGAGATGGACTGGACCAGACGTCCCCGACCGGTAGGGTCGATGTATCCCCTCCAGGAGGTGCACATGACCGGCAATGAGCACACCGACAGATTCGTCGAGGCACGACTGGCCGATGTCGAGGCCCGACTCGCGAACACGTCCGCCCAGAACGAACGGCTGACCTCCACACTGCGTGAAGCCCGCGACCAGATCGTGGCGCTCAAGGAGGAGGTCGACCGGCTCGCCCAGCCGCCGACCGGTTTCGGCACGTTCCTGCAGCGCAACGAGGACGACTCCGTCGACGTGGTCACCGGCGGCCGCAAACTGCGGGTGACCGTCAGCCCGGCCGTCGACAAGGACGACCTGCGCAAGGGCCAGGAGGTCATCCTCAACGAGGCCATGAACGTCGTCGCCGCGCTCGAGTTCGAGCAGATCGGCGAGGTCGTCATGCTCAAGGAACTCATGGCTGATGGCGAGCGCGCCCTCGTACTCGGCAACGCCGACGAGGAACGTGTCGTCCGGCTGGCCGACACGCTCGTGGGCCAGAAGCTGCGCGCGGGTGACTCGTTGCTGCTCGACGGCCGAGCCGGCTACGTCTACGAGCGGATCCCCAAGTCCGAGGTCGAGGAACTCGTCCTCGAGGAAGTCCCCGACATCGACTACACCAGCATCGGCGGCCTGATCAACCAGGTCGAGATCATCCAGGACGCCGTCGAACTGCCATACCTGCATCCCGAGGTGTTCATCGAGCACGAACTCAAGCCGCCGAAAGGCATTCTGCTCTATGGTCCGCCCGGCTGTGGCAAGACGATGATCGCCAAGGCGGTCGCGTCGAGCCTGGCCAAGAAGGTCAGCGAGCGCACGGGCGAGGAAGGGCGTTCCTACTTCCTCAACATCAAGGGCCCCGAACTGCTCAACAAGTACGTCGGCGAGACCGAACGGCACATCAGGCTGGTGTTCCAGCGGGCGCGCGAGAAGGCCAGCGAGGGCACACCCGTCATCGTGTTCTTCGACGAGATGGACTCGCTGTTCCGCACGCGCGGTTCGGGCGTCTCCTCCGACGTCGAGAACACGATCGTCCCGCAGCTGCTCAGTGAGATCGACGGTGTCGAGGGCCTTGAGAACGTCCTGGTCATCGGCGCGTCCAACCGCGAGGACATGATTGATCCGGCGATCCTGCGACCGGGCCGACTCGACGTCAAGATCAAGATCGAGCGTCCCGACGCCGAGGCCGCGCGCGACATCTTCAGCAAGTACCTGACGACGTCGCTGCCGCTGCACGAGGACGATCTGGCCGAGTGGGGTGGCGACCGCGATGCGTGCGTGCACGGCATGATCCAGCGCACCGTCGAGCGGATGTACACCGAGACCGAGGAGAACCAGTTCCTCGAGGTGACCTACGCGGGCGGCGACAAGGAGATCCTGTACTTCAAGGACTTCAACTCCGGCGCCATGATCCAGAACATCGTCGACCGGGCCAAGAAGATGGCCATCAAGGACTTCCTCGACCTGAACAGTCGCGGCATCCGGGTCCAGCACATGCTGCAGGCCTGCGTCGACGAGTTCAAGGAGAACGAGGACCTGCCCAACACCACGAACCCGGACGACTGGGCTCGCATCTCGGGCAAGAAGGGCGAACGGATCGTCTTCATCCGCACGCTCATCACCGGCAAGGGCGGCAACGAGCCCGGCCGGTCCATCGACACGGTCGCGAACACGGGACAGTACCTCTGACACTGGAACTGCGAGTGGTCCGCTACGACCACCCGGACGCCGTGAAGCTGACCGAACTGGTCCAGGCCGAGTACGTCCGTCGATACGCCAGCGAGGTGGGAGATTCCTCGCCGATGGATCCTGTCGAGTTCGATCACCCGGACGGGATCTTCTTCATCGGCTATGCGGACGAGATCCCGGTGGCGATGGGCGGGTGGCGACGCGGCGGTCCGGCGGGGGACACCGACGGCGAGATCAAGCGGATGTTCGTGCTGGATTCGCACCGGGGCCAGGGGCTTTCGCGTCAGGTGCTCGACGAGTTGGAACGCAGCGCCGCCCGGCAGGGGATCACCCGGCTCGTGCTTGAGACCGGTACCGAGCAACCCGAGGCGATCAGCCTGTACCGCTCGGCGGGCTATGTCGACATCGAACCCTTCGGTTTCTATGCCGGCTACGACGATTCGGTGCACCTGGGCAAGGTGCTCTGAGCTTCGCTGGTCTCGATACGCCTGCTCGTTCCTCGCAGAGCTACTCGGCGGGCTCGGTCACTCGAGATCCCGGTCTCCAATCCCGGGCGCGGTCGGCCGCGTAGGGTGAAGTCGTGAGCGTTCATCGGGTGCAGGGGTCAGAGGTCGAGTACGGGATCGCCGTCCAGGGCCAGCCCCAGGCGAACCCGATGGTCGCGTCGACCCACGTCGTCAACTCCTATGCCGCAGCGAACGGGCTGACCCGTCGCGCCCGCTGGGACTACGAGGAAGAGAGCCCGCTGCGCGATGCGCGTGGATTCGACCTCGGCCGCGACGTCGCCGACCCCTCGCAGCTGACCGACGAGGACATGGGCCTGGCCAACATCATCTTGACCAACGGCGCCCGCCTGTACGTCGACCATGCTCATCCGGAGTACTCCAGTCCCGAGGTCACGAACCCACTCGACGTCGTCCGCTGGGAGAAGGCCGGCGAGATCGTGATGCGGCGCGGCGCCGAACTGGCCGCCCGGGTCCCCGGAGTCGCCCCGATCGTGCTCTACAAGAACAACATCGACAACAAGGGCGCGGCCTACGGTTCGCACGAGAATTACCTGATGCGCCGGGACGTGCCGTTCGGCGCGATCGTGAACCAACTGACCCCGTTCTTCGCCAGCCGCCAGATCATGTGCGGAGCCGGCCGGGTGGGCCAACGTCAGGACGGCAGCGTTCACGCCTTCCAGATCAGCCAACGGTCGGACTACTTCGAGGTCGAGGTCGGGCTCGAGACGACGCTCAAGCGGCCCATCATCAACACCCGCGACGAACCGCACGCCGACCCGAAGAAGTATCGGCGCCTGCACGTCATCATCGGTGACGCGAACCTGTCAGAGATCTCGATCTACCTCAAGCACGGCAGCGCCTCGCTCGTGTTGGCGATGATCGAGGCGGATGCGCTGCCCGAGCCGCTCGAACTGGCCGATCCGGTGCGCGCCCTGCACCAGATCTCGTACGACCCCACCCTGCGGACGACCGTCGAACTCGCCGACGGACGCACCATCACGGCGCTGGAACTGCAGGGGCACTACCTGGACCACGCGAAGAAGTTCGCCGAGTCCGAGGGCAGCGACGCGCAGACGGATGACGTCCTGGCCCGCTGGGAATCGGTCCTGACCCGGCTGGCAGACGATCCGATGAACCTGGTCCGCGAGCTCGACTGGGTCGCGAAGCTGGCCCTGCTGGAGCAGTACCGCGAACGCGACGGGCTCGACTGGGACCACGCGAAGCTGCACCTCGTCGACCTGCAGTATCACGACATCCGGCCCGAGCGCGGCCTCTACCACCGCCTCGTCAACGCCGGCCGCATCGAACGGCTCCTGGACGACGCCAGCATCGACGAATCCGTCACCGAACCACCCCATGACACCCGCGCCTACTTCCGTGGCCGGTGCCTGCAACGGTTCTCCGCGGACATCGCGGCCGCGTCCTGGGATTCGGTGATCTTCGACCTGCCCGGCTTCGATTCTTTGCAACGGGTGCCGACGATGGAACCGCTCAAGGGCACCGCGGAACACGTCGACGGGCTTTTCGGGCGTGTCGAATCTGCCGCAGAACTCTTTCGGGCCATCACCGGTCGGTAGGGTGGACGCATGGCCGAGCAACAGCACAAGACGAGTCGCAAGAGCGACGTCGAGGACGAGCAGGTCGAGACCACTGAAGTCGACTCCGAGCGCAAGGAAAAGCTCGATGACGACGTCGACTCGATCCTCGACGAGATCGACGACGTCCTGGAGGAGAACGCAGAGGAGTTCGTGCGCAGTTTCGTCCAGAAGGGTGGGCAGTGATGCTCGATGGGGGCTTCCGCGCCGTGGGATCCTCCTCCTTCAGTGAGTTCTTGGCCACGCAGTCCCCGGATCTGATGCCGAACGCGTCGGCCGGCTCCGTGACGGGACTCGACGTTACCCACGGCACCACGATCGTCGCGGCGACGTTCGACGGGGGAGTCGTCATGGGCGGCGACCGCCGCGCCACGATGGGCAACGTCATCGCCCAGCGCGACATCCAGAAGGTCTTCCCGA
>CAYYQO010000098.1:0-11655 GCA_964473845.1 uncultured Aeromicrobium sp.
ATGTCTTGAGACATCTGTCTCCTATGTCCTGAACCAGCACACTGTCAGCCCGACCGTGTGATGTCGCAGGACATCGGAGACACCCGGACCCACGGAAACGTGGGTTCGGGTGTTTTTCATTTGGGGGTTCGTGGCTGGTAGTCGCGGCTGGTGTCGATGGTGAGTTCGCGGAGGAGTTCGCCGGTGGTGGCGTTGATGATCCGGACGTCGAGGTCTTGGACTGAAAACCCCCAGATCAGATGTCGTAATACAGCCCGATCTGGCCTTCTCGGATTCAGTGTTCCCGGTGTCGGGTGCAGAGCCCGAGGGTGCGGCCGTGCTCGTCATCCAGATGCGAGTCGCATCTGAGGCAGGCAGCACCCCTGAACAGCACGCCCGGTTGATCTTGGTCCGCCGGAACAGGCGCCGAGTCGTAGGCGTCACCGAACCGCGATGTCAGGTGCGGGTGGCGCCGGCCCAGCATGCGATGGACCTCCGCCTCGGTGCGCGGCGGATTCTTCGCGACCGAGGCAAGCAAGCCGACGCCCTCTCGGTACGCGTACTCGGTATACCGCAATGCCATGAAGTAGTCCGGACTGACGGCGTTCATCTCGTTGCCGATCAAGTCTTCGAAAGCGAAGTCGTCCACGTCGGTCGTGATCAGATAGCGCGCCTCGGCTCGGATCGCGTCGGCCATGACTTGCCGATCCTCGATCGATACCGTCACCAGTCCCTCGGTGCTGGCTGCGGACGGCGACAACTTCATGCCCAGGATGTCGGTACGCACCGTCGAGATCCGCGATGCCGTACCTCGCGTGTGTCGGTCGGCCTCCACCTCGACGTGCGAGGACCAGACGACCCGCATGCCGTCGGCGCGGGCGCCGGCGATCACCAGAGTCCGTGTGACCGGCGAGGCGAGGGTGTTCGCGTCCAGGAATAGGACTGCGGACTCACTCACCGAACAACTCGGCCTCGATATCGGTGGCACTTGCCTCGGCCATCCGTCGCAGCAACTCGTGGTTGTACCGCTCGAACTCGGCCAAGGAGATGCGGTGGTGCGTGCCGACCTTCGTTGCAACCAGGTCGCCATCGGCGATGCGGCGCAGCACAGTCGACCGCGACATGCCCAACCGTTTCGCCACCTCGGCAGGCGACAGCAGTTCCACTCGTGCCGAGACGTCGACGACCTCGCCGCGTGCTTTGGCTGACTCCACAAATGCTCGCAGCGTCGCCCAGTCGTGGTCCGACAAATGTGCGGGATTGATCGTCATCGACTGGCTCATGGAATCATGATAGACCACCACTGGTCACTTGGCCCACTATAAGTGACCAGGCCTAGTTGGGTGCGCCTACATTCTCCGAGACGACGGCGAAACCCCGGCGATGTGGCCGAGGCCAGTGATCGTTCCGGGGTCTTCAGGGAAGATGCTATCGGGCGTATCGTTGAGATCAAGGCCGACGACCGCGTGCGGGCAGAGCGCAGTTCCACGTACTACGTCGTTCGGTCCAGAGAAGTGGGGTCGCCGATATGCGCACTGCTGCCGGACGCGAGTTTCACGACGATGCGGCCAATCGTGAGGTGTGGCCGGCGGCGGGCCGCAGAATATCCCCGTTTATTCGTGCAAACGGCCGCATGCGTGGGCGCATGAGGCCCCACGAGTTCGCCGCCCGCGATGGCATCGATGCAGGTCAGGGCATGTTTTGACAAGATCGAGCAAAGTTCGCAAAGGCGCCGTTCTAGAGCAGGGGGTCGCAGGTTCAAATCCTGTCAGCCCGACAACGGAAAGCCCCGGAATTCCGGGGCGTTCTTCATGTTCCGAGGCTCGCTCTCCCATCGTGGATCGCGGCCTACGTCGGCTAGCGGGGCCATGGGCCAGAAGGCGGCGTACGGTGTGGAGGTGATCCGTCGACTCCTCGTCCTGCTGGCCATGGTGTGTCTGGTGGCGTCGGTCCAGTCGCCCGCGACGGCCGCATCGAAGCCGAAGGTCGGCTGGTACTTCTCCAACGCGGTGAACGCGGGCGAGAAGCCGATCTTCCGATACAAGGCCTATGGGTTCGCTTCGTCCGACAAGGTCCGCCTGCAGCGGAAGGTCGGCAAGAAGTGGACGAACGTCCGGGCGCTCAAGCGCTCGTCCAAGACCGTCGAGACCACGACGGCGGCTGTGCCGATGGGGGCCCACCAGTATCGGCTCGTGGTCCTGACGAAGAAGAACAAGGTCCGCAAGGCCGTCAACCGACGGCTTTTGTCGTACGCGAACGTCAGCATGCGGAGCATGTTGAGCCCCGGCGACCGCAATGGTGGCGGCACGGTCACGATCAACGGCAAGCCGTTCACCTATGTGACCTCGTTGTACGAAACGGAGTTCAGGCCCTTCGGTCAGGCAGTCAGCACCTGCCGCAAGGCGTCCTTCCAGGTCGGCGTTGCCCAGGTGCCCGTTCCCGATGAGGACGTCGCCATGATGTCGTGGAACGTGCGGTCCACGCCACGTTCGAAGGACGGAATCACGTCGACCGTTCTCCTGAATCCCGGAACGGTCACCAGCGCATCGTTCAGCCTCCCGATCGGCAAAACGTGGACCTTCGGCCTGCATGGGGAGTTCCATCGCAAGTACGTGAACGGGACGCTGAATTGCTACAAGATCCCGGTCCCGGAAGCTTGGTGAACCCTTCGGCATCGCGAAGGCACTGCCGGTGAACCCGGGACGTACTATGTGGCTGTGCTCAGAAACCTTGCGGTGGCGTTGCTGCTCGCATGCCTGATCGGGTCAATGCAGGCTCCCGCGAGCGCTGCATCGAAATCGAAGGTCAGTTGGCGGTTCGTCAGCGCGGTCGATGCGGGGGAACGACCGGTGTTCCGTTACAAGGCTCATGGTGTCGCTTCGTCGGACAAGATTCGTTTGCAGCGCAAGGTCGGCACGAGGTGGAAGAGCGTTCGTGGCTTGAAACGCACGTCGAAGACTGTGCAGACGTCGACGCTCGCGGTGCCGATGGGGGAGTACCAATACCGGCTGGTGGTGCTGACGCGGAAGAACAAGGTCCGAAAAGCGGTCAAGCGCAGGCTTCTGTCCTTCGGCGACGTCAGCATGCGGAGCCTTCTGCGGCCCGCTGACCGCGACAACGGTGGCAAGGTCACGATCGATGGCACGCCGTTCAATTACGTGAGCCTGGTGCGCGACACCGATGACGACGGATACAGCCAGGCGCGAAGTACCTGTCGCAGCGCCATGGTGAGGGTCGGTGTGCCACCGACTCCGCCTCCGGGCGCTGGTGAAGCTGCAACTCCTGGAGCACTCCATTGGCAGATCCAGCCCACATCAGGTTCGAAACAGACCACGTCGTCGGTGACGCTGAGCGCGGGCACCATTGCCCATGCCACGTGGAGGATCCCCATCGGTGCAGAATGGGCGTTCGGTACCGGTGGTGACGAGTGGGACAAGTACTTGAATGGAACGTTCAACTGCTACAAGCGCACTCTCCTGGAGTGACGACAATGGGACTCGATGCCGCCGCCGAAGGACGAATCGAATGACAGAACACCTGCTCATCGCTCTCTCGATGACACCCGACTAGATCGCAGGGCTCCCGGGCAGCAGTCCAAGGAGCCCGGCTCAGACCATGGGGACCTCGGGTGACCTGCGCGGTCCCTCCGTCGGTCAACAGGCGGTGCAACGGTTTCGCCTGAATCCAGAGTTGTTCCAGCCGAGGAATGTCCTGCCGTCGGCGGCATAGACGCGCTGGTAGAGGGTTCCGTCCTTGCCCCAACGTTGGCCGCGTCGGCGATCTTCCTCCGCGGGCGACCACCCGCCCGGTCTGCCGGACTCGCGGATGATAAAGGATTCCCTCAGGAGGTATGCCGTCTTTCCGCGGTAGGTCACCGGGATCAGGTCCGGGTAGGCGAACTCGGGTACGCCTTCGCGGATCTGTCCTACCGTGAGCCCATACTCGTTCACGGGATAGGTCGGGATGACCCACGTGGGCTTACCCTCGCCGTCGGAGGGCGGCAGCATCGGCGCTTGTTCCGCCGCCGTGGTGGGCCCGTACTCGGCATGGACGACATAGTTGTCGGTCAACGTCCCGGTCACGACCAATTCAGTACCCGTCACCTCATTGACGGGAATGCTCGTCGACAGGCCGCCGGGTCCGGGCTTGATCTTGGTGGGATCGTTCTCGTCGGGAAACGACTGCTCGTCGCAGTCGGCCCACATGATGACCGAAGCATCATCCTTCAACTCGAACTTCTCCCCGGGCCTGCACCGATACGTCATGGAGACGTTCAGCCACTTGTCACCGGGACCGGGCGCGCCGATCTCGAACACAGCGTTGCCGCTGTGAAGTTCCGGAGATTCGGGGGTTCTGGTGCGCTCGACCGCTGCGTAGGCGATTCCGCCGACCAGCACGGCACCCATGGCGGACGCCGCAACTGTCGGTCGGCTGAGTCGCCGCCACCAGCGGCGCTGGGTGGCGTGGGCCAGAACGTTGGCGCGCGCTTCCGTGACCCAGTTCTGGATTTCTGTGTCCGAAGGTCGTTCTCGAAATCTGGTCATCCGTCGACGTCCTCTCGTAGCCGTGCGCGCGCACGTTGCAGTCGCTTTCCAACCGTGGCTTCCGTCAGCCCCAACGTCTCGCCGACTTCGCGGTAGTTGAATCCACGCAGTACGCACAGTTCGATGACAGTGCGCTCACGGTCGGGCAGTCCGGCCACCGCTGCCAGGGCCCAACGCAGATCCTCCGCAGCAGCGCCGTTGACGGGGTCTGCGCTGATCGACTCTTCCCGGAGCTCCAGCAGGTCGTGCCACTTGCGCTCCCGGCGGGCGTGATTGCGCGCATGGTTGCGGCACGTGTTCAGTAGCCACGGCAACGCCGAACCGTTGACGAGCCTGATCGATCGACGCTTGTCCCACGCCGTCAGAAACGTCTCCTGCAGGATCTCCTGAGCAGCATCGCCGCGGGGCGACAACGACCATGCGAAACGCGCGACCGCCGGGGCGTACTGGTCGTACAGCGCTTCGAATGTGTTGACATCAAGAG
Source organism: uncultured Aeromicrobium sp. (assembly GCA_964473845.1). Lineage (GTDB taxonomy): Bacteria > Actinomycetota > Actinomycetes > Propionibacteriales > Nocardioidaceae > Aeromicrobium. The sequence goes on from CAYYQO010000098.1 coordinate 5,008, forward strand.
TCCACATGCCGCCCCTTTCAGCGTTCACACCCTCGTAGTGTCGCCGAACGGCGGATCCTGACATCATCCGTTGGCCGGCTTCGGTCGGGTCGAGCACGTTACGGTCAGGGTCTGCCATGCGGCCCTGTCAGACCGGCGAACTAGGTTGTCGACGTGGCCATACTCGACCGGCAGAAGAATTCGTCCCGGCGTGCGCGCCGATCTTCGAGAGCCGGAGTCGGGTTCGAATCGCGTGTCGACCGACTTGTTTCGAGACGAGCGACGAGGAACTCTGAGCAGGACTCCTCATGCATGGTGGCAGACTTTCTCGTATGACGGACTCGGATGCGCACGCGGAGCCGGCCTGGGTCGGCCATGCAGGCCGCGTCGCGAACGGAACGGTCCTGTTCGTCTTCCTGCCGTTGTTCGTGGTCGGGAACATCATGAGCCTGGTCTCGGAGAACTGGCCGAGTGACGAGCCCACCGGATCGACTCTGGTCTTCAGTATTGCGCTGATGGCCAGCGTTGCGGTCGCCCTCCTTTCCGGCACGGCATGGCTCTTCGGTCGGCTTTCAAAGCGTGGCGCGAAGGGGTGAGTGCTCGGCCGGTTCGGGACCTTGATTCCGGACCGTTTCACGATTGGCTCGTCGAATCAGAAGTACGAACACGAGTGTTGCCACCAGCAGGAGAGCTGTCATCGTTACTGCTGCCACCGTGAATCCGCGGTAGTAGTCCCAAGGGTTGCCCGGCGCTCCGGCTGCCACGGCCTCGCCGATCGCCTTGGGCAACGTCGTCAGGACCACGCTGGACACGATGACGGCATGGAGGGCCACGAACGCCGCCTCTGACCCGATGCGGAACAGGTTGATCACCCCGGAGGCCGACCCGGCACGATCGGCGGGCACAGCCGCCAGAGCCTCAGCGTCGACGAATCCGAGCGGGAGACCGAATCCGAGCCCGAGGAGAACCATGGCGACAAGGGGGAGTCCGAGCGGAAGGTCCGGACGCAATGTCAGCATGCCGAGCGACCCCGCGGTGAGGCACCCGAATGACGAAAGGACGATGCCCGTCGTCGTGGCCCTGCCGGTGGCGAGGACTGTGTGTACCAAGGTCGGGGCGAGCAGGACCGGGACCGTCATCGCCAGCATGAACAGGCCCGTGAGCTCGACCGGGACGTCTCGGACGGCACGCAGCGCGCTGGGCGTGTAGGTCAGGAAGGTGACGAATCCGATCGCTCCGGCGACGGGCACGATCGTCATGGCCAGGAAGCGGGAGTTCCTGAGCACGGAGAGATCCAGCAGTGGACGTAGGGACGTGCCGGACCGGTGCATCCGAGGGAACCAGATGGTTCCGGTCAGTGCGACCATGAGCAGGACGGCGTGGGTGAGGAAGACTTCACGCCAGCCCCACGTGGCCACCAAGGCACCCGAGATGGAGGGTCCGGCTGCCAGCCCCAGGCCGTTGACGGTTCCGAAGAGCATGAATGCGCGTGCCTTCGCGTTGCCGTCGTAGACGCGGCTCAGGATCGGAGCGGCACCGGTCAGGACGGCTGCGGACCCGACCCCGGCGATCACCCGTCCGATGTCGAGCATGAGCATCGAAGCGGCGAGGTGGCTGATCGCACCCCCGGCGGCCGCTATGACGATCCCCGCACGGAATGACCGTGTGTGGCCGACCCGGTCCGAGAGCGCTCCCCAAGCGAGGGTGCAGACGGCGAAGCTCACGTTGAATCCGTTGACCACCCATTGCAGGGGGCCGGGGCGGGAGCCGAGTTCGTCCGCGATGTCAGGCAGCCCGATCGCGGAGCCGGCGATTGACAACGGAATGACGAACTGAGCGAGTAGGACGGTGGGAAGGACGAGTCGAGAGTGGGACATCAGACGGCATCTCCATGTTCGATGAACAACCAAGGTTCGATCAACTACGAACTTGAGTGAACCATCCATTGAGGTACGATACAAATGGAACCTTCGAGGACGAGCGAAGATCGGAGCGACGATGGTCGACGAGCACGGGCACCCGGTGCGCGAGGAGATCGAGCTCGGCGCAGTGCTGTCCGCACTCGCGGACCGACATCGCCGCCAAGTCGTCCACGACCTCGTCCTTGGCCCCGATGACAGTGCCCGAACCTGCGCGAGCTTCGGGCTCGAGATGTCGAAGTCCACCCTGAGTCATCACTTCAAAGTGCTGCGCGAAGCCGGTCTCGTTCGCCAGGTCGATCGCGGAAACATGAGTGGCGTGACCCTCAGGCGCGCCGACATCGACGAGCGCTTCCCGGGCCTGCTCGACATGATCGGCCAGGAGAGCGCCGGCTGAGGGCCTCGAGGAACGCGTTGTCATCGGCGTCGAGAAGGCGGCCACGCCGAGGCGGCCCTTCGCGCCATCCACCAGGTGGTACAGCCCGATCGGAACGAAGATGAACGTGAACTGCTGGCCGCGATCACGTAGTCTCCCCACATGTTCACCAGACCGGTGAATCGAAGGTCTGGGGGGACCGCATGACGCAGATCGAACACCGGATCGAGATCGAGGCCGCACTCACCAACCCGGACTACTCGGACCGCGAGTTCACCGCTGAGGAGATCGCGAAGGGTGTGCATCGGGCCTTCATCGGAGGCTCGTGGGACACCCACGGAAAACGCCAACTGGACTTCCTGACGAGCCACGGGCTCCTGCCGGAGCATCGGCTGCTCGACGTGGGGTGCGGTTGCTTCCGCGCAGGGCGCCACTTCATCGACTACCTCGACGACGGCCACTACTACGGGATCGACGCGAACCATTCGCTGATCGAGGCCGGCTACGACTTCGAACTGAACGACGAACAGCGCGCCAAGGTCCCCACCACGAACCTGCGTGCCACCGACAGGTTCGCCGGGGACTTCGGCGTCCAGTTCGACTACGCGATCGCCAACTCCGTCTTCTCGCACGTCTCCCTGAACCACATCCGGTTGTGCCTCTACCGGCTCTCCCCGCTCATGGCACCGGGCGGAACGTTCTTCGCCACCTTCTTCGCCCGAAGCAGGAAGACACCACTGGACATGGTCAAACCGACGAAGAAGGGCAAGGCGTACTTCACCGAGAAGAACCTGTACTGGTACTACAGGTCCGACCTGAAATGGGCGTCGACCTTCGGCGAGTGGGAGTTCGAGTACATCGGCGACTGGGGACACCCGGCCGGACAGCGCATGGCACGGTTCACCCGCCTCGACGACGAGGCAGTCGCGAGATCGGCACCGGGGGTGGCCATACCGGCAGCGAGCACGGATCTGATCTCACGTGGGCGCCGCTGGGCAGCGCGAAAGATCGACCCTTCGCGCTAGTCCGCCGGGGACGAATCGTCACGGGCACCGACCCGGGTGTCACGATCTGCTGTTCCGAGGACACTTCAGGGTGAGGAGGTGTTCTGTGCGCGAGCTGAGCGATGAAGTGGTCCTGGCCCGGGCGGCGAACGGTGACCACGCAGCATTCGATGTCTTCTATCGACGCCATTCCCGCGCCGTGGCCAGATACGCGTGGACCTGGTCTTCCACGGAGTCGGAGCTGCAGGACATCGTCCAGGAGACCTTCATCACCGCTTGGAAGAAGGCGGATTCGATCAAGCTCGCGGGGAGTTCGGCCCTGCCCTGGTTACTTGTCACGTGTCGTCATCACGCGGCCAACCAGCATCGGAAGATCAGTCGGCGGCGCGAGGTGGCCCTCGATACGGCAGCCGATCGACCCAGTGCGCAGGATGCCGCCGCCGAGCGGCTGACCTGGGTTCTCGAGGCCATCGCGGCACTCGACGAGGTCGACCGTCGACTGTGCCAACTCTGCCTGGTCGAAGGCCGCAGTTACCAAGAAGCTGCCCGCGAGCTGGATCGATCGGTGGCCTGGGTCGGCAAACGACTGCAGCGCGCCCGGATCCGGCTGAGAAGAACGGAGTTCGCCGATGAATCGGACTGAACCGCCCCGCGACGACGTCCTGGACCAGCTGCTCGAACAGAGCCGCCAGCAGGTCATGCGTCACGTGACCCGCCGCAGTTCAGCTCGTCGACGAACGCACCGCAGGTTCGCCGGTCTCGGCCTGGCGGCGGTGGTGTGCGTCGGCGGCGTGTCAGCCGCTGCCGCGACCAGACTGTGGGAGCAGCCGGACGCGCCCAAGACCACCACGACGTACATCAGTCTCGGCACGGCGCCGGCCGACGCGCGCGTCGTCGACATCACGATCCGATACACCTGCCGGCCGGGGGTGCGATACGACTTCGGGCTCAATCCGAGCCCGAAGCACACGGGTCTGCGCGGTAGCGGCATCGGCTGCAGCCGCACCGGGAGAGACAAGATCGCCACGGACGAACTGTCCTTCGACCTGTGCGCGAGCGCTTCACCCAGCACCGAATTCTTCCTCGCCGTCACCACCGAGGCAGGCGAGCCCGTCGAAGCGACCGCGACGTTCGCCCCCGGGCCGAGCCTGCAGGAGCGCACCGACCCCGACCACGAGATTCCCGAGGGCGCGACACCGTTGCCGACCGAATGTGTCGACCACAGTGTTCCCGTCGAGCGCCCGGACAAGGAGCCGTCCGGCGACCCGTGGGAACACCCGGCGGTCTGGCCAGAGCCCTACTACGTGAACGAGAACGGTATGACCATCGGGATGCACACCATGGACACCCCGGACCGCGAGGTACCTGACCTGGTGCCAGCCACCGGCACCACCGGCGAGAAGGGCTTCATGCCCGTGCGCAGACCGTGGACCTTCTGGCCCGACGAGGTCGAAGCCGAGGACGAACGTCTTGGCATCCGCACCGACGCGAAGGGCCACACCTTCCTACCGCTGTACGAAATCGACGGCACGACCCGGATCGGGTGGGTGCAGGTCAACTGACGTGCTGGAATGGTGACCACCCGACGGGCGGGCTGCCCGAACAACAGACGACCACGATCGGCACACCACCTCCATGACGAATCCCATTGAGTCGACGTTCCCGGCGGTGCCGCGCGGTGGCGGGGCTCGCCGGATGGCCGTCGTGTGGTCGTGCACGGCCTTCGTGGGTCTGGTGATACTCGGAGTGACCTTCATGTCGAGCGCTGCCTTGGCCCATCGGCTCGGGATCGGCACCGCGGAGGAGGCGTTCGTGACGGGTCGTGTCGACCAGGGCAGGAGTTTCAGTGTCCGCAGCGGCTGTGACGAGCACACCCGGTACGAGGTCGAGTGGGACTCAGGGTCCGGATACTTCGGGGAGTGCACCTCCCTCGCCACCCTCGAACGGGGCGACGCCGTCAGGGTGTACGTCGCGCCGTGGACGGCGGAGGTCTCACCTGACCGCGCGATCGGCTGGACGCTGCTGGGCTACCTCGGCGGCCTGGTCGCCGTGGTCGCAGGCGCGCGCGGTGCGCTGCGCTACGGGCGCCTGACCACGGGAGGAACGGGCAGCATGGTGAGAGGTCGTGTGATCGAGAGCGGGCGTAACCTCACGACGGTGATCCCCGACGATGACCAACCCGACCAACGGCGGATCGTCCTGCTGCCCGCTGCGTCGCGGCTCCGCGTCGGGACGGGCGACCATGTTCGGATCTGGAGTTCTCGTCGCGGCCGTTCGGGACGACGTCGCGGACCATGGGTGGTCCAAGCCGCTGGGCAGGTCTCGGCCGCCACGCACCTGTGGCGCAGAGGGGTTCGACCATGACCACACGGGCACGAGCGGTCGTGGCGGTGGGCATGCCCGTCGGCCTGCCTGCGGCCCGCTGGCCAGAGTGGGGACCTGCCCTGGACTCGACGGTGGGCACTCAGCGCTGAGCCAACCACTGCGCGAACGTCTCGGTCCCGATCTCGGCACCTGCCGTCGGCAGCAGCGTTCCGTCACGCTGGGCCCGACCGAAGCGCCCGGGCAGCGGCACCCCGGGAATCCAGCCGCGCAGCCCCTCCGCCCGAGCCCAGGCCCGCACCATGTCGACGAGTGATTCCTCCCGCGGTCCCGCGATCTCGAGGTAGCCGTTCAGGGCGGGGGACTCCGCGAGGTCCACGAGGCGCACGGCAATCTCTCGGGCCGCAACGGGTTGGGTCCGCATCTTCGGTGCGACGTGCAACGGTCCGATCTTCGCGAACGCGTGGAGTTGACCGGCGAACTCGTGGAACTGGGTCGCTCGCAGGACGGTCCAGGGGACCGCACCGGCCTCGATGGCCAGTTCCTGGGCGCGCTTCCCGGCGTAGTAGGCGTACGGCGCCCGGTCCACACCGACGATCGACAGCGCGACGTGACGTTCGATGCGTGCTTCCGACTCGGCCGCCAGCAGGGTGCGGGTCACCCCTTCGAAGAACGTCGTGGAGGTCTTCGCGCTCTGTGTGGTCACATTCGTGACGTCGACGACCGCTTCGACGCCCGACAACGCCGCCGTCACCCCTTCACCCGTCATGAGGTCGATCCCGGTGGACCGGGCGAGCACGGAGACCGAGTGTCCGCGTCGCCCGGCTTCCTCCGTGACGAGCTGTCCCATCAGGCCGGTACCACCGGCGACCGCGATCAACATGCCTGATTCTCCTACGCGCACCGGCCGACCGCTCACGTCAACCGTGGGTGTCGGCCGCCTCTCCTGACCGGTGGGCGATGTGGCCATGCCGCAACGCACTCCAGAAGTCACCGCGTACGTAGGAGGTCTCGTAGGCCGGCGTGTGGTCCCACTCCGTCGCGGTCC
>CAYYQO010000099.1:0-11646 GCA_964473845.1 uncultured Aeromicrobium sp.
GATTCCGCTGGGCGACGGCCTGCTGGTGCTGCAGAAGCCGTCGTAGCAGGATCTCGATACGCCGCTCGTTCCTCGCGTACTACTCGATCGCCGATCGAGTGCCACCGAGCGAAGCGAGATCGTGTATCGAGATCAGGTACGGCTACTTCTCGAACCGCGCGGACGAACGGAACCCGGCGGGCCCACGCACCACGGCCACGACTTCATAGGGCTCGACGGCGGGCGGGGTGCCGATCAGCTTCGTGCCCGGCACCTGATCGGCCTTCGACTCGAAGTCGGCCTGGAACTGCGCGCGCGCCTCGCTGCTGACGAACACGTAGGTTCCTTCGAACCACTCGTTCTCGCGGGCGCGCCACGTCTTGAAGCGCAGACCGGACAGGCCCGCGAACTTCGCGTGCGACTCGGTCTCGACGTAGTCACGCAAGCGGTCGAGCGTTTCAGGTGGGGCGTCGGCGAGGGACCAACGCACAGCGAGACCGTACATGTGCCGCCGGCTCAGACAGCCTTGAGCGCGTCACCGAGCGTGGCGGCCTCTTCGTTGTTGAGTTCGACAACGAGACGTCCGCCGCCCTCGAGCGGGACCCGCATGACGATGCAGCGTCCCTCCTTGGTGACCTCCATCGGTCCGTCTCCGGTCCGAGGCTTCATGGCGGCCATCTTTACCCCTCTCGTTGCAGACCCGAAATTACGGGCCGGCATCCATTATCGCGCATCGCAATGACGGAATCACGCGAAGGGTCGTGGAAGGCGTCAGGCCGAGCGCAGTTTGCCCGGACCCTGGGCCTGCTCGTCGGCCTCGGACTCGACGACCGGGGTGACGATCCGCGGATCGATCTCGGGGCGGACCCCGAGCATCGCCACGAGTTCCTGCTCGGTGGCGAGGCGCTCCTCGAGCTCGTCGATCTGCGCGCTGCCGGCGGCCAGGTCGGCACGCAGGCGGCTGATCTCGGCCTCGCTGGCCCGCAATCGTTCACTGACGGCACGGCGGAACGAGGCGTCGACGTCGAGGTGCTCACGTTCGCGTTCGGCGATGATCCGGGCGTCACGCACGCGATCGCGCGCGAACAGCTGGCGGACATCGCGGATCTCCTCGGACATGAGAACCGTCGACGTGATGCCGGACGAGAGGGCCACGCAAGCGGCCATGATGAGGGCCGGAACCGTCTGCATCGCCACACCGGCGATCACGACGACAGCGGCCAGAGCAAGCACGATCACTGCGGATGTCACTCGCAGCGAGCGGGGAAGTGTGCGGCTGGACATGCCGCCAGAGTAGGACGGCGACCCCCTCGCGCCGGTCGCGGCACGCCGAGGCGAATCCATAAGTTTCAGGTTCGACCTGAGGCTTGCGCCTGCGCGTACGCCTCGAGGTACCTCGGAACCACGGCTGACGCGGTGAACGCCGCGGCGCGCGACCGGCCCGCACGGCCCAGCGCCTCGCGCCGCTCCGGGTCGGCCAGCAGCCCGGCGATCGTCTCGGCCCACCGCGCCGGGTCGTCCCGCACCACCATGCCGGCGTCGCCGGCCAGCTCGGGCAGCGCTCCCCGATCCGTCACGACGACGGGAGTCCCGGCAGCCATCGCCTCGACCACCGTGAGCCCGAACGGTTCGGCCCACCGCGAGGGAACGAGCGCGACGGCGGCGTGCTGCTGAGCGGCCAGGATCTGCTCGTACGGCACGTCCTGGACGATCCGGACGTCGCGGCCGGAGCACCGCTGCCGCCACGGCTCGGCATCGCCGTGGCCGACCAGCACGAGCGGCACGTCGCCGGCCAGCAGCCGTTGCGCCTCGATCGCCAGATCGACGCCCTTGTGTGCGGACAGGGCACCGACGTACAGCAGGAAGTCGCCACCGGGCAAGAAGTCGGGGCGGGGCCGATCGACCGGCGCGACGACGTGGTCGGAGACGAACGGCGGCACGACTGCGACGTCGCCGGGAATCGCCAAGGCGCTGGCCTGCGCCACTGCCGTCGTGATCGGCAGGAACGTGTCGACGCGGTTCATGCGTCGGCGCCCCTCGCGCAGGCCGAGCGTCAACGCCGTCCGTTTCACGAGACCGTCGGCGTCACCCATGCAGGAGATGCACTTGCGCACGGCGGGCCCTGAACAGGACAGGTCAGGACTCCCGCGCTGGATCAGCGTCTTCCTGGCGCACACCAGTCCGTAGTCGTGCAGCGACACGACCATCGAGGTTCCCTGCGGGAGCCGCAGTCTCGTGCACGAGGCCAGGATCCACCCGTGCACGTGGACGACATCGGGTTGCCAGCGGTCGACCAGGGTCTGTAGCCGGCGCACGAGGGGCGGATCCGGCGCCGTGGGGTGCAAGAGGTGAGGACCATCCGCGAACCGGGCCAGGTGATGGCTCCAGCCGCGCAGACGGTGCACCGTGACGCCTCCGCCGTGCTCCTCGTCGGGCAGGTCGTCGTGGGCGAGGGTCGCCACGGCACTGTCATGGCCGCGCGCGGCCAGTTCGTGGGCCAGCTGCTCGACGACGCGCTCGAGTCCACCCTGCGCCGGCGGGTACGTGTCCGAGACCTGCAGAATCCTCATGTGTCGGGTCCCGCCTCGACCCGGCCGCCCGTGACGATCCAACGCCAGGTGACCAGGACGGCCAGCGCGCCGAGCGACTGCGCGGCCAACCACCACCAGCCGACGGCCTCGATCCCCCACTGCGGCAACATGACCCACGCGCCGACCAGGACCAGCACGGCCATGCCCGCGTTCAGGCCCAGCGCCGCCGGCATCCGTCCCGAAGCACGCAACACGGCGACCGCCACGTTCGTGACGGCGTCCGGGATCGCCGACAACGTCAGCAGGATCAACAGCGTCGTCCCTGCCTCGGCGTAGTCCGCCCCGAAGATCGCCAGCAGCCACCGACCGCCCACGAGATACACCAGGACCGGCAGCGCCAGCAACGCGAAGATCAGCGCCAGGCTGCGCAGCACGAGGCGTGCGTCCACCCCATGGTTGGAAGCCGCGGCGAACAACGCGGTCGACACCGCCGGGCTGACCATGAAGAACACCGACCCGAGCATCCACGTGATGTAGAAGTAGGCGTTCTGGGCCGCATCCAGCCGCGCGACGACGATGAGCGGCAGAACATATCCCGGCAGCATCGCCGTGACGGTGATCAGGTGCTGGCCGACGAGCGAATGGCGCATGTTCCACAGGTGTTCGCGCAGGCGGCCCGTATCGGGCACCAGGGTGTGCTCGCCACGACGACCGAACAGGATCCAGCCCTGCACCACCGAGATCGCGATCGCGATCGTCCATGCCCAGAAGATCGCATCCGTGCCGCCCACCGACGTGAACAACACGGCGAAGACGGGAATGCGCAGCCCACACATGACGGTGTTGCGCCCCAGCAACAACAGTCCGCGGTTCTGGGAGACGCACACGTAGTCCAGCACGGTGCCGATCGAGAACAGCACCGCCGACGCGACGAACAGGATCGCGGCCACCGGTCGGTCCAACCCGGGAACGATCGGCAGGCCGAGGGCCGTCGACCCGACGACGAGCGCACCACCGATGGCACTCGTCCCGATGGCGGTGACCGTCCCGACCGTCACCAACTGACGCCACTCGCGATCGTCGCGGGACCTGGGCAGCCACTCGACCAACGCCGCTGCCGCTCCGACACTGGCAACGAGCGCCAACAACTGCACGCCACTCGCGAAGGCGGCACCGGTGCCGCTCGTGGTCGGATCGGCCCAGCGCGCCACGACCAACCAAAAGACGAAGCCCAGGCCCGACGTCACGAGAGTGCTGCCCATGATCGCCGCGCTATTGCGGACGACCGGGTCACTCACCAGGTCGCGTCCCCTCACCGGACGATCACCACCGTCGTCACGTAGCGGCGAATGCGCTCGCCGTCAGGCCCGACGAACGACACACCCACGAGCAATCGGTACCGTCCGGCGCGATCGGGTGCGCGGACCGAGGTCGTCCCCCGGAAGCCGGTGCCGCTGTCGTCGGTCGGCATCGCCGCGATGTGGAGCTCGCCGGACTTGGCCGATCCCAGCGCGGCCCTGGCCCGCACGCTGCCCAGGATCGGATAGCCGTGGCTGCGCAGCTCAAAACCGATGTCGACGCGTCCCCCGGCCCGGACCGTGCGATCGTCGAGATCGGCCGTGCCGTGCGGTTCGATCAGCGTGAGCACCTCGAAGCGGTGCACGGGCCGGTCCTGGATGGCGATCGACAAGCCGACCGTGCCGATCAGGACGGCGGCGGCGACGACGGCCGCGATCGCATCAGTCAGCGGCAGGTACCCCACACCCACGGTCTCGCGCCGGAAGACGGCGGTCGTCACGACGAGCACACCCGTCGCCGCCGTGGTCGCCACGAGCGCCGACGCCCGCGTGATGCCGATGCCGGCGTAGTGCAGGAACAGCGCCACGAACAGCATCAGCACGATGCCGAACACCAGCCCGAGCATCCCGTGGAAGAACCGGCCCTGTCCGTGGTCGCCGAGCAGCAGGGAGACGGCCGCCGCACCACCGACCCAGATGAACACCCCGGCTGCCGGAGCCGCGAGCCAACCGATCGGCACCACGGCGATGAACGCGGCCGCCAGCACCACGGCCGCCAGCGACAGCAGTGCCCAGCGCGCGGGTGAGGCCGGCGTGGCGCGCTGGCCCTTCATGACGTGCCCCGCTGCGCCTCGTGCACCTGGCGACCGATCAACTGCAGATCGAGCCGGTACACCCGTAGGTGCTCGGTCGTCATGATCCGCGAGGCCCAGGGAACGTCATCGAGGCGATCCAGGTTCTCGACCGGGGTCCGCAGCGTCAGCAGCGGGTCGTGCTGGCCGAAGTTGTGCCCGTTGAACGGATCCTCTTGCGCCATCCGGACGTCGACCACGAGGTAGTCGTAGTGGGAGGTCGCCAGCATCGCCGCCAGTTCGGGCGACGGGTCGTCGTTGCGCTGGACCAACTCCCACGCCGGGAATCCGAGCGAGGGGTGCGCAACGTCCACACCGCCGTAGGCGGCCAACTGCAAGCTCGTGTAGGCGTCGGTGACCACCCGCACCCGGCCACCCTGCGCCTGCAGGGTCTCGGCCACGGCACGCGCCTCGGGACTGGCCGAACGCGTGTCGGTGCCCCACTGCCACGGCCCCGGGAAGCGGTACGGGTCGTTCAGTCCGCCGCCGACGTTGCCGATCAGCAAGATCGAGAAGCCGACGGCGGCCCAGGCTCCGCGCGTACGCGGTGACCATCGTCCGGGCGCCCGCAGCAGGACGAAGGCCACGATCAGCGCGACCCCGACATAGGTGAAGCCCCACGATCGCCGAGCGCCTTCCGCGCCGGACGGGGCCAAGATGAACGGCACGGCCGGGAAGTAGATCAGGCCGAACGCCATGATCCCGACGGCGGTGGAGTACCAGCGCTCACGGTGGCGCAGGACGCTCCACACCGCGACCAGCGCCACGATGCCCAACAGCATCGGTGCGGCGGCGGTCAGGGCACGCTCCCACACCGGCTGGACGCTGGCCGCCAGCAACGTGCGGCCGCTGCTGCCGTCCTCGCGGGCGATCGAATTGAGCTCGCCGACGGAGCCACCGAAGTACGGCCGCAGGTACTCGATCGTGGCCGGCGCCGCCCACGCCACCCACGCCACGCACAACAGGACGAAACCCACCAGCATGACGAGCCACACCCGCCGTTCTCCGCGGGGCGGCAAGGCCGGCGCGTCGGTACGACCCCACCGCCGGACCCACGGCCACAGCAGCGCCACGACGACCATCCCGACCAGCGCGGCGATGAGGAACACCGAGGTCAGGTGGTGGGTGACGATGGTCGCCGCACACAGCATCAGCGCCGCCGCCAGCAGTCCGTAGCGCCGCCGGCGATTTCTCGTCCGCGATGCCAGGACGCCCAGCGCCAGGATCCACAGGAAGAAGTTGATCGCGATGCTCTCGTAGGCGTACTGCGTGTCGAAGTAGATCGCGGACGGGTTGAGTGCGTAGACGATCCCGCCGATCGCCCCGGCCCGTGACGAACGCAGGCACGTCTCGACCAGGACGAAGACGGCCACGATGCCCGCCGCGTGCATGATGTGCACGACCAGGACGCCCGCGTGCCACACCGAGATCCCCGACAGCAGGTGCAGTACGGCGGTCACGGCCGACGTCCCCGGGAACTGCTGGACGATCGGGATCAACGTGTTCGGCACGAACAACGCGCCTGAGTCCAGCACGTCGATCGCTTCTCGCCAGTGCGCATATTCGTCGTGGTACAGCGGCGATCCCGCATTGCGCAGGAACTTCGGGAATCCGGAGGCGACGGCGAACAGCGTCAGCGCCATGAGTCGGTCGCGACGGTTGGCGTCCGCCGCCACGGCGCGGAGCGCAATGGGAACGAGTGTCGCGAACATGCCGATCCAGAACACGACGTAGTACAGCTGCGCCGGCAGGCCCTCGGCCGCGAGCCGGAACGACAGGGCGATCAGCAGCAGACCCGCCGAGGTCAGCCCCAGCAGGAGCACGCGGGACGTGGGAGGTGGAGTCGCCAGGGTCGACTCGTCGACGAGCACCGGCGGCCGCACCACCGCGGTGTCGGTCATGTCGCTGCCGCCGCCAGCCGTTCGATGGCCGCACAGGTCTGGTCCCACGAATGCGGGTCGTCGAAGCGCTCGGCCCGGCGTTCGCGCACCGCCAGCAACGCCTGCGTCAACGCGGCGACATCGTCCTGCGGCACGAGGGTCACCCCGGCATAGTCGCGCACGGCATCGACGAGTCCGCCCGTCGCGTACATCACGACGTGCAGGCCCTGGGCCATCGCGATGTGCAGAGGGCCGCTCGCCGACCCTCGGCGGTACGGCAGCACCACGACGTCGGCGTCGGCGAAGTACTCGGCCGCTTCGGCATCGCTGACGTAACGGTTCACGAAATCGATCCGTGACGAGTGGGCACTGGCGGCGATCCGTTCAGCCGGGAGCGTCCAGTTCTCCCACGTCTCGCCCACGACGGTCAGCCTGAAATCGGCAGCCTGCTCGGCCGTCATCGCATCGAGGGCGGCCACCGCGTCCTCGGTGCCCTTGTACGGGCGGATCAGCCCGAAGCACAGCAGCCGGGTGGCGGTGTCCCCGGCGGCCCGCTCGATCGGTTCGGTCGTGGCCAGGTGGTCGTACGGTCCGTGCGGGGCGATCTGCACGGCGAGCCGGTCGATCCGCTTCGCTCCGTACGTGCCGCGCAACAACTCCAGGTCGTGCTCGTTGTGCACGAGCGCCCCCGCGGTCCACCGCAACAGCAGCGGCGTGCCCAGCCGGGCATACGCGGCGACGCCACGGACTCCCGCTTCGCCGGTGTCCTGGGTCTCGTGGAACTCGATCAGGACCCGGATGCGCAGGACCTTGGCCACGAGCGCGATCAGCAGGTACGTGTGCAGTACGGCGGCGGTCCACCACTGCAGCACGATGACGTCGGGCCGGTGGCGTACGAGCCGCCACAGCGCAGGAACGATCTTGGGGAACCAGAACCAGTCGATCGAACCGTAGCGGGTGACCGACCGGTCGTACTCCAAGGACGTCAACTGGTTGCCGACCCGCGCCCCGCCGGGGTAGAAGCGCGCGGGAATCAGTCGATCGAGCACCAGGACCCCGACCCGGTTCTCGGCGGCCAGTGCATTGGCCAGTCGGCACGTGTAGACCGAGATTCCGCCCAAGAAGCGAAATCCCGGCCCGACGACGAGGACCGAACGGCTCATCCGGACTGCAGGCCTGCCGCATCACCGCTGGCGGGGGCGAAGGGGCGGCCCTCCATCTCCGTGGGCCGGACGTTCCACCGCTCGAGCATCGTGACCGGACCCGCGGGCAGCGCGATGGGAGACGATCCGACCGGCAGGCGCACTGCACGCCGGCGGCGGATGCGCGCCAGGATGCGCAGGCACTCGAACCCGTCGCGCCACGAGATCTTCTTGCCCTCGTCGACCGTACGGCCCAGGTAGGAGATCGGGACCTCGTACGGGCGCACCCCGTCGCGCAGCAGGTATCCCACGATCTCGGTGTCGAGGCCGAAACCGTGCTCGTTGACCGGCATCGCCTTGAAGTCCGCGACCGGGAGCAGTTTGAGGCACGTGTGCATGTCGGTGACGCAGGAGTCGAACAACAGGTTGGCCACGAACGTCGTAGCCCGGCCACCCACCGCAAACTTCAACGAGGTGAAGCGCGAGTTCAGCCCGAAGATCCGCGTGCCGAACACGTGATTGGCCTCGCCTCGCAAGACCGGCCGCAGCATCGCGGGGATGTCTTCGGGCGTGTACTCCAGGTCGGAATCGAGGATGATCATGTGGGTGCCACGCGCTTGGTGCACGCCCACGCGGACGGCCGCGCCCTTGCCCTGGTTGACCTCGAGATGGCGGATCACGACACCGGGCCCCGCGTAGCCGTCGATGATCTCGGCGGTGCGGTCAGAACTGCCGTCGTTCACGACGATCAGTTCGACCTTGCACGGGAAGTCGACGCGCAGCACGCGGTCGATGGCGAAGGCGACGGTGCGCTCCTCGTTAAAGACCGGCATAACGATCGACAATGACGTCATGCGTGCTCCCCCTCGATGTGGACGAGTCCCGCGCACCGCAGGGCTCGACGCTGACGCTACAAACTTCTGGAACGGGCGTCCTGCGAATCACCTGTAACTCGTAGTGACGTTCCTCACGTTGAGCCGCTGCAGCGCTCAAACGGCTGAACTGATCGAGGTTCCGTGGTTACCGTCGTGCCCGTGACCACTGCCCTCTCCCGCCTGCCCGCGACGTGGCTCCTGACCGCCCTCCTCGGGGCCGGCCTGCTCACCGCATGCAGTTCGGACGAGGACGACCGGACGGTCACCGACGGGGCCACCGCGACGGCCGACGGGTACTACCTGTCGATCGGCGACTCCTACGCGGCCGGCTACCAGCCCGCCACGGATGACGGGGAGGCCCGCAACACCCGGGACGGGTTCGCGTGGAAGGTGGCGACCGAGTCCGGCCTCGAACTCGTCAACCACGCCTGCTCGGGCATCTCGGCGCACGACTTCGTGACCGGCGAACCCTGCGTCGCCGAAGCCCGCCCGCCGCACGCACCTCCGACCGTGAGCGGCCCCGAGCTCGAATCGGTGATGGCGTTCCTCGACGATCACGGCAGCGAGGTGAGACTCGTGACGATCGTCCTGGGCGGCAACGACTTCCAGACCTGTCCCCAGGACGACGGCTGGCGCGCGTGCGCGGAACAGGGGATGACGAAGGTCCGCACGGCACTGGACGACCTGCTGGCGCAGGTGCGCCAGCGCATCGGGGACGACGTCCCGGTGATCGGTCTGACCTACCCGGACGTGCTGCTGGGCGAGGCGCTGAAGGGGCCCGCATCCGACGCCAAGGTCGACGGTTCGATCGAACTCTTCCGCGACATCGTGAACCCCGCGCTGGCCGAGGTGTATGCCGAACACGACGCGACCTTCGTCGACGTGACCGACGAATTCGACGCCTACGTCCCGCCGACCAAGACCGTCGACACCGAGGACTTCGGGACGGTTCCGGTCCGCACGGCCACGATCTGCGAACTCACCCATTTCTGCACGCTGCACGATGTCCATCTGACGATCGAGGGACACCAACGGTTGGCCGACCTCGTCCTCGCCGCGAAGCAGGCAGCGTGACCGCGCGGCGCGCGCTCATCGTGAGTCCGGGCTATCCACCCAACCTCGGCGGTGTCGAAGCCCACGTCGGCGCGATCGCGACGGAGCTGGTCCGCCTCGGCTGGCACGTCGACGTGTTGACGGCCCGCCGCGGCGTCCGCAGGGTCGAGGTGGTCCAGGTCGACGGCGTGCGGGTCACGACCTACCCGGCCTGGTCGCTGTCGGCCATGTCGCTCTCGCCACGCCTGGTGTGGGCCGCCCTACGGCCGCATCGCCAGTACGACGTCGTGCACGTGCACAGCTATCACGCGTCCACCGGTCTGGCTGCCCTGCGCCGTCGCCGGCGGCTCGTCTTCACGCCGCACTATCACGGTGGCGGACACTCCCCCGCAGCTCGCCTCCTGCACCGCGGATACCGGCTGCTGGCGAGGCGCTGTTTCGCGAACGCCGATGCGATCGTGTGCGTCTCGGCCGCCGAGGAGCAGCACCTCGTGCGCGACCACCCGAAGGCGCGCGGCAAGACCACGGTGATCCCGAACGGCGTCGAGTCCGAGCGCATCCGCGCGGCGCGGCCCTTCCTCGACCAACCGCCCACGATCATCAGCCTGGGACGGGTCGAGAGCTACAAGCGCATCGACTTGCTCGTCCGGGCGATGGACCACGTCCCGGCTCCGGCCCGGCTCGTCGTGATCGGCGACGGCCCCGCACGTGCCGGACTGCAGGCTCTCGCCGATGCCGGCAGCGCCGCCGACCGCATCGACCTGCTGGGCCGGGTCGACGACCTGACCGTCGACCGATGGCTCGCCACAGCGACCGTGCTCGGCTCGATGTCCGAGCACGAGGCCTTCGGCATCGCGCCCCTCGAGGCGGCGGCGGGCGGTGCCCGCGTGGTCCTGAGCGACCTGCCGGCCCACCGCGAGATCGCGGAGGCGTACCTCCAGGACCGGGCCACGATCGTCTCCGAACTCTCGCCGGCCTCGGTCGCCGACGCCCTGTGCGCGACTCTCGGTCGGGGCCGCACCGTACCGGCGGAGGTTCCGCGATGGGACGATGTCGCAGCTGCCACCGCCGCCGTGTACAGCCCCCACGACGCCGTGACCTCTCGGAAGGACCCCTGATGCGCGACTACTCACTCTCCCCCCTGGACCGGGGCTGGCGCGAGGCCCGCACGATCGGCGTCGTCTACGACCTCCAGCCGATCGACGTCGACGACCTGCGCGAGCGCTACGTCGCGTTCATGCGGCGTCACCCGCGGAACAAGCTGGCCTGCCGGCTCGACGCGACGCGGACCCGCTGGTACCCCGTGGACCCGGCCGACCGCGAGGCGCACGCCATGGACGTCATCGTGGCGGACGATGCCGACCCCCGCGACGGAGCCGTGTCGTGGCTCTCCGACCGGCTGCTGCCCCGGCATTCGCCGCTGCCCGTCGTGATCCGGGTCGGACCGCGCTGGCTCGGCATCGACATGGCGCACCTCGTGGGCGACGGGCTGACGTTCTCGACGACGTACACGGCGTTCGCCACCGGTGAATTCGAGCGCTACGGCACGCTCGAGCCGATGGCCGGCTTGGGGGTCGTGGCGCGCGCCACGATGCGCGAACTCCGTGGACACCTCGGCGACTGGCGTCGCATCGCGGCGACCCCGGCTCCCGAGCCCGTCCCGGCCGGTTCTGCCGCCGTGCAGCCCGCGCCGCACATCGTCGGCATCGCCTCGACCCTGGAGAAGGAGCAGGTCGCCCAGTTCCACCAGTGGCGCAAGTCCGAGATGAAGGGCCTGACGGTGACGTCGCTCATGACCGCGGCCATCGCCCGGGCCATGGCGGCCGAAGGGCTGAAGATCGACCCGGGCCGCGTCACGAGCCTGTTCGACATCCGTCGCCAATTGTCACCGGACGTCATGTGGCAGGGCAACCTGACCAAGGCCATCGTGCTGACCGCCGATCCGACCGACCCGCACTCGGTGCAGGAGGCGTTGGTCGACGCGGCCGGTTCGGCGCGGGCGCTGCCGGCGATCCTGCAGGGTTCGATCGGTCGCGG